>NZ_OY781063.1:2801252-3112503 GCF_963676285.1 uncultured Sphaerochaeta sp.
CAAGGCTTTGTAGATGATGGCTCCAAAGATGGCTCTTAGCGTAAGCAGAGATATTCGGTTGGTAGAGAAGAGGAACTCGCCCAGCATGATAGCTGCCAGTCCCTGGACGACCATGCCGATTCCCAGATTTGCATCAGCAAAGCCCTGGTACTGGGCGAGCAGTCCACCAGAGAGAGCAATCAATCCATTGGAGAGCCCAAGGCCGATCAACTTCAATACTTCGGGGTTGATACCTTGGCTGATTACCATTTGCTCGTTTCCCCCCATTGCTCCGAGAGAAACACCAAGGTCGGTACGGAAGAAGATATCAATGAGCACCTTTACAAAGAGTACCACCAGCAGAGTTCCCACCAGACTGGCCCATTCAGGGGGAAGGAACTGGAATGCCTCGGGGAGTTTTGAGTACAAGGTCTCCACGCGAAGCAAGGGGACGTTGGCCTTGTTCCCCAGAATTCTCAAGTTGATTGAATACAACATGGTCATGGTAAGAATACCTGCAAGCAAGCCAGGAATTTTCAGTTTATTATGGATGGCGGCAGTAACCATGCCGGCAAGCACTCCTGCAAAGAATGAAAGCAACAGTGCAACAAAGATGGGAAGGCCTGCTACAATGGCCATGGTTGCAACTGCTGCACCGGTAGCTACCGATCCATCGCAGGTAAGATCGGCAATATCGAGAATCCGATATGAGATTAAGATTCCAATGACCATGAGTGAAAAGATCAGGCCATCTACAAAAATTCCTTCAAGCATGTAATACCCCTTACACAGAAAAAACCCGCCGGCTCAATACAGTTCCGGCGGGATTGCAATTGACCCAATTACTGGGTAATTTTCACACCATCCTTAATGAGCACTGCTGCTGCATCTTGCAGATCCTGCGAAATAGTATAGCCAAGCTCGTCCGCTGCATCAAGATTGAACCACAGCTGGAATTTTGTGGGATCAGTGATATAGACCGTTCCGATATCCCCGGCTTCTGTTCCCCTGAGAATCTGTTCAACAATCTTGCCTGTTTCGACACCGATGTTGTAGTAATCAAAGCCAAGACTGACGAGGACGTTCAGACCATCAATGCCGCTTGCATCAGCACTGAAGAGTGCCTTGCCGGCCTTCTTCGCAACATCGTCAACTGAGGCGATGGCACTGATGACTGTGTTGTCAGTGGCAATATAGAGTGCATCAACACGGTCAATAATTGACTGGGTGGCCATTTTGACTTCGCTGGAGTTTGAAATGGCAGCAGAAACAAACTCTACCCCATATTTCTCACATGCGGCTTTTGCCATTTCCATGAGCAGGACACCATTGGCTTCACCGGAAGCGTAGACATTGCCGATGGACTTTGCACCGGTGATGTCGATCAGGAGCTTGATCTGTTCTTCGACCGGGTTCTTGTCGGATACACCGGCAATATTTGCTGCTACAAGGCCAGCCTCACTTGAGTCTGTGACAGCACTGAATACTACCGGGGTGCCGGAATTTTCATTAAACACCTGGGCAAGTGCCTGGGCGGCAGGGGTGGCAATACCGACGGCCACATCCACCTTGTCGCTCTTGAATTTCTGGGCAATGGAGGAAGCAGTTGAGATATCACCATTTGCATTCTGATGGTCATAGGTCACCAGAAGATCGGTTGTTGCAAGATGATCCATCATACCCTGTTCAGCTGCATCGAGTGCAGCATGGGTAACCAGTTTGGAAATACCGATTTTGTACGGTTGTGGACCGGTTTGTTCTGCCTGACCAGCACTGAAGAGTGGGAGTGCAACACAGAGTAGCAGAGAGAGAGCGATGAGCATCGGACGCTGTAGTTTTTTCATAATCATTCCTCCAAGCGGATAATCCTTTTCGTTTGCAAAACTATAGCTGGAATTTCTGGATTTGTAAATCCGAATATACAAAATAATGAATAATAATTCATATAATATACAAGTGTTATCTGGATTTACGCAAAAACAAAAAGGAACCTGCCCCCGAAGAGGCAGGTTCACACTACAAGGAGAATCTACGTTATTATTGCAATTGCTTCTTTCCATCCTTGATGATCACCTTTGCATTGGCAAGCAATGACTCGTCAATGGAGATACCAAGTGCATCAGCGGTATCGAGATTGAACCATAGTTCAAATTGGGCGGGATCCTCGAAGAAAATTGATCCGATATCCTTGGGGTCTTCTCCCCGTAGGATTCGTTCAACCACTTTTCCGGTCTCCACCCCAACAGTGTAGTAGTTGAAACCCCAGCTCATCAGGAAGTCGATGTTTTCACTGCTGGTGGTGTCAGTATTGAAGAGCGGAACACCTGCCTTCATGCATACCTCACTTACACTGGGAATGGCACTGACAACGGTGTTGTCGATTGCAACATACATTGCATCCACACGGTCGATGATGGATTGGGCAGCCATCTTCACCTCGCTTGAATTGCTGATTGCTGCTGCCACAAATTTGACACCATTAGCTTCGCTGATTTCTCTGGCCATCTCCATCTGCACCACTCCATTGGCTTCGTTGCTGGTGTAGATCATTCCCAGGGTCTTTGGTTTGACAATAGAAAAATAGGTCTCCAGTTGCAGCTCAAGAGGGTTTAGGTCAGAGACCCCGGCAATATTCGTCTCTTCAGTCTTCGAATAGTCTACAACCAGGCCTGCTGCCAGAGGATCGGTGATTGCCCCGAATACCACTGGCTTATCCTTGATGATCTGGGCAAGCGCCTGAGCCGCTGGGGTAGCGATGCCAACCACGATATCCTTGTCATCGCTCTTGAATTTCTGGGCAATGGCAATGGCTGTTGCTATTTCGCCATTGCAGTTCTGGTTGTCAAATGTTACAGAGAAATCACTTGCCTCAAGCTGGTCCATGATCCCTTGTTCAATTGCATCAAGGGCAGGGTGACTGACCAATTTGGAAATACCGATGGTATAGGTTTTTTCTGTCCCTGGTGCGGGATCTGTTTCAGTGGCAGGTTGTGCAATCAGGTAGGTTCCGATAAGCAAAAACGTCAAAAGCAGGATACTTATTCTTTTCATGGTCAATCTCCTCTGTGATGACGTTACTATATATAGAAACTTGAAGGAGCGCAAGTATCTATTCATAGAAACATGAACTTTTTTTTGTGATGAGGCAAAAAGAAACTCCCCGGGGAGTCCGGGGAGGGATCTTTCAGGGTCACTCTGGATTAGATAAAGTCATCTTCTTCAAATGCGTCCGTCTCATCGAAATCGTCATTTTCGTCGTAAAACTCATCCTCGTAGGACTCATCTCCATCGACCATGAAACCATCATCGAGCAAGTCGTCGTCTTCTTCATCCTCATCGAGCATTTCGTCATCGTCATCACCGAAATCAATTACTTCAGGAGCATCAAATAGATCGGCAAGATAAGCATCTTCCTCATCCTCTAGCCTGCTGAAATAACGATCTTCCTCATCATCGAGCTCATCTTCTTCATCACGGTATTTAGCCATGTCGTTACTCCTTGAAATCAGATTCAAATCCCACACCTCCAACATAAGAGAAGGTAATCAGGTTGTCAATTAGTTGTATCGGTTTGTGTGTATGGACAGGTAAGAATCACACTGCTATGATGCGAATATGGAAACAAAACGATGGTATTTGGCTGTCCCTCTTGGGGACCCAGCAGGGATTGGCCCTGAGATAGTACTGAAGGCAATGCAACGCGTAGATCTTCCCCCTTCCATGGGGATGATAGTTATCGGTGATGTACCTATCTTGAAGAAGGTATCTACTGATTTAGGCATCCCTTCAGATTTTGATGCCGTGGTTGTTGATGATGGTTCATTGGTTCGTGCAATTGAAAGCGGAAGTCGTCATATCCTTTACTCCCAGAATATCTTGGATATGCATCGATTCAGCTATGGAGAGATACAGGCAATGTGTGGCCGTGCGGCCTACCATGCAGTAGAGGAAGCGGTTCGTCTTATTAGCAGCGGATATGCTCATGCCTTGGTAACACCACCACTTCATAAGGAAGCCTTGAAAGCCGCTGGTGTCGATCATATTGGATACACCGAAATTCTTAGTGCACTCAGCGGGACCAAGCGTGCAATAACGATGTTCGATACGCTTGGATTGAAAATATTCTTCCATAGCAGGCATCTTTCATTACGCCAGGCATGTGATGCAGTGACAAAGGAGTCATTGCTGAGGACCATCCTTGAGTGTGATGCCATTACAAAGAATCATGGTGGCGCGTTTAGAAATGAGCTCAGCCTTGCAGTTGCGGGTCTGAATCCACATTGCGGAGAGCATGGCCTCTTTGGCGATGAAGAAGAGCAAGCTATCGAGCCTGCCATCCTGGAAGCCAGAGAACGTGGGGTGAATGTTGCCGGTCCCATTGGAGCCGATTCAGTCTTTTACCAAGCAAGGGTCGGCAAGTATAGGGCAGTGATCTCCCTCTATCATGACCAAGGACATATTGCTGCAAAGACCTATGATTTTAACCAGACAATTTCAATAACCTGGAATCTCCCGTTCCTGAGAACCAGTGTGGATCATGGAACTGCCTTTAATATTGCAGGAAAGAATCTGGCCGATGCTGCTGGCATGGTTCGTGCATTGGAGGCAGCAGCAGAATACCTCCTGGCAGAAGGAGAAAAAAGATGAAACGGTTGGTACCAGTATTCCTGATGCTTGTAATTGTCATAATTCTCAGTGGTTGCGCAACCTCGGTGAAATTGCGACATATGGTCCCAGGCGAAGTGGATCTACAGGGAGGCAGGAGTCTCGCCGTTTCCTCAACATCCATGTATAGGTTCCCCTTTGGAAGACCTGTGAGCCCTTGGGTCAGTGGCCTGCAAGAGACTGATTTTACGCTCTCCACTGGCTATGATTCGAATCTTTCAGAGCGTATTGCCTCCCTTGCAACACGTAAGATTGTGCAGGCAGTGAGCGATACCCGATATTTCTCGATACTGGCTCCCGAGGCTACCGATGCCTATCTCAGTCTCTCCAAAGTAGGAGAGGATAGTGTTCGCTTGATGCGTGACAAGGGTTTTGATCTACTCATGAGTAGTGAAATCTCCTACATGGATATGGAAGAGCGTGTTGAGGGGACTGATAGACGGGAGTTTGTTACCGATAGTAGCGGTGTAAGCAGTGAGCAAGTCACCAAGCGAGAGTATTACCTTGTACAGGAAGCAACCCTTGGACTTTCATACACTATTACCCGTTTGCAAGATGGTAGAATATTGGCAAGTGAAAGCTTTACAGACAAGGAAGAGAAGCAAACCAAGATTGGGACACGGTACTATGCCCCAGATGGCAGCCATCGTGATGAGAGGAACTACAGCAGTGGTCTGGCTCCCTCTTTTGATTCACTCTTTTCACAGATCATCGGTCGAGCAGCTGAAAAGATGGCACTTCACCTAGCTCCCTCTTGGGAGACCAGGTATCTTTCACTGATGAAAAACAAGGAAAAGCTCGCTTCAGCAGATCTTGCTCATGAGTTTGCCAAGGATGGCGAATACCAGAGGGCATATCAGCAGTTCTTGTCAGTCTGGCAACAAGCAAGACAGCTTAGCAGTGGGTACAATGCATCCTTGATGCTTGCAGCCTTGGGAGATCTTCAGGCGTCTGTAGATCTTATGAATGATGTGTACAACTCAACGGGTGATAAACGCGCCCATGATACGCTCTTGATCCTACAACAAGCATTGAGTCAGGACCAACTTGCCCAACAGCAGATAAGTGGTGACTCGGTGGATGATGGACAGGGTGTAACGATGACTCAATATATGGTAATGGAGTAGCAATTGAAAGCAATGCAATCCGCTCTAATTCTGGTCTATACTGGTGATGGGAAGGGAAAGACCTCTTCTGCAATGGGGCAGTTGATTCGTGCCTTGGGTCACGGTGCACGTTGTGCAGTCGCCCAGTTCATCAAGAAGGACCCCGCTCTTCTGGATAGCGGTGAGTACCGTATTCTCAAGCAGCTTGAGGTGCCATGGAAACAGTTTGGTGCTGGTTTTTCCTGGGAAGGGGACAACAATGCAAAGAATGCTGAGCTGGCAAAAAAAGGATGGCAGCAGGTGAAGCGTTGGATATCTTCCGCTTCCTACGATCTGATTGTCCTTGACGAATTCACGTACACTCTCTCCCTTGGGTACCTTGACTGTGAGGAAGTCTGTCTCTGGCTTGCAGACCACAAGAATAAGGAAGGGTTTCCCCATATCGTCATCACCGGGAGAAATGCTCCACCTCAATTGATATCTGTCGTAGACATGGTCAGTGAACTGACTGAGGTAAAGCATCATCTCTCTGGTGCAAAGCGCTCTGCACAACCGATGATTGAATTTTAGACACTGTTTGATAGCCTAATTCCTTGCAATGCTCCTTTTATCCTTTCACATTTTCAAGATTCCGGATATAATCACGACAAGGAGTTTTGTCTATGGGTATCTGTGACATGCACTGCCATCTTTTGCCTGAGATTGACGATGGCTACCTATCACGTGAACAGTTCATCCGAATGCTGAATCTCTATCAGCTATCAGGCGTCACAGCAATAGCATTTACACCCCATATCTACAATCCGTATGTGACCACAAACATCGCTGGGCTCAGAGAGACCTACGAGTGGGCAAAGAAAGAAGCCGAGGCCTTGGGAATTAAGACCTACTTGGGCAGCGAGCTCTTTGTAGGTGAGCAGGAAACCCTCAAGATGGTCCCCATCGACGGAAGGTTTTCATTGGTGGAGTTTGGGCTCTCCTTGCCCCCGCCCAGATTGTTGGAACGGTTGCAGCAACTCACTGAGATGCATTATCGTCCACTCTTGGCGCATGTTGAACGATATCTTTGGTTGACCCCAAAGAGTGCAATGTTGCAACGTTTGCGCTCTCTCGGTTGTTTACTCCAGACAAACGTTGAAGCTGTGGAGAGCGGACTTTCGCTTCCCTATTTGGAACTTGGCTTGATTGATGTGATCGCCACAGACAATCATGGCAATGAAACCCTTCCGGCCCGTTTGATGGATGCAATTGAGAAATGGCCATCAGTGGGACGGAGTATGCAAAATCTTTGGTGAATCCACCTATGGGTATGAGGAGGTAGCGTATGCTGCTGGATATGACTATTGCGAACTTCAAGTCCGTAAAGTCTGCGCAAACCATTTCTTTTGAAGCTGTCAGGGATAATAGGTTCCCTGAGTCAAAAGTTGTCGAAGTCACTGAGAAACTGAAGCTGATCAAGACAGCAGCCATTGTAGGTCCCAATGGAGCTGGAAAGAGCACTTTTGTACGTGCACTTGAAGCGTTGAAAGGTATTGTATGTGCAACCGAGGAGACGGAGAACCCTCTCCAGATTCTCAGTGGTACATCGTTCGCCTATTCCGAGGAGAAAGGACAGCCGGCAACCATTATCATCAGAGTGCTGGTAGACCGTGATGAAGAGAGTGGGGAGCCAACCATTGCTCAGTATACCTTGGTCAGTGACCGGGAAAAGATTTTCGAGGAATCCCTCTACCATCTTATTGGTCGTTCAAAACGGATGATGTTTGAAAGAAAGGTTGATGAGAACAGTCTCCTTCTTGATGATCAGGAACTGACCTACAAGTATCGATGGGGCAAGATGTATCGCGGTGATAAGAAGCGATTGGTTGGGAAGGTTGACGAAAAACACTCTTTCCTGGGTGCTTCTGCCCAGAAGGGAAGTGATACCACCTCTTTGCTCTATGCCTGGTTGAGTGACAGCCTTCATCTGCTTCCCATGGGTGTTTCAAACATCAGCGAGAAATATCTCATCAACCGCTTGAGTGAACATCCTGAGTGGGTCCAGCAGTTGATCAACTTCCTTTGGAGTGTTGATATCACTGATATTCGTGACATCAGGGTCAAGGATGAGAGAATTATCTTTGTCCATACCAACGTAACACAACACTATGCCTCCTATTTCTCCCTGGAGAGTTTGAGTCTCAGACGCCTGTGTCTTATGGGTGTAGCCTTTTTTGATGCCTTCACCCGGAACCAGACACTGGTAATCGATGACTTCGGCATGCTGTTGCATCCTGATGTTCTCTGTCACGTTGTGGAAATATTTGAGGCAAGCAACCTGGGCTATGGTTCCCAGATGCTTGTGGTTGATTGCAACCCCTCCCTGCTCAAGCCGGGATTGCTCAGGCGTGATGGTGTCTACTTCGCTGAGAAAAACAGTGAGAGTGCCACCGTATACTTCAGTCTGGCCAATTTCAAGTATTCAAGAAGCAAGGACAAGACACAGAGTCAGTACATGAATGGAGCATTCGGAGCTCTTCCGATTCTCTCTGAGTTCTCTTTTGTGGACACAAGCAAGGATAAGGAGGAGTAATAATGGCACGAAAACGCATATCCCAAAAACCACGCAGGACCGTACTGGTGGTGACAGCAACCGAGGCGGAAGCCCTCTACTTTTCCCAAATGCGCAAGGATTGCCGCTATGCAAATATGACGGTGGTATGGGAACCTGATTACAAGGATCTTGCCCACTTGATCACCTTGGCCGGGCAGATGAGGAACAAGGAAAAATACAGCAGCGTATGGTTGGTCTTCGGACTTGCAGACCTGAATGTTTCTGTACAGGACGTTAAGAAAGCAATGCCTCTTGCAGAGAAGAAAAAGGTTCGTCTGGCTTGGAACAATCCGTCCCTGCCTCTTTGGTATCTACTGCACCTACAGTCTCCAAAGGGCTTCGTGAATGACCCTGCTCTGATCGAGAGTGCTCTCTCTAAGCAATTTCCTGGCTTCAGAGGTGATGCCTCCTATCTTTTGGATGAAGGACTTGACCTGCATCTTAAACTCTATTCAGCGAAGTCGAAGGCTGCCGTGAATGCATCTTCCTATAATGCACTCACAGCATCGCAGGTAGGGTTGGCCCCTACCAACATGGTGGCATTGTTGAATGATATCACCGATATTTGTGGGTTGGCTGATCTGACACACAATCAGAAGCGTCTGGGCCTGAACAAGAATAAAGGATAGGAGAGTGAGCGGAATCCTGCTTCTGGTCTACATGCTTGCGTTCGGTCTAGGGTGCATGACATTGGCCTTGGCCATTGTGTACCGCCTTGCGAACGTAAAGCGATGGGCAACCTATTTTATTATCTGTCATGCATCCCTCCTGGGATGTATGATGTTGTTGGCGCTACAGGTACTCAGCCAAATGTTCCTTAGTGGTGTTGCCTATACGGTAGTTTCGATTATCATCACTTCAGTGTTTCTCGCTGATCTTGCCTTTCTTATTGTCTTTATCCCGTACTTCACAACCTGGGTGATAGCCCACCCGTGGAGAAATCCGTATAAAGGATTGTTTTTTTCACTTGCTGCCATCTATCTTGGATTGGGGGTCGCACGGGAGATTACAGGAAAGATGGTATTGGACCAAGCGATGCTTTTTGTGTTTGTTTTCGTCATGGGCTTCAGCTTGATAGTCATGTTGCGGAACATCAAGACGATTGAGAACAAGACTGCAAGAGCTTCGGCGTTATCCATCATCATCGTGAGTGCAGCAATGGTACCGGCAATTCTGTTGGCGCTTTTCTTTCCTGCACTCAAGCCATTCCTTTTTGGGGTCTACTTCCTTGCTCTTTCCATCACAATCATGACCTTCCTGTTCATTACATTCGTAAGGATAGGTCGTGATGATAAGGCCCAGAAACCCAAGACTGAATTGAGCCTTGATGATCTGGAGGAGTATCATATAACAGAGAGGGAATTCTCGGTCATACAGTTGATCAGCAAAGGTCTGACCAATAAGGAGATTGCCAGTGAACTGGGTATCAGCGCAAATACGGTGAACAACCATGTGGCAAACATCTATGGGAAGACCCAGGTCAGGAGCCGCATAGACTTATTGAACCTTTTAAAACAGAGTTGGTAGGAGGAAGCCTTATGCATATAACCTATGATGTACCCAATTTTTCAGCAAAGTACTATCAGGACCAGTCTCCTGTCAGGAAAAGTGCCAGGGCATGGGCAATGGTCCATGACGAGATAGCTGAGCAGGCCGTGTTGCTCTGTCATGGATACACCGGATATCCGGGGGAGCTGATCAGGCCTGGTATTGATCTCTTCGAGAAGGGGTATGATGTCTATTGTCCCCGTTACCCGGGTCATGGTACAAGCAACAAGGATTTTCTTTCTTCCAAGGCAGAGGATTGGATTGGAACTGCATATGACGCCTATGCTCATCTTTCCAGTAGGTATGAGAAGGTTTCTGTGGTTGGTCACTCCATGGGTGGAGCAATAGCCACCATTATTGCTGATGCATTTTCCGCCGATACGTTGGTTTTGCTTGCTCCGGCTCTGGTGATTCCTGCTATCCCGAGGAAGACCATTTGGTTGCTGAAGCATTTTATCAAGAAACGCAAAGTCTCTTGGCAGGGTGATCCAGAATATCACTTCTACTATGAGGGAGATCCCGATGACGATGCATATCTGGGATCCCAGTATTGGTCCTATCAGTTTCCATCAGGAATTTGGGAGTTGGAACGGGTACGAAAGCAAGCGGTTGCCTGCATCGATCACCTAGGATCAGATACATTGGCTATCAGCGGGGGAAAGGATCCCACCATTCCCCAGGAAGCGTGTATGCTGGTTGCCAGCAAGAGCAAAGGGGAAAATAAACACCTGCATATTGAAGATATCGGACACCTCATGCCCTACGACAAGAATCAGAAGGCACAGGATAGGGCGATGGCTGCAGTGGTTTCCTGGGTTGAAGGAGAACGTTAGGAACGTTTGATACGTTGGCTGTATTCGTAGGCTGCAGCGATCTTGTCGCTGAGGCTTACAATGAAACTCTCCCGATATCTGGGAAGAGAGAATGTTTTTGGGAACATATGCTTGACGATGATGTCTGCTTCCTTTGCATTCACTGTGAAGTACTTCTGTGCATTTTCCAAAGCGATATAAGGGTGTTCTTTTCCGTGGGAAGAACGCTTCTCATCCTGGCTCTTTCGTTCCCTCCAATCGTAGAGGAAGAAGTCATGGAGCAATCCTCCCCGTGCAGCAGCGTGATAGTCCAATCCTAAAGCCTTGCTGATACGGTATGAGATATAGCTTACCCTGGTGACATGGTCATAGATATGGCCTGCGTGATGATGATACTCTTTCAGTTTGAGGAATTCCTCATGAGCAAGAATATCACTTACCAGGAGTTCGTGCTCGCGCAGATAACGCGGTCTGCAGGTCCTTTGGATATTGTAGGCAAGTAGAAAACTGATAAGGGAAAAAAGAAGGAAAAGCAGTTCAGTTGGAAAGCTGGAGAACTGATTGAATGGGCTGAGATATTTGGAAGTGTATAACGTAGTAAATAGGGTAACAGGCAACCTAAACAGGTTTGTGAGGGATGTGTTTCCCCCTGCAAAAAAGGCTGGTATCGTTGGGTTAATCAGTATTGTTTTCCTCCGTTCAATTGAGTGTACCGTATCGAAATACGCCAAGAAGGTCAACAGGAAAGCCTACTATTGGGACACGTGTCTAAATACTGGACTCCTGTCCTGTCATCTGTGTTGCTATAATCTCTGATTTACGGTACAACAGTAGCATTGAGAGGAGTGTATCCTGATGGAAGTACGAGTACGTTATGCGCCTTCTCCGACCGGTTTGCAACATATCGGTGGAGTAAGGACCGCATTATTCAACTATTTCTTTGCCCGTGCAAACGGAGGCAAGTTCATTTTACGTGTGGAAGACACCGATCGTGAGCGTTACAGTGACGAGTCCTTGCAGGACTTATATGACACGCTCGAGTGGTTGGGTATTAAATGGGACGAAGGCCCAGTGGTCGGCGGAGATTATGGTCCCTATATCCAAAGCGAGCGTTTCGACCTATACAAGCAGTATGCAGAGAAGCTGGTAGATGAAGGCAAGGCCTATTACTGTTACTGTACTCCACAGCGGTTGGAAGCATTGCGTGAACAGCAACAGAAAGAGAAGAGCAAGCAGCAGGGATATGACCGCCACTGCCGTAATCTTACTGACGAACAGCGAAAGGCGTATGAGGATGAGGGTATCAAACCCGTCATTCGTTTGAAGGTACCCTCTGAGGGTAAGACAACCTTCCACGATGTGCTGATGGGCGATATCTCTAGAAAGAACAAGGATGTCAGTCCTGATCCTGTCCTGCTCAAGAGCGATGGATTCCCCACCTATCATCTGGCAAACGTCATAGATGACCACATGATGGGCATAACGCATATCATGAGAGCACAAGAGTGGATTCCCTCCGGTCCTCTACACATCATTCTCTATGAAGCTTTTGGGTGGCAGCCTCCCTTGTATTGCCATCTGCCGATGGTTATGGGCAAGGACGGACAGAAGCTCAGCAAGCGTCACGGCTCGACAGCTGTGAGGGAATTCCGGGAGAAAGGATACCTCCCTGAGGCTTTGATGAACTATGTAAGCATGGTAGGATGGTCCTACGATGGACAGAGGGAGTTTTTCAGCAAGGAAGAGCTTGAGCAGCTTTTCACTTTGGAGAAGATCAATAAGGCTCCTGGGATATTTGACTACAAGAAACTTGATTGGTTCAATGGACAGTATATCCGTCAGAAAGGGGATGAAGAGCTCTTGGCTCTTTTGCTTCCCTACATGGAGAAAGCTGGATTTGTCACGCTTCCCCTACAGGAAGATGAGAAGCGCGACATGCTTGCTCTCACTGTAGTGAGTAAAGAGCGGCTGAAGGTACTCAGTGACATTGTAGATCTGAGTAGGTTCCTCTTTGAGACACCCACCTATGAGGATGTGAATTTGTTCGCTGCAAAAAAGGTGGACCTGGCTACTGCAACCCTTGCCTTGGAGAGAGCTTATACAAAGCTTAAGGAAGGGTTTGATACAAGCAAGGAGCAAGAGGAAATTGAAGCGGATATTGCTTCCCTGGCCGATGAAATGGATATCAAGGTGAACGGGGTATTCATGCCCATAAGGGTTGCCCTCACCGGTAGTACGGTTAGCCTACCCCTGTTTGACTCGATCAAACTGTTGGGCCAGGAAGAGACATATAAAAGAATTGAAACAGCGTTGGACGTGCTGAAGAGAGAGGTATAAGCAAATGGCAGAAGTAACGATGGATAAGATTGTCTCCTTATGTAAGCGACGTGGGTTTATTTTTCAGTCAAGTGAAATTTATGGTGGCTTGAATGGCGCTTATGACTACGGGCCACTGGGAGTTCAGCTGAAAAACAATATCCGCGATTTCTGGTGGAAAGAGATGACCCAGATCCATGATGATATCGTAGGATTGGATGCCTCCATCCTCATGCACCCCCGAGTCTGGGAAGCAAGTGGCCATGTGTCCAACTTCAGTGACCCCATGGTTGACTGCAAGCAGTGCAAGTCTCGATTCCGTGCCGATCAGATTGATCTCGGCGGCGCTTGTCCTACCTGTGGTACCCGCGATAGTTTTACTGAACCAAGGAATTTCAACCTGATGTTTGCGACCCACATTGGCGCAAATCTGGACGGGGGCTCTACAATCTACCTTCGGCCTGAGACTGCACAGGGAATCTATGCAGATTTCAAGAATGTGGTATCCTCAAGCCGCGTGAAGGTTCCCTTCGGAATTGCACAGGTAGGCAAGTCCTTCAGAAACGAAATCACTACGAAGAATTTCATCTTCCGTTCTTGCGAATTCGAGCAGATGGAGATGCAGTGGTTCTGCAAACCCGGGACAGATGAGGAATGGTTCGGCTATTGGCGTGAACAGAGGATGGCTTTCTATCATAAGATGGGTATCAAGCCAAGCAGCCTCAGGTGGCATCAGCATGGCCCAGACGAACTGGCTTTCTACGCAAAGGATGCCTATGATATTCAGTTCCTTTTCCCCATGGGCTGGCAGGAACTTGAGGGTGTTCATAACCGGACAGATTACGACTTGGGACAGCATCAGAAGTTCAGTGGGAAAGATCTCACTTATCTCGACCCTGAGGATAACCAACGTTATGTTCCCTATGTGGTGGAAACCTCGGCTGGCTTGACCCGTAATGTATTGATGGCACTGAGCGATGCATATGAGGAAGAGACCTTGGAAGGTGGGGATGTCAGGACGGTGCTGCACTTCCACCCGAACATTGCTCCTGTTACTGTTGCGGTTCTTCCTCTGGTCAAGAAGGACGGAATCGCGGACTTTGCTTCCAAGCTTGAGAAGGAACTGAGAGATGACTTCTCAACCTTCTTCGATGTCAGTGGTGCTATCGGGCGTAGATATCGAAGAATGGATGAGATCGGCACCCCATACTGTGTTACCGTTGATTACCAGACTCTGGAAGACAATACAGTCACCCTTCGATACAGGGACAGTATGGAACAGAGTAGGGTAAGCATCTCGGAATTGGTTGCCACAATCAAGGAAGCAAACAAAGCATACAAGCGAGTGGAGTAGTACAATGAATAAAGCATTACAGACCCTGATCGATCGAGGGTTCGTCAAAGCATGTACCGATTACGATGCGCTCAGTGACCTGATGGATGCAGGCCCTGTAACGTTCTATGTAGGTGCAGATCCAACAGGCAAGAGCCTTCATATCGGTCATATGGTGCCGTTCTTTGCCATGCACCATCTCCAGAACGCCGGGCATAATCCAATCGCACTTGTCGGTGGTGGCACTGCCATGATCGGGGACCCCTCAGGGAAGACAGAGATGCGAAGGATGCTCACTGTTGAGCAGATTCAGAAGAACTGTGCCTCCATCAAGGAACAGCTGGGTACCGTTGTTGACTTCAGCGAGCAGCCGGAGGGTGGAAAAGGAAAAGCTGTTGCATTGAATAATGCAGACTGGCTCAATGGATTGAATTATATCACCTTCCTCCGTGAAATCGGAAAGCATTTCTCGGTGAACAGGATGCTCACCTTTGAATCATACAAGCAGCGTCTCGAGCGTGGACTTTCCTTCATTGAGTTTAACTATCAGCTTCTGCAGTCCTACGATTTCCATATCCTCAATCGTGATCATGGCTGCCGCCTTCAGATCGGAGGAGATGATCAGTGGGGGAATATTGTCAGTGGTATCGAGTTGATCAGAAAACTTGGTGGTCCTGAATGCTATGGTTTGACATTCAACCTAATCACGCGAGCAGATGGACACAAGATGGGCAAGAGCGAGAAGGGTGCGGTTTTCCTCGATCCCGAACTCTTCAGCCCCTATGATTTCTACCAGTACTGGAGAAATGTCAACGATGCAGATGTGGTAAGGTTCCTCAAGCTCTTTACCTTCCTCTCTCTTGAGGAGATTGCCCAGTATGAGGGCGAGAACGTCAACATCAACGATGCAAAAGACCGTCTTGCCTATGAACAGACAAAGATCATTCACGGGGAAGAGGAAGCCGAAAAGGCCCGAACAGCAGCAAAGGCAATGTTCAATGGAGCCAATCTGGGCATTGATGGCCGCGAAGGCATGCCTTCACTGACCATCAGCAAGGCAGAGCTGGACTCGGGTATTGGTGTGCTGGATCTATTCAGCCGGACTGACTTGGCTGCAACCAACAGTGATGCCCGCCGCTTGGTAACAGGTGGAGGCGCATGGATTGGTGAACAACGTATTGAGAATCCCAAGACACTCATCGACTCATCCTATCTGGATGAGTATGGGGAATTGATTCTCCGTGCTGGAAAGAAGCGGTATTTCCGTATCAGTGTAGAATAAGTGAAGGAGGGGGATTACCCCCTCTTTCCATAGGGAGATATGTGATGAAACACAAAATCAGTCTTGTTTTCGTAGCCCTGCTTGCCATGGTGGCAATTGGGGCACAACCGGTTGCTGAGACTCCGGTTGACTCGCCATTGGAAGTTCAGTTCGCTGTCATGGCCGGACCTACTGGATTTTCTTCTGTTGCCCTGAATGAGAATGGTGGAAGAATCACCGAAGACATTCAGATTGCAATGCAGGTATTCCCTTCCCCCAATGAAGTGGTTGCCCGCTTGGCCAATGGGGAGCTCGATTTTGCCTGTCTTCCTTCCAATCTTGCTGCGAATATCTACAACAAGGGAGTCAAGATAAAGCTTGCTGCAGTTATCGGTAACGGAATGCTCAGTGTGGTTTCCAGTGATGGGTCGGTTCAAGGTGTGGATGACCTGCTTGGAAAAACGGTGCATGTACCCGGTGCTGGTTCCACCCCCGACCAGATGGCTCAACTCCTGCTCAGGGAAGCCGGTCTTGAGGCTGGAGTGGATGTAATCCTTGACTATTCAGTAGCCAGCCCAGCACAGCTTGCACAGCTGACCATTGCAGGAAAGGTATCCTTGGTCATGTTGCCTCAGCCGTTTGTTTCCATGATTCTCAATGGGAGCAAGCGCGCAAAAGAAGTTGTTGATGTCCAAGCGCTTTATAAGGAACTTTCTGGAGTTGCAAACTATCCAATGAGTGTTATGGTGGTAAGTGAACAGTTTGCAGAGAACCACCCGGAAGCACTTGAGGACATTCTTGGAGCCTATGAAGATTCTGTCGCATGGGTTAATGCAGAGCCCCAAGCAGCTGGAAAGGCAATTGAGGAGGCAGGGATCATGAAAGCTGCCTTGGCAACTCCCTCCATCCCTTTCTGTAACTTGGTGTTTGCACGCAGCCAGGAAGTCAAGGATGAAGTACAGGCCTACTATAGGTTCCTCCATTCCTTCAGCCCGGCGGCCATCGGTGGAGCAGTTCCTACAGACAATTTATATCTGTAAGGAGTAGCACATGCGTTATGTGAAGCGGAATCTGATACTTCTTCTGGCTTCGGCAATCCTGCTCATCATTTGGCAGGTTGCCTCCATGTGGCTCGATAGTCAGATTCTGCTTCCCAGTCTTGGACCGGTTTTTACTACCTTGCTTGGCTTGGTACGTGAACCGGTCTTTACTGCAAATGTGCTGTTCACTGTTATCAGGGCATTGGAAAGTTTCCTGATCATTCTTGTGAGTGCTTCAATTCTTGGGGTGCTTGCTGGTAGGTTCTCCTTGCTCTCCACCTTCTTGAAACCGTTTGTCACTACGCTGAAAGCGGTACCGGTGATGAGCGTCATTCTACTTGCCTTTATCTGGTTCTCCAGTGGAACGGTACCATTGTTTTCAGCCTTTCTTATGGGTTTCCCGGTGATGTTTGTACAGATGGAGATGGGAGTGAGACAACTTGATTCCAATCTCGACGAGATGTGTGACCTCTACGGATTCTCCAAACAGACAAAGCTCGTACATTTCATTATTCCTTCCTTGGTTCCTTTCTTTGTTACTGGTGCCAAGACTGCGCTTTCCATGGTCTGGAAAGTGGTAATTGCCGCAGAGGTATTGACGGTTCCCCAGTATGGAGTGGGCTCAAGGATGCAACTTGCCCAGGTACAGCTGGAGACTGACAAGGTGCTCTCCTGGACCTTGATCGCTGTTTTCCTTACAGCTTTTGGAGACCTGGTATTCGCATTGGTTGTGGATGGGGTCGGTGCTCTGAAGCATCGCCTCGATGCAAGGAGGGTCCCATGCGTTTCCTGAACATCTCCAAGCGATACGGTGAGAACCAGGTCTTTGATCACTTCAGCCTTGAGGTGCCTCCTTCCACGATACTCTCTGTTGTAGGGCCATCAGGTGAAGGAAAGACCACCTTGCTGCAGATGGCTTCTGGATTGCTGCAGCCAGATGAAGGGACAATTGAAAAGGAAGTAGGGGAACAGGGAGTGATCAGTTATCTCTTTCAGGAGCCCAGGCTTCTTCCCTCCAGTACCGTATATGAGAACGTTGAACTTGCCCTTCGTACCTCCAGCAAGGAGAGACGAGAGAGAGAAGAGCGTGCTTTGCACTATCTTGATCTTGTAGGTTTGCAGGAGAGTCTATCTCTCTATCCTCATCAGCTCTCAGGTGGAATGAGGCAGCGTGTTGCGATCGCTAGGGCCTTTGCTCACCAGTGCAATCTCATGTTGCTCGATGAGCCATTCCAGAGCTTGGATATCAAATTGAAGTATGCTCTTGTGCATGCTTTCATCAGGTTATGGGAAGAGAGTCCAAAGACTACGTTGTTTGTTACTCATGACCCTAAGGAAGCCCTCTTGCTTGGTGATGCAGTGTGTTGTCTGGGTGATCCAAAACAACCTCTGTTGTACCAAAAAATAGATATTCCCCGCAATGCGAGGAATATCGGTGATGCATCACTGTTGGCTTTGGAAGCCAAACTGGTGGAAACGTTGGTACAATCCTAGAGATCGACCTTCCAGAGTCCATGCAGATTGCAATACTCGTAAACAGCAACAGCCTTGTCATCATCGAGTGCAAAGGTTGCGTGTGGCTTTCCGTCAACAGGGAGAGCCTTTCTCATGCCACCCTTTTCAGTCTGGACATAGATGAATTCGATGTGGTGTTCCTGGGTCATTGGATGATCCACGGAACCTACATTCACACTCAGCTTGTTCCCTTCAATGCTTACAACAGGAACATGCTTCTCCTGGGCTGCATCAACAGTGTTTGCCTTCAAGGGGGCCATCTCCTCGCCACAACAAGAGAGTTTAGGACCTCTGTCAACAACCTTCACGGCAATGTTGCCACAGTGCTTACAAATGTAGAAAATCTGATCTTTCATAGCTATTCTCCTTGCCTTCCATGATACCCTAGAATTCGCCGATAGTATAGTGGGTTTTGTTCCTAATAGGGTACAGGTAAAAATAAGGCAGGCTTTTCAGCCTGCCTCAAAATAGAGCAATGGAAGTATTATACATACCCCTGTGCAATCATGGCCTCACTTACTTTCAGGAAACCAGCAATGTTTGCACCATCGACGAAGTTATCCTGTGTGCTGTACTTATCTGCTGCCTGGCTGATGGAAGCGTAGATGTTTTTCATGATCTGCTGCAGCTGCTGGTCTACCTGTTCAGGGGTCCATTGGAGTTTCTGGCTGTTCTGTGCCATCTCCAATCCCGAAACTGCAACACCACCGGCATTGGCTGCCTTTCCTGGAGCATGCAGAACACCTGCTTCCTTGAAGATGTCATCAGCTTCCAAGGTTGTTGGCATGTTTGCACCTTCACCTACCAATGAAATCCCGTTGGCTACCAAGTTCTTGGCATCATTCCCATTGATTTCATTCTGGGTAGCACAAGGGAAAGCATAGTCTGCCTTGACATCCCATAGAGGATTGGCATCGTTTGAGCCATTGTGGGGGATATAGGTTGCTTCCTTGAACTGCTGGGCATATTCGCTGATTCTTCCTCTTCTCACATTTTTCAGAGTCTTGATGTAGGCAAGCTTCTTCTCATCAATTCCGGAAGGATCAATGAGAATGCCGGAAGAGTCGCTCATGCTGATCGGTTTGGCACCCATGTGCAACAGCTTTTCAGCGGTGTATTGTGCAACGTTTCCACTGCCACTGACAAGACAGGTTTTTCCTTGAAGGCTCTTTCCCTTGCCTTCCAGAATGGCGGCTGAAAGATATACCAGACCATACCCGGTTGCTTCTGGGCGGATATAGGAGCCACCATAGGTGGGTCCCTTACCAGTCAAGATACCGACGGAGCGGTTTTTCATTCTTCTGTATTGCCCATAGAGGTATCCGATTTCTCGGGCACCAACCCCAATATCACCTGCTGGAATATCAGTATCCTCGCCAATATGGCGTGAAAGTTCGGTCATCATGCTCTGGCAGAAACGCATAACTTCGTTGTCGCTCTTTCCCTTGGGGTTGAAGTCGCTTCCGCCTTTACCACCACCCATTGCCAGTCCGGTCAGACTGTTCTTGAAGGTCTGCTCGAATGCGAGGAATTTCAGGATAGACAGGTTCACTGAGGGGTGGAATCTCAATCCACCTTTGTAAGGTCCAATAGCGCTATTCATCTGAACGCGAAATGCGCGGTTGATCTGCAGCTGTCCATCGTCATCCACCCAGGGAACGCGGAACATGATGACACGTTCTGGTTCAACCATCCTGTCAAGGACCTTGTGATATACAATCTGAGGCAGATCATCCACCAAATGATCGATTGAGGCCATGAATGAGGTTACAGCTTGAAAAAATTCCGGCTGGTTGGGATCGACTTGCTTTACGTGATCCAAGATTTGTTGTGTTGCTTCGTGCATTTGGGTATTGCTCCTCTGTTTGTATAAATATACATAATATGAATATTATGGTATAGAAATTGGATAAATTGGTAAAGCCTTTAGTAAAACCGAAAAATAGGGTAGGGGATTTTGCGGTATGCGTAAATGGCATGGCATGATTAAAATGACTGAGGAGGACCGCAATGGATGGTTTTACTTTTTGGCATATCCACAAAATCACTCCTGTCCAAAAACATAAAAAAAATTGGCAGTGGAACGGATATCCACTGCCTGTAAGCTTCTAAAGCGTTTCTCCTCGTCTAAGTCGTTCAATATTCTCCTTGAAAGGAGGATAGATGATACCATTCTCTGTTATGATTCCCGTGAGATTCTGGTGAGGGGTAACATCAAAAGCAGGATTGAAGACATCCATTCCACTTGGGGCTACTTGCACTCCCTGTACATGGGTGACTTCCTCTGCTTCCCTCTCCTCGATGGGAATCGCGGATCCATCGGGAATTGAGAAATCGATGGTGGAAATAGGGACCACGCTGTAGAAAGGTACTCCATACGCTTTGCAGATGACAGAAAGGGCAAAGGTTCCCAGCTTGTTTGCCACATCGCCGTTTGCCGCTACACGGTCCCCACCAAGAATTACCAAATCAATTTTTCCATCACGAATGAGTGTCGCAGCGGCACTGTCCGGGATAAGTTTGGAGGGGATCTTTGCTTCCATCAATTCCCACGCGGTAAGGCGAGCACCCTGGAATCTCGGCCGTGTTTCATCGGCATACACAAAGATATCTTTCTTATCGTAGAACGCCGTCTTGATGACACCCAAAGCCGTGCCCCAGCCTGCTGTGGCCAGCGCACCTGTATTGCAGTGGGTAAGAATCGTTGCACCATGTGGAACTACTGCCGCGCCGATGCGGGACATTTGCTTGTTGGTCTTGATATCCTCTTCCCTGATAGCATCAGATTCAGCGAGCAATGCTTTTAGGAGTGCTTCCCTTGGCTGTTTTTCATTATGTTCATAGGTTGCCAGCATTCGATTGATTGCCCAACCAAGATTGACAGCGGTAGGTCTGGCCAGGCTGAGGAATTCACAGGCTTTCATGAATGCTTTCTCTTCCGGGCATTGGAGTGCTGCCAAATACACTCCATATGCTGCAGCGGCTCCTATAGCAGGAGCTCCTCGTACGATCATATCCCTAATGGCGAACTCAACTTCCTCGTAGGTTTTGCAATCCACGTATGATACTTCAGTTGGCAATATACGTTGATCGAGCAACGTAAGTGTGTTGTTCTTGAATATAAGTGTTACAAATGATTCATCCATGTCCTTCTCCTTGCTAGCGTTTGAGCACATCAGCCCATATTCTCTGCACTTCATCAATCACTGTATGCTCATTCAGGGTTTGCACTTTGCGTTGTTCCATGAGAATGGTTCCCTGACAGAAAACAGTATCGATATCTGAGCTTTGTGCTGAATATACCAATGCACTGAATGGATCATTAAGCGGGGTAAGGTGGCTCTTCTTCAAATCAATGAGGAGAAGATCTGCTTCCTTGCCGGCTTCAAGTGTTCCTATCGTATCACCAATACCCAGGGCATCGGCACCATGCTTGGTTGCCATCTCCAATACCTGGTAGGGCGTTAATTTCTCCCCGCCGGTTTCCAGTACTCTTCCCAGGAGACTGGCTATATGCATCTCCTCTACCATGTTGAGATTATTATTGCTGCTCGCCCCATCGGTGCCGAGTGCAACTGGAATTCCTGCATGGAGATAAGAGGCTATCGGAGCAATGCCGCTGGATAGTTTGAGATTGCTGCTTGGGTTGTGCACGATGGTGGTGTCAAACGACTTGAGAAGGTCTATATCTTCATCACTCAAGTGAACACAATGGGCCAGCATGCTCTTAACATCCTGCAAGACGCCGATCTTTGCGAGATAGGCTGGGGGAGTCAACCCTGTTTGTGCAATGCAGTCATCCACTTCTTTCTTGGTCTCGCTGAGATGTGTATGGAATACCCTACCATGTTGTCGCGCCCAGGATGCTGCAAATTGGTAGGTTTCCTGGGTACAGGTATAGATGGCGTGAGGAGCAACATTGAGAGAGAGACGGCCTTCGGCTTGTGCAACGTAGGGAGCAAGCAATTCCTCCCGCTCCTCTACCCGGGCTTTGTTCTCTTCAAGATCGCCGAACAGCGTTACCCCTATACTTCCCCTGATACCACCCTCAATAACAGCCTGTGCAGTTGCTTGGGGTTCAAAGTACATATCAGTGAACATGGTGCACCCACTCTGGATAAGCTCAATGATGCCAAGACGGCTGGCAGCAAGTACGTCATCAGCAGTGAGTTTACCCTCGATCGGGAAGATCTCGGCAAGCCATGCCTGCAAGGTTGGCAGGGAGTCCTTATAATTGCGCATCAGCTCCATGCTCAAATGAGTATGGGCATTCACCAGGGAAGGCATTGCCAGGAATGAGGATCCATCAATGATACGGTCTGCCTTGAAGGAGGGGTCTCCTGTCCCGACAAATACAATATGTTTCCCATCGATACCGATATCACCACGAAGGCTCAAACCTTCCTTGGTCATCGGAATGATGAGTACGTTGGAAATGAGTGTTTTCATGAGGTTATAGTACCATGAAACTACTATGCAGTCACCTTGTTGCGCTTGATCTTTTTGGTACTTGTCATGTCCATCGGCTCATTGGTAATCGTGAGCTTGGTAATTTTCTTATACCCTGAAACACGTTGATTGACTTCCTTGATTACCCGCTCAAGATCCTCCTGCATGGAAAAAGTATGCTCCTTGTAGTAGTCAGCATTGGGGTAAATCACCGCCTCGATCAACTCGCTGGGTATGTTTTTCTTTTCTTGGTATCCACGGATGAGTATCTGCTCCACCTGGTTGTATAGTTGGAAGAGATCCTCAATCTCCTCAGGATAAACATTCTTGCCACCTTCGGTGACAATGATGTTTTTTGCCCTGCCCTTGAGATAGAGGTAGTTTTCCTTGTCGAGGTATCCAAGGTCACCTGTCTTCAGGTAGCCTTCTTCATCAAATAATTCAGCGGTATGGACCGGGTCGTTGTAATAACCTTGGGTGATGTTTGGGCCCTTGACCCGGATTTCTCCTACCCCGTTTTCATCAGGTTCTGCGATTTTCATCTCCACCAAGGGGAAAACCATACCAACGGATTCAACTTTGAAGTGGCTGATTGGGTTGAGTGTAAGGATTGGACTCGTTTCGGTAAGCCCATAGCCTTGGATGAAATCGAGGCCAAGCTGTTGATACTGCTTGAAGACCTTTGGAGCAAGCGGGCCAGCACCACAGATAAGGAAATTATTCCGATCCAAACCAATCTTACTGAGCAATAGTTTATTGAAGGTTTTCCTGAAGGGATTCCAATGCAAATGTTTCTTGGTGAATCCATTGATAACCATCATTGTATGTACCAAGGTATTGACCAATAATCCTTTTTTCTTGACCTGCTTCATAATTCCTGCAAGCAGTTTGTTGTATAGGAGCGGTATTCCCATAAAAATGGTAACCTTGCCTTCTCTTAGGTCATTGATCATTTTGCTTACCACAATATCCTGCCCAAAGACACATTCTGCTCCATGTTTGATGGATTCGAGAAGTACTGCTGTACAGCAATAGCTGTGATGCAGTGGAAGGAGTGCATACAACACATCAGTTTCATCCAGGCTGAGGAATGTTCCATCACATGCCTGGTAGAGGTCGCTTACAATGTTTGCGTGTGTCAGCATGGCTCCTTTCTCATTGCCTGTGGTGCCACTGGTAAAAAGAATGGAAGCAATGTCATGTTCTGAGCTCGGTATACGGTTATACGTTTTCTTCGACTGCAGAGTGGAAATGCTTGGAAATGTTTTGCTCTCACCCAGGAGCGTTGCTTTCCCCTTCAACTCCTTGAACCATTCTTTCTGTGTGTCGAGTGATTCAAGAACATTCTTGTCAGCAAAAATAAAAGAGGCCTTCACAAAACTGCTGAGTGTTTCAACACGGTCAGTATTCATCTGGTTGTCCAGGGGAACAACGATTGCACCTGCATGAAGGGTTGCCAGATAGGCAATAGCCCAAGCAGGACTGTTTTTCCCGTTGATAACTATATGATCACCTTTTACTATGCCACATTGCTGTAGATACGAACTGACTCGAGTGACTTCTTGGAGAATTTCAGAGAATGAAAGGGTTTTCCTGTCGGGGTTGAAAACAGTGAATCCGTTTCGCCCTCCAAACTTCTGTTCTGTAATCAGCAATAGGTCAATGATAGTCGGCCACTGTCCTTCGAACAGCACACCGCGATATTGGTCAAGGTCATCCCAGGAATGTTTCATGATAGGGAAATCTCCAAAAGAAATGCGAATGATAGAAATCTACTAGATACAGTTCATATGAATCTATCGATTATTCTCACAGAAAGGTCTCTATTTGTCAAGAAAAGCCTAAATTGTTTGAGAGGAAATGATTGTATTCTTAGTTAAAACGTACTATTGGGCAGGGAATAGTCTCTTATCAGTGTCTAGGAAAGATATATCCTCATACACAACATCGCTCAGTCTTTCCAGCCTTCTCCTGTCATTGCTTCCGGTGAGAACTGCTATGCGATAGCCTGACTGAGCCCGTTTTGCAAACAGCATATCAGTGAAAGTATCTCCTACCATTGCCACCTGGGAGGGATTGATTCCTGCCTGTGTGCAGAATGCATTGAAGGCTTCACTGTGGGGTTTTCTGCGATAGTTGCTGTCCCTACTGGCTATAAAATCCACCATTTTTTCCAAGCCCATCAAGGAAAGAAACAGGTTGGTTGAGGAAGCATTGTCACTGGTTATAACACCAATGTGATATCCCTCTTCCTTCAATCGTCTGAACAAGCGTTGTTGGACAGAGAAATCCATCTGCTTGAGTTTTTCGTTAAGCAGGACTTCACTGTGCTTGACACTTCTATTATACCCTTTGATTGCCTTTATTGCGTTTACACGATATCGGATGCAATAGAGCAGGAATCTTCTGAGAATTTGGACCCTGCGATGAGTGAACACCAAGCCACGGGGAATGCACTGCCCCTTTTCGTCGATGCCCATAAGGCTCAACATTGCCTGTTTGGCAGTCTGATGATGCTGCTTCCCCATTGAGTTGAAGGTAAGGGCGATACCCTCCTTGAGGATAGTCTCCCAGACCTGGGCGTAGTCAAACAGCGTCCCATCCTTGTCAAAAATGATTCCCTTGAGTTTCTCAACCTTTTGTGCCATGTTGGGGTATCATACGGTACAAACCGGCTTTTGTGCTAGGGGGACAGTGGTGGAGAATTACTCACAAGAAATAGTACAACGGACAAAACTGTTTGCTTGGCAGGTTGAGCAATTGCGATTCAGTGGAGATTTTTACATCTATAATCCATTGCAATATGCTTGGAACATGCATGAAGCCTATCTAAAGACCTATCTCTCTCATCCTGTACAGGCCCTAATGCTGGGGATGAATCCCGGTCCTTTCGGTATGGCACAAAATGGTATCCCTTTTGGTGAAGTGGGTGCAGTGAAGCAGTTTCTCAAGCTCGATGAACCTATAGAAAAACCCTCTATCGAGCATCCATCACGTCCGGTGCTTGGATTGTCTATGCAGCGAAGTGAGGTCAGCGGAAAGCGCTTGTGGGCATTGATGGAAGAACACTATACAAGCGCTGATGTATTTTCAAAGGAAATAGCCATCGTCAATTATTGTCCGTTGGCCTTCATGGAACGATCCAAATTCGCTAAGAATATTACTCCTGACAAGCTTCCTAAAGTAGAGAGGATGGCTCTTGAGGCGATCTGTGACCGGTATCTCTTGGACCTTATTACTTTATTGGAACCGACCTATCTTATAGGAGTAGGAAAGTACGCCTTGAAAAAGTTGCAGCAGGTGGTTTTGCCCGATAGTGAATATATACTAGGGTCCATCATTCACCCCAGTCCAGCCAACCCTCAAGCAAACAGGAATTGGAAAGAGAAAACCCAAGAACAACTCATTGCCCTTGGCCTCTGGAAAGATGCATAAGCTTGTATTCTAGATTTGTTTTGTATCCTAGGTGAATATGTCACTTTTAGAAATGTAATTCCCGAAAAAAAGGGCTCTAAGCTTACAATTATGAAAAAATCTTACTAGACAATCAACATTGGCTTTGATACTCTGTAGGACATGGATACCAGACTTGTGCGTCCTGCTTTTGCCAAGGTTAATCTACATCTGGCCGTTGGCCAACCGTTTCAAGATGGGTATCATCCCATCCGTTCCTTATTTGCCTTGGTGAATCTTGCCGATGATGTATCCATCACGGTAAAGGGGAAGAGCAATTTCAAGGTAGAAGTAACTGGATTGGAAGCGTTTCAACTTGATGGAGAGGATACTATGACCAAGGCTGCCCGCCTATGGTGTGAGCGATCAGGTTTATCCCTCTCTTTACAGATAGATTGCAAGAAACGTATTCCCTCTCAGGCTGGTTTGGGTGGTGGTTCAAGTGATGCTGCTTCTGTGTTGCTTCTGTTGCAGGAATATGCTGGAGAAGCTGCTCTTGACGAGAAATCCCTAGCTGATATCGCATTGCAAGTTGGAAGTGATGTTCCCTTCTTCCTTTCTTCTCAAAGCTGCGCAATCGTGACTGGTAGGGGAGAAGTGATCACACCTATACAGCAGAGGGATTTGGCGTTGTGTTTGGTGATGCCGTCCTCCTTTGCTACATCTACGTCATCTGCCTACGCCAGGCTAGACGAGGTTCGCAGCGGTAGTCTGGTCACATTGGGGCCTACAGGTGAGGAGATTGAAGAAGTTTTCAAGAAATCACCTGCGGTATGGAAAAGTTTGTTGTATAATGATTTTCAACAAGGTGTGGAGCACCAAGACTTCTATGGCCAACTCGGACAGCTAAGCGGTACTAGCCATGGATATTGTAGTCTTACAGGCAGCGGTGCTTGTTGGTTTTTCGTCAGTGATGATACGAAACAAGTACAGGCTGTTTACGATGAGATACAGGCGCGGTTTGGGGCTGGAGTAATGAGCTGGAAAACCGGTTTAGTTATGAAAATAAGATAAAGGTTGTTTGGAGGTTCTTGTGGACATTTCAGAGGTTCGAGTACGAAAAGTCAGTCAAGCAGGTAAATTGAAGGCTTATGTGACCGTAACGTTTGACAATCAATTTGTGGTGCACAATATCAAGATTATAGAGGGCAGGGAAGGAGACTTCATTGCCATGCCGAGCAGGCAGTTGGCCAATGGGGAATTCAAGGATGTAGCCCATCCGATCAGCAGCGATTTCAGAGATCATTTGCAGCAAGTGGTAATGGATGCATATGACTCTGAGGAAGCACAGGAAGCTCCCCAGGAAACAGAAAAAAAGGAATTATAGCAATTCGCTGGACAAACTTGGGAATATGGTATACTGTCATTTCCGTTGTTGGGAAGTCGCCAAGCGGTTAAGGCTCTGGTTTTTGGTGCCGGCATCGGGGGTTCGAATCCCTCCTTCCCAGTAGTGAGCAGTCCTGTTTTTTGGGCTGCTCATTTTGTTTGCGTGGAGTACTTGTGTTGGTACGCCAAAACATTCTATACTCCCACATTAGTGGTATTCTAAATATCCAAATGTTATGGTAATTGGGCATCATATAGTTACGATGCGCCAATGAGAGTACAAGGAGTATGTATGTCTGACATCAACAGAAGCTTGAAAGCTAAACCAAGAACCGAAGATTTCGGTAGTGCCGGCGCTCGTCGCCTGCTTCGTGGCGGCCAGATCCCTGCCGTTATCTATGGCAAGAAGGATCCTGTGCACATTGCCCTTGATGCCCGTGAATTCACCAACAAGATGCGTCACTTCTCAGAGACGGCATTGCTGAAGATTGCTGTAGGTAGAAAGCACTATGAAGTATTGTTGAAGGATTATCAGGAAGACCTGATGCGCGGAGAGATCAAGCACGTTGACTTCTATGAGGTTACTCGTGGTCAAGCCCTTCGCACCTTGGTCGCTGTTGTTCTCAAGGGAAGCCCCATTGGGACCCGAGAGGGTGGAGTCCTTGACCAGGTTCTCCATGAAATTGAGATTGAGTGTCTGCCAAAAGATCTTCCCGATTCAATTGAAGCTGATGTAAGCCACTTGGAGATCAACCAGGCATTGCACTTGAGCGACATGACGTTCCCAGAAACCATCAAGGTTCTTGAAGACATGTCCAGGACTGTTGCTTCCGTCAAGGGAGTAAAGGCTGAGGTTGTCGAAACTGCTGAGGAAGAAGAAGCAGAACTTGTTTCCGAGGAAGAGTAGGGGTAACAATGCAGTTGATTCTTGGTCTGGGTAATCCCGGTTCCAAGTATGCAAACTCCCGCCACAATGTCGGATTCGATGCAGTGGAAGCTTGTGCAGCGTTTTTTCAGGTTCGCCTGAGAAAACGCTGTTTTCGTCTTTATAGACAAGCAAAAGTGGGGAGTTCTGTATCCTTGGTTGAACCACTAACCTATATGAATAAGAGTGGGGAAGTCATGCGTTACTTCCCTGATGTGAAAGCAGAAGAAATTGTGGTAGTCTGTGATCAGATGGACCTCCCTCCTGGATTGATCAGAATCCGAAGGGGTGGGAGCAGTGCTGGTCATAACGGCCTCAAGAGTCTTATCAGCTCGCTGGGCAGCAGCAACTTCACCCGTATCTATATTGGCATCGGTAGGCCTGATGAAGGGGTGTCGGTGGTGGACCATGTCCTCTCTCGTGATTCATCTCTTGCCTTACAGGAAGGAATCATGCTTGCTTCCTCAGCACTGCAGGATCTTATCAGTGGAAAGTCAACGGAGGAGGTAATGCTTGCCTACAATAGACGCAATCGTTCCTAAGACAATCCAAGATTTTTTTTCCTCTCACCACATCCCAGGGGATACGCATATCGCTGTCGCCTTTTCAGGTGGCAGTGACTCTCTTGCCTTGCTGATCGGGCTCTCGGCCTTGTTGCCGAAAGAGCAGGTTTCTGTCTTTTACGTCAATCATCGGTTGCGTTCAGAACAAGAGCTGTCCCAGGAGTTGCAGCTTTGTCTTGAGAATTGCCAACGGTTGGGATATGGTCTTGAGGTTCTTGATTTGGGTGGGGGAAGTGTTGAGGCGCGCGCTCAAAGAGATGGGGAAGGTATTGAAGCTGCTGCACGAAATCTGCGCTATGAGGCTTTGTACGCTGCATGTCGTAACCATGGTTGTACCTATCTTGCTACTGCACACAATGCTGACGACCAGATGGAGACCTTGCTGATGCGACTGTTTCAGGCAGCCTCGGTCTCTTCTCTCAAAGGTGCGGCTATCTACACACAGTCTACTGGTAATGCCACACTGATCAGACCTTTGCTTACGCTTCCCCATCGTACCCTCAGAGCTTATGTAGAGGCTGAAGGTTTCCAGTGGGCAGAGGATTCAACAAATGACCAAGATGACTATCTGCGTAATAAGATACGTCATACCATTAAGCCGCAGATCCTCGCACTCTTTCCAAACGCCTACGATGCAGTTTCAATCATGTCTAGGCGCTTTTCCGATATTGCTGGGGTATTGCAGAATTTGGAAGATGAGGCTCTCTCATGTGTGAACATACTCACGAGTGAGGTCCGCTTTACCCTAGATTGGTATCACGGTGTGATGCCACAGATGCGCGAGAGATTGTTGTATCGCCTGTACGCAGAGGTCTGCACTTCTGAGACACAACGTATTCGACAGGCTATGATTGCACGGTTGCAGGAACACCTTGATGCCAGTACACTCTCCAGCCGTTTACATATTGAGGCTGGAAGCAGCAGTGTGCTGATTTCTGATGGACAGGTTATTTGGAGCCGTGTCGCTCAGGACCCCCATTTTCTGTTTCCCTTGATGCATCCTGGTAATGAACAAGAGATTTTGCTGCCTGGGCAAATAGTGTTTCGTATCGATACGCTACAAGGAGAAACAGATACAAGATTGCTGAGGATTGATGCAGATGCTCTTGATCATGCGGTTATACGCTCAGCTGAAGATGGTGATTGGATTGATCTGGAAGCTGGTAGGGTTTCTATAGCCAAGTTGCTCTCCTCGTACCGTATTCCCAAGAGCAAACATCCAACGGTTCCTCTCTTGTACGACCGTAGTGGTGTTGTAGCGGTTTTTGCACGTATGTATGGTGGTAGGGACCGGTTGGCACGCCGTTTCAAGGCTCCCCTTGCCCGAAGATTGACAAATATATATAGTAGTAGAATAAAGGAACAATGACAGTGAAATTGAGAAAAGATAGCCAAGAGAACGGACCGGACAAACAGTCGGACAACCAGGATCCCAACCAGTATTGGCAAGGTCCTCCCAAGAATGACAAAAAGCCACCTTTCATGACCCCGAATAATCCGAAAAATCGTTTTGCCCTGATAGTGTTTGCCACCTTGGCAATCCTGTTTGCCTATATGTTTTTTGATAGTGCCGCAGGTGCTGAGCAGTCAGTGCCGTACACCACTTTTATCTCTTATGTTGATTCCGGCCAGGTAACGCAGGTCGAGATCAAGGAGCAATCCCTGATTCGGTTTGCATTGAAGAATGGACTTACAGCGCAGACCAGGATACCTTATTTTGATGAGACGTTGCTCGAATCACTGAAACAGCAGGGTGTCTCAGTAACAGGTTCTGTACAGGAGATTTCTTTCCTGCAAGTACTGTTGCAACTACTTCCCTGGATTATCTTCATCGGATTTACCATCATGTTGTATCGTCAGTCCAGCGGGCTGAACGGAAAGATGATGTCAACGCTTGGCAAGAGCAAGGCGAAAGAATACATGGAGACTGACACGAAGACTACATTCAAGGATGTAGCTGGTCAGATAGAAGCAAAGTATGAATTGGAGGAGGTGGTCTCATTTCTCAAGCATCCTGACCACTTCACCAAGGTTGGTGCAAAAATCCCCCGTGGTGTTCTACTTGTAGGTCCTCCAGGAACCGGTAAGACTTTGCTTGCTAAAGCAGTTGCCGGTGAGAGTGGGGTTTCCTTCTTTCATACCAGTGGATCTGACTTTGTTGAGATGTTTGTAGGTATGGGTGCTGCCCGCGTGCGTGACCTGTTTGAACAAGCCCGTAAGCATTCTCCTTGTATTTTGTTCATTGATGAACTTGATGCCGTTGGTCGTACTCGTGGAGGTGGCCTTGGGGGAGGAAATGATGAGCGAGAACAAACATTGAACCAGATTCTTGTGGAGATGGATGGATTTGGTACCACCACAGGAGTCATCGTGATGGCAGCCACCAACCGTCCTGATGTATTGGATCCTGCCTTGCTTCGTCCTGGTCGTTTTGACCGTCAGGTCGTAGTTGATCTACCAGATATTAAGGAACGCGAGGAAATTCTCAGGATTCACTGTAGGAAAATCAAACTGGAAAAGGATGTTGATCTTAAGCGTCTTGCCCGTGGGTCAGCTGGTACCAGTGGAGCCGATCTGGCAAACCTGATCAATGAGGCCGCACTTTTTGCAGCACGGAAGAACAAGAGCACAGTTGGCATGAGCGAGATGGAAGAGGCACGGGACAAGATTCTTCTCGGTGTTGCAAGAAAGAGTCGTGCAATGACAGATGAGGAGAAGAGAGCAACCGCCTACCATGAAGCAGGGCATGCCTTGCTTCACTACTACCTTGAGCATCTCGATCCGTTGCATAAGGTAACCATCATCCCTCATGGACGTGCACTTGGCCTAACCGTCAGCCTTCCCGAGCGAGATCCCTACACCAAGACCCAATCCATGCTGAATGACTGGATAAAGGTCTGCATGGGAGGATATGTTGCAGAGGAGCTGGTATATGGCGAAACCACAACCGGTACCAGCAATGACATCAAGCAAGCAACCGACCTTGCTCGCAGGATGGTAACAGAGTGGGGTATGAGTGGATTGGGATTCGTCAACCTTGCTGATGAGTCTGAACCGTTGTTCCTGGGTCGGGAGATCACTCAGCACAAGGATTACAGTGAAGAGACGGCGAAGAGGATTGATTCAGAAATCCACAAGATTCTTGACAAGGCAATGGAAGAGACACGTAAGGTTCTCTCTACCCATCGGGACCAATTGGATACCCTCACCGTCGAGCTGATTGAGAAGGAGACCTTGGATGATGCACAGATCAGAATTCTCCTGGGTTTCGAGGCACTCAACGATTTCCAGGGAGAATCACCTGAGCATGAGAAGGCTGATGATGCCTCTCGGCGGGAAGAGTCCCCTGGTACACAAGAAGAAGTTACAAAAGAATAAGGAATAGTATGCCAGCTGATATTACACTGACACGAAATTTTTGCATCATTGCGCATATAGACCATGGCAAGTCTACTCTTGCCGACCGCTTTATCGAAAAAGCAAAGCTCTATGTGTCTCGTGGTCCTGCACAGGACCAGATGCTCGACAATATGGATATTGAGCGAGAACGCGGGATCACCATAAAGAGCCAAGCGGTAACCATTCCCTACACGGCAGCCGATGGTAAAACGTATGAGCTGAATCTTGTTGATACTCCGGGACATGTTGACTTCTCCTACGAGGTAAGCCGTGCCATCAGCTCATGTGAGGGTGCCTTGCTGATTGTTGATGCCTCCCAAGGTGTCGAGGCTCAGACCTTGGCAAACTTGTATATGGCCATGGAACATAACCTCACCATCATTCCGGTCATCAACAAGATTGATTTACCTTCTGCCGATATTGATGCTTGCTTGCATCAGATTGATCATGACTTGGGTTTGGAATCAGAAGAGACTGTTATGGTGAGCGCAAAAACCGGTGTAGGAGTGGATGAGCTCTTTGAGGCAATCGTCAATCAGATTCCCCCTCCAGAAGGAAAAGACTCCCTCCCTCTCCAGGCCCTGATCTTTGACTCCCATTACGATGCATATCGTGGAGTCATTGTTCACTGTCGTGTTTTCGACGGAACCCTGGAGGCTGGCTCAGAAGTTCGTTTCATGCATACTGATACGCCCTATAAGGTTGAGGAAGTCGGTTTCTTCCAGCTTGGTCTGGTTAAGACAGATGCGCTGCATGCAGGGGATGTCGGGTACGTGATTACCGGTGTAAAGACTATCAGCGATGTCAGGGTTGGGGACACGATCACCACGGTCAAGAATGCTGCGAAGAAACCTCTTCCTGGATTCAAGGATGTGAAGCCGGTAGTTTTCAGTTCAATCTACCCGGTTGATACCAATGACTATGAAGAATTGGTGAGTGCAATAGAAAGGCTCAAACTCAACGATGCATCCTTGATTTATGAGAAGGACAGTTCAGCTGCTCTGGGTTTTGGATTCAGGTGTGGGTTCTTGGGAATGTTGCATCTTGAGGTTATCCAGGAGCGTATAGAGCGCGAATTTGGACTGTCAATCGTATTTACCAGTCCTTCGGTTAAGTACATCGTGCATATGAAGAACGGTGATGTTGTCAATATTGACAACCCTCTTGAATATCCAGATCCGATGCGGGTTGAATATTCAGAGGAGCCCTTTATCCAAGCCAACATCATCACACCCAGTCAATTTGTAGGACCGCTGATAACGCTCTGCATGGAGAAACGCGGGGTTCAGGTGGGAATGAATTACCTTGATGAGAAACGCGTAGAGCTGATGTACGAGATGCCATTGAGCGAGGTGCTCTTTGAGTTCTATGACCGCATGAAATCTGTGAGTCGTGGATATGCTTCGTTCGACTATCAATTGATTGGCTACAAAAAGACCGATTTGGTGAGAATGGATATTCTCGTCAATGGAGAGCCGGTTGATGCGCTGAGCCAACTCGTTTTTCGGGGAAGCAGTCAATTGCGAGGTAAGCAGGTCTGTGAGCGGTTGAGGGGAGAGATTCCTCGCCAGCAATACAAGATAGCCATCCAGGCAGCTATTGGTGGGACTATTGTAAGCAGAGAGACCATCACCGCCTTCCGGAAGGATGTTACAGCTAAATGTTATGGTGGTGATATCAGCCGAAAACGCAAGTTGCTCGAGAAACAGAAAGAGGGTAAGAAACGCATGAAGATGGTTGGGAATGTAGAGATACCCCAGAGTGCATTCCTCGCTGTTTTAAAGAGTGATGACAGCTCCAAGTAATGTATTCAGCCAATTCTTTGTTGTTCTCGTTGGTGGCTGGGTGTATACTCGTTGCAAGAAAGGATTACTTCAAGGGAGTGTAGTATGTTGACCAAACAAGTTGTCGCCCAGACCAATGATGGGCAACCCATTTATCTGATAACGCTTTCCAGTGGACCATACTCCGCTGAAATTCTCAGTTTGGGGGCGAATCTCAAGACATTGAAGACCCCAGATCGGGATCAGAAGGTCAGGGATATTGTACTGGGATTTGAGAATCCATTGGACAACTTGACATCTACTACTTACTTTGGGCAAGTTGTTGGACGATTTGCCAATCGTATAGCAAAAGGTACGTTCTCCTTGGACGGTAAACAGTATACGCTTGAAACGAATGAAGGAGAGAACTCCCTTCATAGTGGAAAGAGTAATTGGGGTTGGCGAAATTGGCACGTTGAGACCTTTGAATGGGATGGAAATCCTGGGGTTGTGCTGAGTCTGTTCAGTCCCGATGGGGAGGGCGGATTCCCTGGTAATGTGAATTGTACCGTCTCCTATGTGCTCACTAAAAATGGAGAGCTGCGTATTGAGTATGAAGCAACAGCTTCCCAGGCTACACCAATCAATCTGACCAATCACAGTTATTTCAATTTGCGGGGTGCTGGCAGTGGGGAAATTACTGCTCATGAGGTGAAACTTGCTTGTGATCGATACCTCGAGATTAATGATCAACTGGTTCCTACAGGGAACATTCTTCCCGTGAAAGGCACTGCATTTGATTTTACCAAGGGGAAGCCACTGGGGAAGGATATGGAAGAAGCAGGTGGGTATGATCATTGTTTCATTCTTGAACAGACACCGACTGTCAAGCTGGTGGAATTTGCATGGATTTACGAGCCAATTTCAGGCAGAACCATGAAAATCAAGACGACCATGCCAGCTGTGCAAATGTACAGTGGAAACTTTCTTGAAGGAAAGGATATCGGTAAGGGTGGGGTTGCTTATCCCAAGCATGGTGGTGTCTGCTTTGAAACCCAATACTATCCCGATGGCCCGAACCATGAATCGTTTCCTTCTTGCATTTTCAGCAAAGAGAGGCCTTATAAACATACGACAGTGTTCTCCTTTGGTGTGAAATAGGTGTGATAGTACTCGCACCCACTTGCAATACTAGGTGAAGCTATAGTAGAAAGAGTGAAAATCGGCTGAAGGGAGCTTCGAATGAAAGAAGTGAAAATTATTGGGATTACCGGTGGGTCTGGTTCCGGAAAATCCACGATTGTTAAGAAAATAAGTGAAGTTTGCACAGATTTCGTGTTTATTCCCCAGGACAACTACTATCGCTCTGCCACTTTTATCAGTAATTCCAATATTACCGCTTTCAACTTTGACCATCCTGATGCCTTTGACATGGAACTGCTTCATGAACACCTGAAGACGCTCAAGGAGGGCAAGGCCATTGAGATGCCCCAATACGATTTCGTCCATCACCGAAGAAAGGAAGAGACGGTATCTGTTGCACCGAGAAGTCTGGTGATTATTGAGGGACTGATGATTCTGCATGACAGCAACATTCGGGATTTGTTGGATTTGAAACTATATGTAGATACCCCAGATGATATTCGCTTTATTAGAAGGTTGAAACGTGATATTGCAGAGCGTGGAAGGACCGTAGAGAGTGTATGTACACAGTATCTTGAGGTTGTAAGACCGGGGCATTTCAATTTCATCGAACCAACCAAGGCTTTCGCTGACTTGATTATTCCTGAGGGTGGGTACAATGAGAATGCTCTGTCGGTACTTATTCCCTTTGTTAAGGAACTTGCTGGCTGATCAACGTTTACGGAAGAGGGTAAAACCATCCTTTATTGCTTTCCATGACCAAGTGTCAGGAACTGGGTCTTCCCCTCCATAAAACCAACGACTGCATCGGATGATTCTGGCAAATCCCATGACAAAGCCTTTGAAAATGCCGTGCTTTGTAACTGAATTTACCATATAAGAGGAACAAGTAGGGTGGTAGAGACAGCTCCCTCCTCCAAAAAATGGTGACAAAATTCCCTTGTAGAGGTACACTGGGATGAGAAATATCTGTCGTAGCAGCCAGAGGATTTTTTTCATGAGAACATTCTATTGAGCGATTGTAAAAGTTGCAACAACTGGATACACTGGTAAGGTAGACATTTGACTTGTAACGTGATAATCGTTATGATAGTGAAAAAATTAAGAAATTAAGCATTTGTATGGAGGAATAGGTATATGGCAGGTAACGTATCCAAGAACGCACGCCGCGAAGGTGCTAAGGCAATGACCAGTCGCTGGGGTGGTACTATCAAGATGAAAGCAGTTTTCGAAAATGGGAAACTTCGTCATGTGGCATATTGCGAGAAATCAGGTAATACTGCTCGCAAGCCCAAAGATTTAATGTAAGGGACTTGTATCAAGAAAAATAACCGCTAGCCTGTGATTTAAAGTATCGCAGGCTTGTTTTTTTGGTAAATCTTCCGGAAAATCACCATTTTTCCCGCATTTTTAATGTATCCGTTTCAAGTAGTGTGTGTTATAGTGTTGATGAGTACGTATACAACGACACATGAGAACGTCATGAGGAGGAAACACGTGAAACGTCTTTCAAGAACAATTATGACAGCAATGCTGGTAGCTTTGTTGGCTTTTTCCCTTGTTGGCTGTAAGAGCACGGCAAAGGTAGAACCAATCCCCCCAGCTCCTGTTGAACCCGCTCCTGAGCCGGTAACCCCTGTAGAACCCGCTCCTGAGCTCGTAGAGGTGCCAGAGCCAGAGCCAATGCCTGAGCCGGCTCCACCGGCACCAGAGCCAGTAGCTGAAGAGCCCAAGGAATTGGTCTTGCCCTATGGTGTACAGGAGATTGTGAAAAATGATGACGGAGCGAAGGTATTCGATCTGTTTATTGTACATACCAACGACCTGAACGGTAACATCTACAGCGAGAACGGCGGACTTGGTCTTGCAAGGCTGTCCACTGCGCTGAAGGCTGGCCGAGCACTTACCGACAACTGGTTGCTGCTGAACAGCGGCAATGTCGGCGAGGTACCGGCTGAGGCTGCGATGCTGGCCGCCGAGGTGGTTGATGAGCTTGGCTACGATGCCTACACCCCACAGGCAGTGCAGCTGGCTACCGGTATCGCCGGGACGAAGAAGGCCCTTCCGTTGAGTGCGAATGCACTGGATGCGAACGGGTACCTGGTCGCCCAGCCCTATCAGGTGTACAACTACAACGGCTTCAAGGTCGGCGTGGTAGGGCTTGTTGCCCCGAAACCGATCCAGGGAGTGAGCTTCACCAGTGACCTGATTCTGGACAATGCACAGTACGCTGTGGACATGGCCCAGGATTATGTGGACTACATCGTGGTGCTCAGCGACCTTGGCAGCAAGGGCGATCTCACCAGTGAGATGGTAGCCCGGAACATTGACGGCATCGACCTGATCGTCGACGGCAATGGATCTGCGATGGCCAAGACCGTGAACGGGACCCTGATCGTACGTGCAGACGAGATGCTGAAGAGCGTCGGTGGCGTGCAGGTGAGCGTGGCGAACGGAAAGGTGAAGAGCGTTGTACCGATGATTCTTCCCGCAGCCGATGTGCTTGACCCTGCCAAGAGTGCACTTGCCAAGGCATATGAGCCGTTTGCAAGAGCAATGGGCTACACCCTGCAGGTGAGCGTACCTGAGGATCCAGCCATTGTCTCGATGATTGGCGCAACCCCGAAGCCGATGGTGAAGGCAGAGGTCCCTGCAAAGGTAGAGGCCCCGGCACCGGCACCTGAGGTGAAGGAAGAAGCACCTGCTCCAGCACCAGTAGTAGAGCCCAAGGAATTGGTCTTGCCCTATGGTGTGCAGGAGATTGTGAAAAATGATGACGGAGCGAAGGTATTCGATCTGTTTATTGTACATACCAACGACCTGAACGGTAACATCTACAGCGAGAACGGCGGACTTGGTCTTGCAAGGCTGTCCACTGCGCTGAAGGCTGGCCGAGCACTTACCGACAACTGGTTGCTGCTGAACAGCGGCAATGTCGGCGAGGTACCGGCTGAGGCTGCGATGCTGGCCGCCGAGGTGGTTGATGAGCTTGGCTACGATGCCTACACCCCACAGGCAGTGCAGCTGGCTACCGGTATCGCCGGGACGAAGAAGGCCCTTCCGTTGAGTGCGAATGCACTGGATGCGAACGGGTACCTGGTCGCCCAGCCCTATCAGGTGTACAACTACAACGGCTTCAAGGTCGGCGTGGTAGGGCTTGTTGCCCCGAAACCGATCCAGGGAGTGAGCTTCACCAGTGACCTGATTCTGGACAATGCACAGTACGCTGTGGACATGGCCCAGGATTATGTGGACTACATCGTGGTGCTCAGCGACCTTGGCAGCAAGGGCGATCTCACCAGTGAGATGGTAGCCCGGAACATTGACGGCATCGACCTGATCGTCGACGGCAATGGATCTGCGATGGCCAAGACCGTGAACGGGACCCTGATCGTACGTGCAGACGAGATGCTGAAGAGCGTCGGTGGCGTGCAGGTGAGCGTGGCGAACGGAAAGGTGAAGAGCGTTGTACCGATGATTCTTCCCGCAGCCGATGTGCTTGACCCTGCCAAGAGTGCACTTGCCAAGGCATATGAGCCGTTTGCAAGAGCAATGGGCTACACCCTGCAGGTGAGCGTACCTGAGGATCCAGCCATTGTCTCGATGATTGGCGCAACCCCGAAGCCGATGGTGAAGGCAGAGGTCCCTGCAAAGGTAGAGGCCCCGGCACCGGCACCTGAGGTGAAGGAAGAAGCACCTGCTCCAGCACCAGTAGTAGAGCCCAAGGAATTGGTCTTGCCCTATGGTGTGCAGGAGATTGTGAAAAATGATGACGGAGCGAAGGTATTCGATCTGTTTATTGTACATACCAACGACCTGAACGGTAACATCTACAGCGAGAACGGCGGACTTGGTCTTGCAAGGCTGTCCACTGCGCTGAAGGCTGGCCGAGCACTTACCGACAACTGGTTGCTGCTGAACAGCGGCAATGTCGGCGAGGTACCGGCTGAGGCTGCGATGCTGGCCGCCGAGGTGGTTGATGAGCTTGGCTACGATGCCTACACCCCACAGGCAGTGCAGCTGGCTACCGGTATCGCCGGGACGAAGAAGGCCCTTCCGTTGAGTGCGAATGCACTGGATGCGAACGGGTACCTGGTCGCCCAGCCCTATCAGGTGTACAACTACAACGGCTTCAAGGTCGGCGTGGTAGGGCTTGTTGCCCCGAAACCGATCCAGGGAGTGAGCTTCACCAGTGACCTGATTCTGGACAATGCACAGTACGCTGTGGACATGGCCCAGGATTATGTGGACTACATCGTGGTGCTCAGCGACCTTGGCAGCAAGGGCGATCTCACCAGTGAGATGGTAGCCCGGAACATTGACGGCATCGACCTGATCGTCGACGGCAATGGATCTGCGATGGCCAAGACCGTGAACGGGACCCTGATCGTACGTGCAGACGAGATGCTGAAGAGCGTCGGTGGCGTGCAGGTGAGCGTGGCGAACGGAAAGGTGAAGAGCGTTGTACCGATGATTCTTCCCGCAGCCGATGTGCTTGACCCTGCCAAGAGTGCACTTGCCAAGGCATATGAGCCGTTTGCAAGAGCAATGGGCTACACCCTGCAGGTGAGCGTACCTGAGGATCCAGCCATTGTATCGATGATTGGCGCAACCCCGAAGCCGATGGTGAAGGCAGAGGTCCCTGCAAAGGCAGAGGCACCTGCACCGGCACCAGTGGTGAAGGAAGAAGCACCTGCTCCAGCACCAGTAGCAGTTGCACCAGAGCCAGTTGAGTACCCACTTGGAGTATTCGAGATCGTGAAAAACGCTGATGGCGCAAATGAGTTTGATCTCTTTGTTGTCCACACCAACGATGTACACGGTCGTGTGGTCTCCAGTGAAGACAATGTTGGCTATTCAAAGCTTGCTACCATGTTGAAGGTTGGACGCGGTATCACCGATAACATCCTTGTACTTGACGCAGGTGATGTGACTCATGGAACCAATGTTGTTAATATGTTTGAAGGTGAGACCGTTGGAGTCTTGCTTGATATGCTTGGATATGATGCAGTAGCACCCGGCAACCACGACTTCAACTATGGTGTTGATCGCCTTCTTGAAGCAGCTGAGATTGCTGAGAACTACACTGATATCAAGGTCTTGAGTGCGAACGTATTGGATGAGAATGGCTATATGTTGTTCCAGCCTTATCAGGTCTATAACTTCAACGACTTTACTGTTGGGGTAGTTGGCTTGACCACTCCTGACACTGCTACCAAGACTCATCCGAAGAATGTCGAAGGCGTATATTTCGCCAACGAAGAGATCTTCGAGATTGGCCAGCAGGCTATCGATATGGCTAAACAGTATGTTGATTACATCATCGTACTTGGTCACATCGGAATGGATCCTGATGGTGCAAGCGGTTTGACCACTGATAAGATCGTAAGCAACATCAAGGGTATTGACCTGTTTGTTGATGGACACAGTCACACCTTGCTGAAGCAGGGAATGAAGATTGGTGACACGATGGTTGTCTCCGCCGGTGAGTACATGGAAAATCTTGGCTTGGTCCAGATTCATGTAAAGAACGACGAAGTTACTGCTGTGTATCCGATGATGATTTCTGCTGCAGATGTTTGGAATGCCAAGGATTCTGATCTTGCTAAGCAGTATGGTATTGCAGAAGTACCAAACGATGCTGAAGTTGATGAGTATCTCGGTTATATGACCGCGAAGCTCGATGCAAAGCTCAACACAGTTATTGCAACTGTACCTGAGATGCTTGATGGAGAACGTGCAAATGTTCGTACCAAGCCGACCAACCTTTCCAGGTTGATCACCAGGGCAATGACTGCTGAGAGTGGTGCCGACTTCACCATTACCAATGGTGGTGGTATCCGTGCATCCATCGACGCTGGTGAGGTAACGATCGGTGAAGTGATTAACGTCCTTCCGTTCACCAACATCATCACTGTTGTTGAGGTAACCGGAGCTGATGTCTATGCTGCACTTGAGCATGGCTACAGCAAGCTGCCTGAGACCAATGGTGCATTCTCCCAGACCGACCTCCAGGTTGTTTACAACCGGTTTGGTAAGCCTGGTAATCGTATCCTGAGAGTTCTTCTCAACGGTAAGGCGATTGATAAGAATGCAACCTATAAGGTCGCAACCAACGACTTCATGGCCGCTGGTGGTGATGGCTATACCATGTTTGGTAAGGTCCTCTCCGAGGGTTCCTTGCTCAGCGATGTGTTCATCGAGTTCCTCTCGAAGAACTACCCCGCAAAGTAAGGTAATATTACAAATCCAAGGGCGATTATCTTCGGGTAGTCGCCCTTTATTAAATACTTTGCTTAGTGCTTAATTCCTCTTAGGAATTTTTGGTATAACTTATTTCAAACTGCTTGACATAACCAAATCAATGGGGTAATGTTCCTATCGTTCGAAACGTTATTCGCCTGTAGCTCAGTCGGTAGAGCAGGTGGCTGTTAACCACCCTGTCGGGGGTTCAAATCCCTCCGGGCGAGCAAGAAAAGAGACAATCCTAATGGGTTGTCTTTTTTTATCTATAGCTATTCAAGATTCGTGGTAGCTTGACTCTAAGAAACAAAATTGCTGCCTAGTACGTATTCACTTACTGATGATGTAGGCATGTGGGAATATCTTGCTTCATTGCTCTTCTGATTGGAGCAAGCGCAACTACCATTGAAAGCAGGATACCACTGAGAAAGGCTTTCGCGATTGTGGATAAACTCCAAGAACCGCGCATAACATTTTGGATCCTATACCCAATATCCATGTCTCTGAACATGAAGCCGAAATCGATTCCAGTCTCTACCAGATATAGATTGACTAGAGCTCCAAGCAAGCAACCAAAAAGGGAGCCAAGGAAACCTATCCCTCCTGCTTCAATGAGTAAGAGCGTATAGATAGATTGATCTCGTGTTCCCAATGCACGCATCATCCCAATTTCTCTCATTCGCTCATACATAGCCATCAGCATCGTGTTAGAAACTCCCACAGCTGCGATGATAAATACCAAGAAGAGAATGATATTGGAGGCTCCTCGGTCAGCACTCATGAGGGCTAAATAATCTTTGGCTAGATCTTCCCAAGTATAGACGGCAAGATTGAGACCAGCCTTATCAAGTATTGACTGTAATGAAAGAGCAGCTGTCTCTATATCTCCAGGATTGTCTAGTGAAATGTCAATATTGGTAACAGCACCCTCCATTGCAAGAAACGTATCTGCTGCTTGGATATCCATCATTACCAAGGTTCTGTTGACATTTGGATTTGGGCAATTCACGATCCCTACAATTTGCATATCAAATGCTTCATAGAAACCGCCATTACCTCTTGTTAACAAGGTGACCCAATATCCTACCTCAGCCCCGATATCCTCAGCGAACCAGCTTCCAATTACTATTCCATCCATCTCACCTGGCTTAAGAAATCTTCCTTGGTGGAGAGCTTCTTCAAACTTATACACAGATGAATCAGTTACTGGATTGACGGCAGTTACCGTAACAGGGAGTGTACCATCCTCATGAAAATCTTGCTTATAGAGAATCATGTCTGCTGAGAATAACGTTCTAGGTGTAGCTTTCAATCCTCTGTCTCCGAGAATTTGCAAAACTTTAGAGGAGTTTTCTATCGAGTACTCAAGCGGAAGGAAATGACGCTCATTCCAGAAGTCTGGAGTATATATACGGAGTGAGGCTGTCTCAAACCATCTAAGGTTTCGCTCAGATTCAAGTTTCGCTCCCAAGAAGATGGAATCAACAACAATAAATGCCATGATTCCTATTGCAATTGCACCAGCTGTGATTGCTGTGCGACGTCTGTAGCGACTGAGATTCTTTATTGCGAGGCGGATAATGAATTTCATATTGCTCTCCTCTGTTATGCTTACATTAGAAGAGCGCTTCGTCAAACAAAAACGACAGCCAAGTGGCTGCCGTTCATAAAAGTAGTTTGACTCAATAAAGACTATCGGTTCATATGCTTCTGGTTGGCTTCATAGACCATCCAGGTTGTCTTGATGATATTCACTACAGAAGAGTGTTCTGCCTTCCATCCTAGGGCCTTGTAAGCCATCTTGGAGGAAGCTACAAGCTTTGCTGGATCCCCAGGTCGGCGATCGACATACTGCGCTTCGATTGGTTTGCCGGTTATCTCTCTTGCAGTATCGAGAATCTGTTGTACACTCAATCCTTCCTCACTTCCAAGATTCACTACCAAACTGTCACTTCCTGCCATCAGGTGGTCTGCTGCAAGCACATGCCCTTTTGCCAGATCGGTAACATGTACATAGTCACGAACCCCTGTTCCATCGACGGTATCATAATCGTTTCCGAAGACAAGTAGGTTGGGGCGGATACCACTGGCGACTTCCATGACAACAGGGATGAGATTGGCAGGATTGTTTTCCAATCCAAGCATGCGTCCCTCGCCATCGTACCCAGCGGCGTTGAAGTATCTGAGTGAGACATATCGCAGTCCCTTAAGTTCACTGTACCATCTCAGATTTTCTTCGACACAGAGTTTTGTATATCCATAGTAATTTGTTGGATTCTTGGGATGCTTCTCATCTACAGGAAGGTATGAAGGTTCTCCATATACTGCTGCAGAAGAAGAAAGAATGAAATGCTTGACGCCAGTCTCTATGCAACCAGTGATCAAGTTCAAAGAGCCTGTGATGTTGTTTTCAGAATACTTGATAGGCTTAATCATCGATTCTCCGGCTGCCTTGAATGCAGCGAGATGGATAACGACATCCCATCCTTCCTGCAATACTTCAACAACGCGCTCTTTGTCTCGGATATCACCCTCGAAGAAGATAGCCTGGTCACTGACATTACTCTTCAGGCCGCTGGAGAGATTGTCAAAGATTCCAACTGTATCATCGCGGTCCAGAAACTCCAGAGCTACGTGGGTGCCGATATAACCGGCACCTCCAAATAGTAATACTTTCATCGTGTATCTTCCTTCCTTAGTTGAATTGCTTGATAATCGAGGAAAGTTCTTTGGTTCTTTCCTGGAGTTCTTCCTTCGACTTTGCCTCTACAACCAGGCGTAGATAGGGCTCTGTGTTACTCTTTCGAACATTGAACCACCAGGAAGAGAATTCGATGCGATACCCATCAAAGTCCATTACCTTCTCAGGTTGGTCATTGGTAGCATAACGGTCAAAGAGTGCCTGCATGGCTTCATCTTTCTGTTCCAGCTTGAAATTCATTTCTCCGCTGTTTGCATAGGCTATGACAGAGTCAATGAATTCACCTATGGTCTTTCCCTGTTTCTTGAGCTCTGTTACAACCTGCAAGACAAGGAGGGAGGCGAGGAAGCCACTATCGCAGTTGTAGAAGTCCCTGAAGTAATAGTGTCCGGCAAGTTCTCCACCGAAGATTGCCCCAAGGTCACGAAGTTTCGTCTTCGCGAACGCATGGCCCACCTTCCAGACATGAACTGTTGCTCCAAGGTTGGTCAGGTACTCAGTGGTAGAGCGACTTGTACGGATATCGACAAGCACATTTCCCTTTTCCTTGTGCAAATAGTAGTACCCCAGGACTGCTGTTATATAATCGGGTTGAAGGAACCTTCCGTTTTCATCAAGGAACATCACGCGGTCTGCATCACCGTCATAGATGACTCCAATATCGCTCTTGTTCTGCAGTACCGCTTCCTTTAGATCCTCGCAGTTCTCGACTTCCAGAGGATTCGGTTCATGGGCAGGAAATGTACCATCGAAATGGTCATACAGATAGTGATGATCATTGCCAAGAAGATCCTTGACAAGGAGGTTTGCCATACCATGAGAACAGTCGATTGAGAGGTTTAAACCACTTGTATCTGGAACATACTGCTTCAAGAAGGCAAGATAAGGTTGTTTTGCATCTTTGCTTTGTACGGTGCCTTTCTGCTCAGCAACCACTATTGGATCATTGTTTACCATGGCCTCCAGTTCTTTCAGCCCACTGTCAGAGCCAACGGGAACAGCCTTAGTCCTACTGATCTTCAACCCGTTGTAGATGGCAGGATTGTGACTTGCGGTAATCTGAACGGATGCATCTACCTCGAAGTGTACTGTGGAGAAGTACACCATGGGAGTAGTAGCGAGTCCAATGTCAAATACATCAGCACCACTGTCTGTAATACCTTTGCACAAGGATGCGAAGATCTCCTCACTGCTGGATCTCACATCACGACCAACCAGTACCACCTTGCTGTTCAACAGCTTGGGTAGAAAGTATCCTATCTTGTAGACAGTTTCTTTATTGAAATCTTTGTTGTAGATTCCCCTGATATCATACGCCTTGAATGCGCCCATGTATTAGTCCTCCTTGCTGATTGTTCCCAGCTCTTTAATAAATTGCTTACGATCCATAAGTTCAAAAAAATGAACGGTTCCGTTCTTGAGTATTACCATCTCTACCATCTGTCTGAACAGTTTATCAAACGATGTAGCCATGCGAACCTGTTCCACCGTGATTGCACCCTGTGAAACCTTGTAGGCGATAGCTTTGGGGATAGGGCGGGTAGTCTCAACCTCATCAATAGCGAAGGAACCTTCATGCTTAATGAAAGGTTCCTTTTTCTTTCTGGGTTTGAGACTAATTCCAAACAATGAAGGGGTTCGCTCAAAATCTTCAAAATGAAGGGTGTTCTTTACCCTATAAAGAAAAACGCCAAACTCCCGCATGATGTTCCTGTTATTACCATACCACGTTGCATAGGTTCTCCAGGTTATAGGAGCTTCGTGACGTCTTTCAAGATTCTCAATAAAAGCCTGTGCATCATCTTCCATGAATTTTTCCTTCGCTTCTCTAGCTTTTTTCTATAGTACCATATACACTGCGTTGCAGAAAGAGCTACTGGGATTGTCATGGATTATACAGAAAAGGATTTTGGAAAGATTTTAAAGCAAAACGCTCTCAAAATGCGTCGGATGATGCTGCAAAGCAACACGACTTGCATGAGGGTGTATGACCGAAACTTGGAAAGGTTTCCTGTTACTGTTGATCTCTATGGCCCCTATGCAAGAATCACCGATTACAGCGATGATGGGTTGGATGAAGAGGATGAGAGGATTTGCTGCGATATCGTCTCACGTATGCTCTATGTACAAACCAGCCATGTGGTGTTCCATCGACGTCCAAAGCGGATGGGAAAGGAGCAGCATAGCTTGCAAAGCGATCAATCCTTGGAAGTACAGGTCAATGAAAATGGACTTTTGTTCACTGTTGATCTGACCAAGCGGATTGACACCGGCTTATTCTTGGACCATATGCTTACAAGGACAGTGGTTGAAGGTATGAGCCGAGGATGCAAGGTGTTGAACTTGTTCTCCTACACAGGGTCCTTCTCGGTATATGCTGCCCGTGGTGGAGCTGAACGTGTAGAATCTGTGGACTTGTCCAGTACCTATACTGCATGGGCAGAAAAGAATCTTGCCGATAATGGATTCCCTCAAGCAGTGGTTCCTTGCATTGCTGCAGATGCATGGACATATGTGATGGAAGCATATGCACAAGGCAAGAAGTATGATTTGATCATTTTCGACCCGCCGAGTTTTTCGAACAGTCGGAAAATGGATCATGATTTTGATGTCCAAAGGGACTATTTGCGTTGGATGAAGATGCTTAATGCACTTCTTGCGATGGGTGGAAAGTTAGTGTTCTCAACAAATTTGAGAACATTCAAGATGGATGAGAAAGCAATACGTGGATTTGAGATCAAAGAGATTACCAGGCGAGTCGCAGCACCGGGATTTACCCGCCGTCTGGGAACTGCGAGGACGTGGTTGCTGACGAAACACGAAGATATACGGATACCAGATAGATGGATAACCTCCGTACAAGAGAAAGCTGGCAAACAAGACCAGCACGATGAGAATGGGCAAGAAGCCCGTATACTAAACAAAGAAGTAAAGAAAATGAAAGCAAAAGAAAAGAATGAACCAGTAGAACTGGAAACCGAAGAAAAAACCATAGTAGAAGAAGCAGCAAACACAACTGTAGCAGAACCCGAACAGGCAGAAGAAGATATGGTGCTCCTCAATGATAATGCAGACCAGAAAGTCGAAGATCTCAATGATGAAGATAATGAACTGACTCAGGCTGATGAAGAATCAGTTGAGACGGAAACTGATGAAGCCGATGATGAAGAAATTCCTGTGGTTGAACCGAATGAAGTTGAGGATGACCTTCTCACACTTAGTTGGGATGACAACGATTTCGCACCGTTAGTACAGGAATCTTCAGCAGAAGAAGCCGCTGAGAAACGTGCGACTGAAAATCGTGAACCTCGTAGAGATGATCGACGCGGGGAGCGACCTTCATACAGCGATAGAAATGACAGACGTTCTCGTGGCGACCGTCCTTTCCGCGATAGAGATGACAGACGTGGTGGTGATCGTCCTTTCCGCGATAGAGATGACAGACGCCCAGGTGGTGATCGTCCTTCCTTCCGCGATAGAGATGACCGACGCCCAGGTGGTGATCGTCCTTCCTTCCGCGATAGAGACGACAGACGCCCAGGTGGTGATCGTCCTTCCTTCCGCGATAGAGATGACCGACGCGGTGGTGATCGTCCTTCCTTCCGCGATAGAGATGACAGACGTGGTGGGGATCGTCCTTCCTTCCGCGATAGAGATGACAGACGCCCTGGTGGTGACCGTCCCTCCTTCCGCGATAGAGACGACAGACGCCCTGGTGGTGATCGTCCTTCCTTCCGCGATAGAGATGACAGACGCCCAGGTGGGGATCGTCCTTCCTTCCGCGACCGGGATGACCGACGCGGTGGTGATCGTCCTTCCTTCCGCGATAGAGACGACAGACGCGGTGGTGATCGTCCTTCCTTCCGTGATAGAGACGACAGACGCGGTGGTGATCGTCCCTCCTTCCGCGACAGAGATGACCGACGCCCAGGTGGTGATCGTCCTTCCTTCCGTGATAGAGACGACAGACGCCCAGGTGGTGATCGTCCTTCCTTCCGCGATAGAGACGACAGACGCCCAGGTGGTGATCGTCCTTCCTTCCGCGATAGAGATGACCGACGCGGTGGGGATCGTCCTTCCTTCCGCGATAGAGATGACAGACGTGGTGGGGGTCGTCCTTCCTTCCGCGATAGAGATGACAGACGCCCTGGTGGTGACCGTCCCTCCTTCCGCGATAGAGACGACAGACGCCCTGGTGATCGTCCCTCCTTCCGTGATAGAGACGACAGACGTGGTGGTGACCGTCCCTCCTTCCGTGATAGAGACGACAGACGCCCTGGTGGTGACCGTCCCTCCTTCCGCGATAGAGACGACAGACGCCCTGGTGGTCGTCCATCGTTCTCCAGTGACAGAAGAGGAAGAGATAGTGGAAGCGATGAACGTAGACAACGTAAATCAGGTCCAAAACCATATGGTTTTGATTCCTTCCGCCAGACCAAGACAAGAGGTGAACACGAAGACGATCCGTTCATGTCTGAATGATTCGCTAAACAGTTATCATATATGTATAGAACCCCCTTTTTGGGGGTTTTATGTTGATTGTCTTAAAGATTATTTCCTTCATAACGTATCATGTTGACAGGGTACAATACATGGAGTAAGATAACTATTGAGATTCAATATCATTTAGGAAAAACCCATGAAAGATAAGCGACAAACAATACAAAAGGGATTGGTGTGGGAAGCGGTTACCAACGCTACCAACCATCCAAATGCTGAACAAATCTACGAGCGTATTGTTGAGAAACATCCTTCAATCAGTAGAGCCACAGTGTATCGAAATCTGAACTCACTTGTTGAGGAAGGAAAAGTGAAACGTGTCAGGGTTCTTGGTGGTCCTGACCATTTTGATCGTACTTTGGGGAACCATTACCACATTCAGTGCATCCACTGTAAGCGTGTGGATGATATAGAGCTTTTTGAGGATATCAATCTGTCTGAACGAAATGTTGATACCAACGGATATACGCTTGAATCATATGAAATAGTTTTCAACGGGATCTGTCCCGAATGTAAAAAAAATATGCGTGCTGCTCAATAGCAGTCACTGAAAGGAGCAAGGAATGGAATTGAAAGGATCAAAAACAGAGAAAAACTTGCAAGAGGCTTTTGCTGGCGAGTCCATGGCTCGTAACAAGTATACCTATTATGCCTCTAAGGCTAAGAAAGAAGGGTATGTGCAGATTGCTAATCTCTTCGAAGAGACTGCTTTCAATGAGAAAGAACATGCAAAAATCTGGTTCAAGCTTTTGCAGGAATCTGGTGAGATCCCTACTACTGCAACCAACCTGAAGGATGCAGCAGCCGGTGAACACTATGAGTGGACCGACATGTATGCAAACTTTGCGAAGGAAGCTCGTGAAGAGGGCTTTACCAAGATTGCTACCTTGTTTGAAATGGTTGCTGCCATCGAGAAACATCATGAACAGCGCTATCTTGACCTTTTGAAGAATGTTGAGGGAAGCTTGGTATTCAGTCGTGACGGAGACCAGATGTGGAAGTGTTCCAACTGTGGTCATATTGTCATTGGTAAAAAGGCTCCTGGCATCTGCCCGGTTTGTAACCATCCCCAGGCATATTTCGAGATTGTTGCAAAGAACTATTAATGGTTCATGGTTTCAAAGAAGGAGCAGGCTATTGTGGCCTGCTTTTTTCTTTGGGGTCAATTGTTTTCCAGATGCATGAACTTGAGGGGATTGCTGTGAACCATCTGATGAATCTCGTCATCAGTGAAAGGTGACTCCTCAAAGATTCGATAATATGACGTGTATGATTCAACTTTTACAAGATTAACCGAGAAATCAGTACCAAAGAGACTTCTGGAGAGTATAATCTGCTTTTGCTCTTCATCAAGTGATTTCAGGTAATTGGAGAGTAGCTGGTAGAAATCAGGGTTGCTTCCGCTGAATGAGACATCTGCATATACGTTTGGATAGAGTTGCATAAGCTCAACAAGATCATAGAACCAGGGAGAATCAGGTACCCTGCTTGTCAATCCAGATATAAGTGACAAGGGATTCTTTTGCAGTTGGTTGTACTGCCAACCATAGTGTGCGAAGTCAATCCTGAGCATAGGGTAGCGAGCAAGCACCGGTTTATAGGAAGCTGGAGCAGTATATTTCCAGGCTTCCTTTGCAGGTACCCCTCTGAACCCCTGATCGTCACAGTGGGTCATGATCGGAATATCGTGCTTGTTGCAGAACTCATAGATCATGATAACTTTGTCACGTTGTTCTGGGTCGGTAGGCCATGGGTCGTAGCCCATTGGAGGGTAGAACTTGACCCCATAGAATTGCTTCTTGTCATTTTCCTTATGAATATAGGTGTCCAGCAGTTTCTCTATGAAGTTCATGGTATGAACCTGTGGGTTGATACCCAGAAAAGGGAAGAACTCGAATAATCCATCGGGATGGGTTGTTCTGTAATATTCAAACCCTTCCAACGTATCCTTCACATAATCCAGAATTTTTTCTTCTTTGGGAGCAGGATAGTAGAGTGAGTCGTTTCTGATCTTGTTGCTGGAAAAATCCATCAAGAGCGGGCACATCGCCATTTTGTCATAGGTGTGGGAACGCATGTGCATTTTCCCATCGCGAATATAGGGCGCCTCAGGGCGAAGCGCTTCTTCGTCATGACTGGGAAATTTTCCCATGAGGTCATCCTCCATCATGACCAAGGTCTCCCCGATGGTCTGTTCAAAGGTGGTCAAGGTATTGGTGATACGGTTAAGCAGTGCTGCACTCTTACGATTCTTGTTGGTCAGGATATAGCTTGGGGAGAGGGTTCCACTAGTCACCAAGTCTCCAATTCCTCCTTCCAACGAGGAAAAGAAGGACAACAAGTTTGGATGTACAATATTCATCACATGAAAATGCTGGTCGAAGAAGTATTTCATACATCCCTCCTGGGAAGGTGATGAGGGGTCACAGGACCCCTCATATAGATTACATACCCATCTTCTTTTTCAACTTAGCCCAAGAGTCCTTGAGCGTTACCGTTCTATTGAAAATGAGATGGTCTTGACTGCTGGCCTTGCTGTCAAGGCAGAAGTAGCCGTTGCGGATAAACTGCAAGTAATCCCCTTCCTTTGCTAGCTTGATCTGGGGCTCTGCCTTCGCATTGCTGACAATCTGCAAGGAATCGGGATTCAGGTCATCAAGATAATTGCCTGTCTCCTTACCTGGATACTCAGTGAGGAACAACTTGTCATAGAGGCGTGCCTCTATGGTAACCCCTTCAGAAGCACTGACCCAGTGACTTGTTCCCTTGACCTTTCTTCCATCAGGGGTGGATCCTCCTCTGGATTCTGGATCATAGGTGCAATGCACTTCCACAATGTTGCCATCATCATCCTTTTCCACAGAGTGAGCGGTCACATAGTAAGCGTACTTGAGTCTCACCTCATTGCCAGGATAGAGTCTGTGATACTTCTTTGGCGGGTCTTCCATAAAGTCTTCGCGTTCGATGTACAGCTCACGTGAGAATGGAATCTGATGCGTTTTGCTGTTTGGGTCTTCAGGGTTGTCGATAGCTTCGAAGTACTCGACCTTGTCTTCGGGGTAGTTGTCAATGACCAGTTTCAAAGGATCCAGGACGACCATCAGTCGATCAGCGCGCTTGTTCAGGTCCTCACGAACACAGAACTCCAACAAGGAGTAGTCGACGACTCCTTCAACCTTTGCAACTCCTACACGGCTGATAAAATCCTTCATTGATTCAGGCGAGTACCCTCGTCTCCTGATACCACTTATGGTAGGCATTCTTGGATCATCCCATCCATCCACGATTCCCAGCTTGACCAAGTTAAGGAGCCTTCTCTTGCTCATCACGAAATAATTGATGTTCAAGCGGGCAAATTCATACTGGTGAGGTGTATGCTCAATACCATCGATGCTCGTAGCCCAATCATAAGCAGGTCGGTGATCCTCGAACTCCAGGGTACAGATTGAGTGGGTGATGCCTTCAATCGCATCGCTGATGGGATGAGTGAAATCATACATAGGATAAATACACCACGCGTCCCCGGTTCGTGGATGTGAGGCAAACTTGATACGATAAAGAGCCGGGTCCCGCATATTCAGATTAGGACTGGACATGTCGATCTTGGCTCGAAGAATATACTTTCCTTCTGGGTGCTTGCCTTCACGCATCTCAAGGAAAAGCCTGAGGTTTTCCTCGATACTTCTTTCCCGGTCAGGACTGTTTTTCCCAGGTTCCTTCAAGGTTCCCCGGTATTCCTTCATCTGCTCAGCCGAGAGGCTGTCCACATAGGCTTTTCCTTGTTTGATCAACTCAATTGCTATCTCATACAGCTGCTGATAATAATCAGAGGCATGATACTCATACTCACCCCAGTCATAGCCCAGCCATTTGATGTCACGCTTGATGGAGTTGATGTACTCCATATCTTCCTTCTCAGGATTGGTATCGTCAAAACGGAGGTGGCAGCGACCTTGGTATTTCTCAGCAAGTCCGAAATTGATGCAGATTGACTTGATGTGTCCGATATGCAGATATCCATTGGGTTCAGGGGGGAATCTGGTTACAATGGTATTATTAGGAACCCGCCCAGATGCCAGGTCATCCTCGATAATGCGTTCCAAAAAATTCAGGGGAGTCTTCTCTTTCGTCTCCACTTCGTTGTGCTCGTCCATTATTGTCCTTCCTTATACCCTTTCAAAGGGGCTTCTCTGAAGATAGCACATAGTAGCACAACCACTAGTGTTGTGCGAGAGGCTATCAGGTCTCTTTCCTATAATCCAATGCACTCATGGAAGCCCTAGCTTCTTCACTTCCCTCATTAGCGAAATAGGGCCCAAAGCTTACCGAACGTTCTATTCCCGGAAGTGTGAAGGTTCCAATCCAGTTCAATGGGCTTTCATTATGTCTACTATATCCGATTGAGACCTGGGAACCTTTACGTTTCATCCTCCAGATCACAGGAGTGTTGTCTGTCATGTGGGGGATCTTGCAGTAGTTACGGTAGCCTCCGATCATGACATGCATTTCCAAGGCTTCAGCGTTCATCCCCACAGCAATGAAATCGGTGGGTAAGTGGTAGAAACAAACACCACAAAAAATGCTATCTCGATCGCTTGAGAGCGTCATATCACAAGAGAAATCATCATCAGTAACTGCAAGCAAGAGAGGCCCGTCAGGCAAGTGCATCTGTGGCTCAACCGTGAGGGAGACCGACCGGTAATCCTTCTCCCATGATTGGGGTTTTCCCATCCATCTAAAATCGCGCATCGTAATCTTTCTCATGTGTGCAGTATATGAGAGTTGTGTCATTTTATCCATAACCACTTTATGTTGAGAAGAACTTGTTGTACCTTATATCATATGAAGTCACCAAAAGAATTCGCATTGGAAAAATATTTACTGTCACAGTTGGAAGAAGGTACCGACAGCCATCGTTTGGCATCCCTCCTGATACAGGATCCCGAGATCGAGGCATTGCAAGAGTATGCCAACAGTGTTTCGATCAAGAGATTGAATTACAATGATCATGGTCCGGTGCATATGCGCCAAGTTGCGATAAACGGGGTAAGGATGCTTGCATTGCTCAAGGAAGCAGGGATCAAGACCTCCTTGGAGCAAGAGGATAGCGGAAGCTACGAAGATAGCATGCTCTCTTTGTTGCTTGCATCCTTTGTCCATGACCTTGGCATGAGTGTTGGTAGAAGTGATCATGAATTGACTGGCTTGGTGATTGCACGCCCTATCATGGACCGTATTCTTACACAGCTCCTGGGTGACCAGTTGGCCCGTAAGATAGCCATCATCTCAGTTGCCAGTGAAGGGGTGCTCGGCCATATGGCCAACAGAAAAGTACACTCTCTGGAGGCAGGAATGCTTCTGGTTGCAGATGGTTGTGACATGGAGAAGGGTAGGGCCAGAATACCCATGAGTATCATGAGCCATGCAAAGGTTGGTGATATCCATAAATACTCTTCAAATTCCATAGAGAAGGTAACGATCACCAAAGGGGACTCAGTACCCATCCTTATCGATATTGCCATGAGTAGTGATGTAGGATTTTTCCAGGTCGAAGAAGTACTACTGCCCAAGATTTCCATGAGTCCTGCCAAGGCATACGTACAGGTTCATGCAGGGGTTGTTGGACAAGAGAGAAAGAAGTATTTATAGGAGTGAATCATGATTGGTGTCATTGGAGAAGCGTTGATCGACTTTATTGCAAAGGGAACACTTGGACCATCTGTCCCGTATGACGCTGTGGTGGGAGGATGTGCATTGAACACGGCTGTTGCTACCTCCAGGCAAGATTCCCCTGTTGCGTATGTTGGAAAAATCTCTGGAGATATCTTTGGACAGCGGATGCTCAACCATCTTATCGAGAGTGAGGTATTGTTCGATCCCAGTCTCTGCGCTGCACCCCAACCATCACTGCTTGCCATGGCAAGTCTAGATGCAGAAGGTAAGGCAAACTATACCTTCTACACAGAAGGGACTGCTGTAGCCAGTATGACCAAAGCGGAGTTGCTCTCTTCTCTCCAGGAACATACTGATCTGAAAGTGGTTCACATAGGATCAGTGGCCTTGGCTCTGGAGCCACTCTCTGAGGTGATCATTTCTGCATTGCAATTATATGAACCTAAGCCTGTGATTTTCCTTGATCCAAATGTAAGACCAGCTGTCATCCCAGACATGGATGTGTTTAGAGCCAGAATTGAGGATGCAATGGACATGGCCTCCTTGATCAAGATCAGTGATGAGGATCTCCTTCTGCTCTATGAAGGAAAGGACGCTAAGAAGATGGCCCAGTCCCTTGCCAAGGAGAAACAGGTCCATATCATCCTTACCCTTGGTAAACAAGGAAGTATCTGGTATACCCCAGAAGGTGAGTCAGTTTCCATGGAGATCATTGACCTACCCGTTATCGATACGGTTGGTGCAGGAGACACTTTCAGTGGAGGCCTTCTCTCCTATCTCTATGAAAGGAATTGTTTCGGCAAGGATGGTGATATCCCGAAACTCGAGAAAATCTCACTTGATATGATCAAGGACGCTTTACTTTGGGCTACTGCATCCAGTGCTATAACCTGTTCAAGAAGGGGCTGTGACCCCCCTAGGACCGAGGAGATACGCTCCTTGCTTGCCAGCCTTTAGGTTGCCTTAGTAGCTTCTTTGGAAGTACACTATCTCCATGCTGAAGAATACCCGAAACAGAATCATACGCACTCTGCTCCTCATTTTGGGGGGTGCGTTCTGTGTATTCATCGGTCTCTTGCTTTTCCGTTGGACAGAGAGTATCTCAGAAGATAAGCAACGAAAAGAACTTTCCAGAGTCCTCCATACCATTGCTGAAGAGCAAGGTCCTGAAGGAGTGCTTGCTCTCTCTGGAGTACAAGTCGCTGATATCCTCTCAGGCGAGGATGGGTTGATAGTATTTGAAGAGAACCAATCAATCTATTACAGCGCTGCTGAGAGACAACAAATGAGTGTGTATGAAAACGTGAACAAGAGCGTTGTACACATCACCACCGTTGGAGAGGCAGCGGTAAGTGCCTTCATGGATGTCCTTCCCGCTCAAGGAACCGGTAGTGGGATCATCCTTTCCAAGGATGGCTATATTCTCACCAATGCCCACGTGGTTGAAAAAAGCGCAAGCATACAGGTAGGTCTCTATAATAACCAATCCTACACTGCAACCTTGGTTGGTGTTGATAGTGAGGATGACCTGGCAGTGATCAAGCTGGTCTCTGCAAAGGATGTGATGCTCTATCCTGCCACCTTGGGAACAAGTGAGGATTTGCAGATTGGGCAACGGGTAATAGCGATTGGAAATCCATTTGGATATGACCGTACAATGAGTGTCGGTGTAGTAAGTGGGTTGAATCGACCGGTGAGAACCAGTGAAGGCAAGGTAATCATGAATGCAATCCAGACAGATGCTGCAATACACCCTGGAAATAGTGGAGGGCCGTTGCTCAATACGAGGGGTGAGGTCATCGGGATCAACTCAGCGATCTTCACTACTTCAGGAAGTTCCCAGGGGTTGAATTTTGCCATTCCAGTTGATACAGCAATTGCAGTCATTCCAGATTTAATCAAACAAGGAAAGATCAGCAGGGGTTGGCTTGACCTTTCGGCAGTACAGCTGACTCCTCAGCTGGCAACATATGCGAAGCTCCCTGTCGAAAAGGGGGTCTTGGTCAGTGAAGTCACCAGTGGGGGTTTTGCTGAAAAGGCAGGGATAAAAGGGGGAAGCCGGAAGGTGCAGTACGGCTCTTCGGTTATCAATCTTGGGGGTGATGTCATCACCGCTATCAACGGTGAGACAATCAGAGATCTTAACGACCTCTATCTTGCTCTGCTTCCCATGAGAAGTGGGGAGAAGGTTTCGATTACCATTAATCGTGACGGGAATGTGAAGAAGATGGAAGTCCAGCTGATTGAACGAACAGCGCAACATGTGAGCGCATTGGTACGATAAGATGAAAGATACTGTTTATGTTGATGAAAGTTGGGGAGGGGAAGCTGTCTACAATATACACGGGCAGGTTTCCTTCCAAAGTAAACCGTTCAAGGTAGCTTCGTCCTATGAACCAGCGGGAGACCAGGGAGAAGCGATCAAGGCATTGAGTGCAGGCTTGCTGGATGGGGACCGGTGTCAGACCCTCAAGGGCGTGACCGGTAGCGGTAAAACCTATACGATGGCGAAGATCATCGAGCAAGTACAGAAGCCAACCTTGGTGCTTTCACACAACAAAACCTTGGCAGCACAGCTGTTTAGGGAGTTCAAGTCATTCTTCCCGGATAATGCAGTAGAGTATTTCGTCTCAACATACGACTACTACCAGCCTGAAGCGTATGTTCCGGGGAAGGACTTGTACATCGAGAAAGATGCTTCGATCAACAGTGAGATTGACCGGCTTCGGCTCTCGGCCACGTTTTCCCTCATGGAGCGTCGCGACGTTATTGTCGTATCAACCGTATCCTGTATTTATGGGTTGGCAAATCCTGTATCAGTTCGGGATATGGTGCACACCTTCCATACTGGGGAAGCTTTTAATCATCGTGAGGTTCTCGATCAATTGGTACGGATGCAGTATGAACGAAATGATGCCATTCTGCAGCGAGGGGCCTTCCGTGTTCGTGGGGATGTGATTGAGATATGCCCATCCTATCTTGAAAATGCTGTAAGGATTTCCATCGATTGGGATGAGATTGCCTCCATTCAGTGGTTCGATCCCGTCAGTGGAGAGAAGCAGGAAATCGTTGACAGCTACACTCTTTACCCTGCAAAACAGTTTGTAATGCCACAGGAGCAGGTAAAGGCAGCCATTTCGAGAATCCGAAGTGAAATGGAAGACCAGGTAGAGTATTTTACCTCCATGGGCAAGCCCTTGGAGGCAGAGCGAATCAAGACCAGGGTAGAGTATGATTTGGAGATGCTTGAAGAAATAGGATACTGTTCAGGAATCGAGAACTACTCACGCCCTCTCTCTGACCGTAAGGCAGGGGAACGTCCAGCGGTGTTGCTTGACTACTTCCCCCCTGACTTTGTCACCTTCATCGATGAGTCACATGTTACCCTTCCCCAAGTAGGAGCGATGTATGAGGGAGATCGTTCACGGAAATTGAATCTGGTGAACTTTGGATTCAGGCTTCCTTCTGCATTGGACAACCGTCCCTTGAAAGCGGAAGAGTTTGAACAAGTTGTCAAGCAGAGAGTCTATGTCTCTGCTACTCCAAACCAGAAGGAAGTGGATGAGAGTACGCGTGTGGTTGAACAGATTATCAGGCCCACGGGCCTGCTTGACCCAGAAATCGATGTGAGACCCACTGAAGGCCAGATGGAGAACCTATACGGAGAAATACGCGCAGTTATCAAGAAGAAACAGCGAGTATTGGTTACTACACTGACCAAGAAGATGAGTGAGGATTTGACCGACTATTTTGCATCCCTGGGTTTGAAGGTACGTTATCTTCATTCCGAGATTGAGACCATCGAACGAGTCGAGATTCTCAGGGATCTTCGCCTCGGGGTGTATGATGTGTTGGTAGGAATCAACCTGCTCAGAGAAGGCTTGGACCTTCCCGAGGTTGCCCTTATCGCCATTCTGGATGCAGACAAAATTGGGTTCCTTCGTTCTGCCACTTCCTTGATTCAGACCATTGGGCGTGCTGCGCGTAATGCTGAGGGCCGGGTTGTCATGTATGCAGACCGTATGAGTCCTGCTATGGAAGAAGCCATCAGTGAAACCAACCGACGCCGAGCAATCCAGATGGCATACAACGAGGAGCATAATATTACTCCTACTACCATTATCAAGGCGATTCATGACATGCTCGAACGCGAGCAGCATGAACAAAAAGAGATTCAGAAACATGATCTCGAGCTACTCAAGGGTGGTTATAACCTGCTCAGTGCAACTGATAGAAAGAATTATATCAAGGCGCTTGAGAAAGAGATGCTTGAAGCAGCAAAGAATCTGGAGTTTGAACGTGCGGCTGTCATCCGTGATGAGATCCAGGATGTAAAGACAGGCAAATTTACCAGTTAGCGAAGAATGAGATCCAACGGCCCCCCAGTGATGGTGGGGTGCTGGAAGTCCTCGGGATAATTTCCACTAAGTGGATAATCCTGGTGGTAATACACATATTGGTAGAGATAATCTACAGAAATACGCTGCTCGACATCCCGTAATACTTGGTCCTCTATATCCCAACCCAGTCCATCTAGAATGGCTTTCGAAAAATAGCCATGTGTTGGAACTCCTACAAATGGTGGTTCCTTGGCTGTGTTGTCATAGGTAGTAGCAGCAATAACATATACTGGACGCGTATATTCTCCCCTGGTGAAGTATTGATCATACATCTCTGTTAGATATGCATTTTTTTCGATGATGGAGAGAGATGTTTCGCTTTCCTGCACAAAATTCCCTGCATAACAACTATCAACAAGTAGCAGGATACTTCCCTTACACTCCTTCAACTTGTCATAGAGGTCTTCTACTGAAAGAAGAGAATCATCAAATGGGTCATTATTGGAATCCAAGATTAGCCCACTGCTTCGAGGAGGATAAAGCACCAGCGAACCATCTTCCATTCCATGGCCACTATAGCTGATGATGAGAATGTCTTGCTCATTCATGGAGTCTGATAAAGCTTCTATCGTGTCCAGTACCTGTTGTCTGGTAGGAAGCAGTGGGTCATTTAAATCATCACTGCCATCTTGGAGCATAAGGGTGGATGTATGCTCCTTTCCTGCAAACAGAGCAGTAAATGCTTTCTCCAGCTCTATTGCGTCCGGGAGTGTTCCATGGAGATTATTTACATCAGTCCCATCATAACTAAGTGCTATTGCAAGATGATGGGTTTTCCCTTCCGCAGGGGACGGGGTTATCAACTCACAACCCAACAACAAAGTGAGAAGCAAGAGGATCAGAAGTTGGATTTTCATATATCTAGAGTTCAATGACCTGTTCCTTTGCTTCAATAGCTGAAAAGTAGCATATCCATCGCCCCACCGCTTATCATGGGGTGTTGGATAGGTTTATCCATGGTAAATATTGACCACCGTACAGGATATACCTGGTGTTTCTTGATGTATTTATAGAGGGAATCAACACTCAGTAGTCCATTTCTTGCTGAAGGAGGAGCCCCGTCTGCAATTCTCAGCGTTGTATGGTTCCAACCCAAAGCCTCAAGGAGTGCTGAGGTAAAGACCCCGTGACTGTGGTCATCGAATTTTCTTTCATATGAATCAGAATCAGCACTAGCGGTAAGAACTACAAATGAAGGTATCTCATATTCTTCATCAGAGAAGTATTTGCCATACCAATCATCGATGCCTTTGTCATACACCCAGCTCAAGCTTGAGGGGGACTCAGGGACAAAAACTCCGCTGTAGCAGCTGTCAAGGATGAGAAGTTTTTTTCCCTTGATAGGCCTTATAAGATCGTATAACCACTCAGGGGTTACAATAATTGATTCTGGATCTGATGGGGGGAGGCTAAGGTCAATTGCTCCTTCGGTTAGGGTATGTGCCATCAGGAGTTCCCCTGTTTCCTCAATGCCGTGTCCGCTGTAGGTGATGATGGTCAGATCATCCTCTGTTGTAGTTCCCTGAATTATTTCAAGTGTGCTTTTTAAGTTTGCTCTTGAAGCATATCCTGTGTCATTGACGGTTGCCTCGGAGTAATCTTCCCTTTCCTGAAGGAGCAGGGTTACCTCAATATCTGCACTATTCCAGCCAGCTCTCATAGCTTGCTGCTTGAGTGCGTCTGAAAGTTCCCTCGCATCAAAGACAGTCCCTGGAAGATCACCAAGCTGATCCTTCTCTTCATCCTCAGGATATGCTACTTCCTCTGGTTCATTCTCATAGGTTATTCCTATTGAGACAATACGTACGGTTCCCCTCTGTACGGGCTCCTCGTAATACAACTCACAGGAGGCCATGAGGAGTAGTAGGATGGATAGCAGAAGGAGTACTCGTCTCATGTATCACCTCGTTTAAAAGGGAATACTAGGTAGCGTACCCCAATCCCTGCTTGCACAGCAGTAATCTCCTTTCTAAGATGCACAGAAAGAGGTGCTGTGAGGAATATTTGGTGGTCTGTTCCCTCTGCGATGAGGAATTGGGGGCCAAGTTTGAATGAGAAAGAAGCAAAGACTTCTTCGATCTGCTTATAGAAGTTAACTTCACTCCCGCCTTGGATGAAAAGCGAGAATCTATCACTGAGTGACCAGCTTCCGAGAATACTCAGTCCAAGTGAGTTGAAACCACGTGCACGGTAGTTGCCAAAGGGGAGGGAGTCCGAGACAGAGTAGATGTGTGCCTGAAGCACTGTCTCCCAGTTATTTCCTTGGTATCCAAGGAAGCCAACAGTTGTAGTAAGAGCCAATGAAGAACGGGCAGGTATCTCATCTTCGAAGTGGGGAATTCCCAGATAGTAGGAGAGTGAGGAAGAGGCAGCATAATACTGTCTTCCACTATCAGCAGACAGGGCAGTTGTAATAAGAAATAGAAGAACGATTAGATACAGTCGTTTACCTTTCATATTCTTTAGTATACAGAAATCCTAGGATATGACTATTCCCTAGCCATGGTAAGTTTTGATTTTGTCATGAGTGTACCGTCAAGATACTCCCTTATGGCCTTGATTCTCACTCCCAGCGTTACATGGTCTGCGATAGGTCGATGAGACGCATGGGCAATAATTGTATGTCCTTCCCAACTGCAAGTAAGCCTGTAGTGGTCGCCCTGGAATTCACAACTGACCAGCTCTGTATTCTTGAATTTGAGATGAGGGAGGTATTCAGCCAGAGGAAGTGTTGGATCGTCCTGGACCAGGACTGACTCAGGTCTGAAGAAAATTGAGTGTTGCCCTTCTTGGGGTTTGAATACAAAAGGCTCAAAGGCCCCAATCTTGACCAGTGTCTTGGGAATCACACTGTAGGGGAGCGTATTCCCCTCTCCCATGAAGGTGGCTACAAAGAGATTGGCAGGATTGGAATAAATTGCTTCACCAGGCCCCTCCTGCATTACCTTACCTTCATGCATCACTATGATGCGGTCGGCGATGGAGAGGGCCTCCTCCTGGTCATGGGTTACATAGATGGTGGTAATACCTGTCTCATCATGAATTCTCCGTATTTCTTCACGGAGATGCTTACGCAGCTTAGCATCGAGCGCAGAGAGTGGTTCATCCAACAGTAACAGCTGGGGCTGTGATGCAAGCGCTCGCGCCAAGGCAACCCGTTGACGCTCTCCGCCACTAAGCTCCTGACTTCGCCTCTTCTGGTACCCTTCCAGTGCAACCAACGAAAGCAATCGGTTAATACGTTCCTTCCTTTTTGCTTTCGGGGATTTGCGGAGCTTCAAGGGATAAGCAATATTCTGTTCAACGTTCATATGGGGGAAAAGGGCATAGTCCTGGAATACCATGGCGATCTGACGTTCATGAACCGGTGTTTGGGATAGGTCTTTTCCATTCAACAGCAATGAACCAGAGTGAAGGGGAAGTAATCCTGCGATCAATTGGAGGGATGTGCTCTTTCCACACCCTGAAGGCCCTATGATACATGCCAGTTCTCCTGCCTGGACAGAAAATGACACATTCAAAGAAAAATCCTTATAGGATGCCTTCAATGCACAATTCAGACCTTCAGCGGCCATATGTTCCCCCTTTCGCAAATTCACTTACAATAAATACCAGTACACTGACTGCAATCAAGATGGTTCCCAGTGCACAAGCACCTTGGAAATTGTAACTCCCAATGAGTCGATACATCACCACTGGGAGGGTAATGATCGAACTGTTTGCCAATGTCAGGGTAGCATTGAATTCTCCCATGCTGAGGGCAAACGCAAAAATTGCCCCTGTGAACATAGCACCCTTCAGTAGAGGGAGTTCAATGGCAAGGAATGTCCTCAGAGGACCAGCACCAAGGGTTAATGAACTGTGCATATAGGTTAGGGGAATCTTACGGTACTCAGGGAGGATAGTTCTCAGGACAAAGGGAATGGCAATGACCAGGTGAGCCAATACAACCAGGGTATAGCTCAATGCAAGCCCTCCCCTGAGGCGGCTTGCAACCAAGTAGTATCCTAGACCAATAATTACCGAACTGACGGTCATGGGGAGCATCCCTGCCAACTCCAAGAAGGAGGAGGTATGTTTTTTCCTCCTGATGGCGACTGAGAGGGTAAGAGCAAGCGGGACCGTGGTAGCAGCAACCACCAGTGCGATAAGCAAGCTGTTCGTAAGTGCCCCTAATGCAGAACCCATATGGCCTGTTGCACTTTCCAAACTGAGTAACTGACGATACCACTTCAGGCTGAATACTTCCTGGGCTGAACGAGATGGTGCTGCCATGAAAGAACGCACCACTACCGATACGATAGGACCAAGAATAAACAGGAAGGAAATGATGGTGTATAAGAATGCGAGTATTCGTCCCACCACAGTTGCTGGTTTTTTCTCCAGTGTTCGGTGGGTAGTACGGTAGGTTTCACTTTGTGCCAACTTCTTCTGGGTAGCATTGTACCAGAGCAATAAGAGGCTGGTTATGAGGATAGAGAACAAAGAGAGGGCGCTTGCAGCGGCAGGATTCCCCATCATCCTTGCTTGCCGGTAGATTTCCACTTCCATGGTCGTGAACTGGGGTCCTCCCCCGAGTACCAGGATAATGGCGAAGCTATTGAAGCAGAACAAGAAAACAAGGCTAGCAGAGGAGACAATGGCAGGTATGAGTCTGGGAAGTGTAATGGAAAAGAAGGTCCGTACCTTGTTTGCTCCCAAGGTCCAGCTTGCAGCTTCACAATTCTCATCCATATGTTCCCAATAGGAGGATACAAGGCTCATGATGATCGGGAAGTTGTAGAAGGTGTGTGCAAGGATGATGGCAGGGAATGAGTAGAGAATTTTCAGTGGTGGTTCCTCAAGTTGGAAGAGACTCATCAGTGCACGATTGAGAAATCCATTGTTTCCGAAAAAGATTACGAAACCGAGTACAACCAGAATCGAGGGAATGACAAAGGGTATGGCACTCAGTGCCAGAATCATGCGCTTACCTTTGAAAGAGTATGTAGCAATCAAGTACGCACCAGGTAGGGCGACTGCAAGCGAGGCAAGGGTAGAGAGCGTTGCCTGCAGCAGTGTGAATCCCATGATTTTTTGTGTATACGGGTCGCAGAAAACACTGACAAGCCGGGAGAAAGAGAAGCCCTCCTCAGTAATGAATGCTGAGGAGAGCGTGAAAAACAGAGGGACAAAAAACAGCATCAGCAAGACAACCATCGATGGAATGGGCATGGTACGATAAAATCGTCTGTACTGAATGCTGTTATTTTCTCTCATTTACTCATTACCTGTGTCCATTCAGTAAGCCACCTATCCAGGTTTTTTGCAAGAGTTTTGCTATCCATGGAGAGGTTCTTTTCCGGTTTTGGGGCGTAATCGAAGGCATCAGGGAGTTCAGTCTTGCTGTTGACCGGGTACATTGAATTTGCCATGGCGATGGTCAATTGTCCTTTGGTCAGGATAAAGTCAATGAACTGCCTGGCCTCGTCCTTTTTCTTGCTGGAAGCAAGCAAGCCAACTCCTTCGATGGTTGTACTATGCCCTTCTTCGAAGATTGCTACCTGGTAGCGGGTGGTATCCTCGTAAGTGACATGGTACACAGGACTGGTGGTATAACTGAGAACCAAGGGGGCTTCTCCCTCAGTGAACAGACCATAGGCGCTGGACCATCCATCGGTGATGGTAAGTGCCTGGTCTTTCATGGTCTCCCACCAGGTGAGGTATCCCTCTTCCCCAAAGACCTCAATTGTCCAGAGCAGCAAGCCAAGGCCAACGGAACTGGTCCTGGGATCGATCAGGATAACCTTATCCTTGTAGATTGGATCAGTCAGACTGGCGAGGGAAGTTGGGACCATATCATTGTCCATGGCCTCGGTATCCACTACAAATGCAAAGTTTCCGTAGTCAAAGGGGATCAGCTGATAGGTAGGATCAAAATGCAGGAAGTCAGGAATGTCAGCAAGTACCTTGCTCTTGTAAGGTTCCAACAACCCTGCCTCATAGATTTTTGAGGCCATATCGTCACTGATACCCACCACGACATCTGCCCATGGGTTGTTAGCCTCTGAGATGAGTTTGTTCATCATCTCCATGCCATCTCCTGAGCTTACCAAGTTTACCTTGATACCGGTCTCTTCCTCGAACATATCGACCAAGACAGGGCCAGGACCCCAATCTCCACTGAAGGAGTCATAGGCATAGACTACAAGCTCCTGCTGTTCTTGCACACCTTGAGCCGCAAGCGGAATAAAAAGTGAAAGGATGGCAACCAATACACAGACGAACTGATGCTTTTTCATAAGCACCTCCATATAATTTAGTCTGCCATGGGGAATGATTTTGTAAGATATGACTGTCTCCCTCCGCTGGTATGATCCAGATCAGGTTAACGGGTGTAATCTCAGGCCAAGAGGCCACCCCAGGACATCCTTAGCCTAACGGGATGAGGGAAAACTGTCAATATACGTTCTGTTGACCGCGCTCGAGAGCTCATGTACAGTGAGAATTATGAAAAGACTTGTTCCCTCCAGTGAAGTTTCTGACATCGATGCAAAAGCCCAAAGCCAGGCAAACATACCCGCTCTCTGTTTGATGGAGAGTGCTGGGTTGCAGATTTACCAGAAGTGGAAATCACAGCTGACGTGTTCTGATCGTCTGGTTTTTCTCTGTGGTGGGGGCAATAATGGTGGTGATGCATTGGTAGTTGCCCGTTATGCATACAATGATGGCTTTCATAACATGCTATTGGTTTATACCGGGGCACATATCTCACCATCTTGTGAGGTTCAACGTAGTATTGCCGAAGCCTATATGATCCCTCAGTTTGACTGGGATGCTGCAAATGATTCTGATCGTCATGCATTATTTGAAAATGCTTCCTGGATTGTGGATGGCTTGGTAGGCACGGGCCTGAAAGGATCGTTGAAGAAATCTCTGCAGACCCTGGTTTTACAAGCGAATCAGAGTCCTGCAAAACGATTGGCCATCGATATTCCCAGTGCTGTAGGGGATGATGTTCCTGTCTCCTCTGTCCATATACACGCAGACATGACGGTAACGATGGGCAAGGAGAAGGTGGCAATGTACCACCCTGCCAATCGGGCTTCCTGTGGACGTATTCTCTTGGTGAATCCTTCCTTCCCTCCATTTCTCCTCGATCAGTGTAAAGCGACTGCACTGCTGTGTGAGCGTGTGAGTGCAACGCTGCCATCACTTGCTCTGAATGAGTACAAGTCCACGAGAGGCCATATAGCGATTTTTGGAGGTAGCAAACAGTACACTGGAGCTGCTCGTCTATCAGCCCGTACTGCCTTTTCCTCAAGGGCAGGGTTGGTGACCTTGTTTTGTGACGAGGAAGTGTACCCGGTGGCTGTTTCTGAATCAGCTTCCGTCATGGTTCAGGTGTATGAAACACAGAACCTGGAGAAATATGATGCAATTCTAGCCGGACCAGGGTGGGGAGAGGGAAGGGTATCCCTGCTGGAGACCCTGCTTGCCTCAGGATTACCCATGGTTCTTGATGCTGACGGGATCAGGGCCTATGCGTCTATACTTGAACAGGGGAAGTTTCCTTCCCATGGCCCTATGATACTTACGCCACATCTAGGGGAGCTCAGGACGATTGTGAGGGCGCTCTTTCCTGATGAGGCCCAAGATGTGGCCAAGGATGATACTCCCTCTTCGTTCTTCAGGGTTTTGGAGCGTACAGCCTCTCACCTTGATGCCACACTCGTGGTAAAAAGTCAGTTGGTATATGTGACTTCTCCTGGAAAACATACTGTAGTGGTGGAGGGTAACAACCCATCCTTGGGAGTAGCGGGGAGCGGGGATGTCCTCTCAGGCATTCTTGCTGCACTGCTCGCCAAACTTCGTGATTGTGCCCGGGTAGCACTTGAAGGTACCTTGATCCATCAGCGAGCAGGAAACCTAGCAGCAGCCCAGTATGGATACTATGACAGCGATGCACTCATCTCCTTTGTAGGAAGGGCCATACAGGAGGCAGAACGGTGATGCAACTTTATGTACTGTCCATAGCGTACCTGTTGTTTGGGGCAGGATTGTTGCTGGCCGACAGCTATGGGCTCTCCTTCGCATTGTTATTGTCAATGCGCTATGCATTTAGGACCAAGAGGGTACTGAGAAGATTGCTTATTATTCTGGGAATCATGATCACTTTTGGTCTTGGGTTCTTCCCTATGGATCCAGGACCGGTGTTTCTGGGTGACTTTGTACCCATGCTCAATATCTTCTCCCTTATGCTCTACTATGTATTCAGGTCCATAAGGGGATTGGAAGAGGGGAGTCATAATGATGAAGACTCAGTGTTGGATGCAACTGGTCTATATATGGAAAAAAATAAGCGAAATGTAGGAATCTTGACTGTCGTGATAGCAATAGTCCATTTTTTAGCACCTCAGCTGGTTTTACTGTAGGAGGAATATATGCAGGAACGGGTTACAACAGCGGGTATCTTGGTACAAGAGGGGAAGTATCTTGTCGCAAAAAGAGAGGAAAAGGGGTCTATTGGGGGGCTTTGGGAGTTCCCTGGTGGAAAGAACCGCTATACGGAAACTGAAGAGGAGACACTTATACGAGAATTCCAGGAGGAACTTGGTTTATCAGTCTCAGTGGGTCCTCTTGTTCACTCACATGATTTCATCAACAAGGATACCCGGTATCATCTGAAGGCTTATCTGGTGTCAGCTCCCCCCATAAGCCATCTTGATTTATTGGTTCATAGTGAGTTTCGCTGGGTCGCCTTACAGGATCTACCATCCTATGAATTTGCTCCAAGTGACCAGGAGATTGTAAAGACGTTGCTTTCCACTGAACCCAACAAGGGTTGAGCCAAAGGAGGAATCCATGGACATTTTAGGTTCGTTCTCCAGTACGATAATTGCTGTACTTGGTACCATTCTCTTGGTCGTTATTATCCATTTTGTGTTCAGAAAGACTGTGGAAAGTTCAAAGCGTTGGCCATACCAACGCCAGTTTCTGGTATTCTTGATTGTCTTAGTCGGACTGTTCATGTCCATCGCATTCCTCCCCATCCATAATGAGGTGAAAAACCAGATACTCAGCATCTTGGGAATATTACTCAGTGCAATTATTGCGCTCTCCTCGACAACCTTGGTAAGTAATGCCATGGCAGGACTCATGCTTCGTGTTACGGGTGAATTCCGTGGTGGTGATTTTATTGAAGTAGGGACACTCGTTGGTCGCGTTACAGACTTGGCGATTTTCCACACAGAAATCCAATTAATCAATCGTGATGTGGTAAGTCTTCCCAATCTCTACCTGGTCCAACAATCCGTTCATGTAACAAGAAGGGATGGCACATTCATCAACCTCGCTGTCTCGATCGGGTATACTGTAAGTAGGGTAGAAGTGGAGGAAGCCCTATTGGAAGCATCGAAGAAATGTGGGCTTACCGATGGATTTGTGTTCATTGAAACCTTCCTTGACCATGCAATCTCTTATCGATTGTATGGACTTCTTAAAGAGTCAGGGGAGAGGTTGAGTAAGCTCAGTGAGCTTCATAAGACGGTGCTGGATGTATTCTGTGAGAGAGGGATAGAGATTGCATCCCCTGCATTGAATGATAGAAGAGAGCTTGGGAAGGACAGCTTGTACCTCCCGAAGGTTTCAAGCAAGAATGAGAAACCAAACAAAGAGACAATCACTGCAGAGAAGGTAGCCTTCGACAAGGCAGATGAGGCACAATCCATAGAAGATTTGAAACAACAACTGGAGAAAGCAACCAAGAAACTCGAGGGAGCTACGAAGACTGCAAAAGAGAAATTGGAGAAACAGATCAAAGTATTGGAAGAAGAGATAACCAAACGGGAAGAGAAGAAAAGCGAAGAAGCATAGGTTGTGTGAAGAGTAATGATTCCCAGAGAATTGCCTCTCTTACCCTCAGTAGAGTTGACTGAACAATATCCAAAATTGGAATAGTTGGGTGCCACAGAGAATCTATACCATAACAAGCCTTACGGCTTGAGGCAAGTTTCTTGTTCCATCATTACATTCTCTGGGAGAATTATATCAATTGGAACGCATATGGTTGTTTCGGGTAGCTGGTTCAGCAACCCTTTTCGATACAACTGGTAGATTGCCGTATACCCCTGGTACTCTGGGCGCTGGGAGAGCAGACAATCGACATACTTGTTGGTCATGGCCTTGCAGTTTTGTGCAATAGCATCATATCCGACCATGATGGTCTGGCTTTTCCTGCCAAGCTGTACCACGAGTTCCGCTACTCTGTGAATTGCATCATTGACAACAAAGATACCACTCATGTCGGGGTGGTTCCTGTAAAATGTGTCAAGTTCTCCCAGTGGATCCTCTCCTCCAAAGTGAATTTCCATATCATATGTTGAATAGCCAGGTTTATCTGCAAAGTAGCTGAGAAAACCACGTACCCGTTCAGCCGAGTTATATGCAGCACGATGGGTCTGTACCGCAAGCAGTGTGCCTCCATTCGGTTGGAGCAGGTGCATCATCCTGCCTGCAACATATCCTCCTTGGTAAGGATTCTGGATAACGCTGCACACCGGAGTTGAATCAGGTAGTGGGCTATCAATGAATGCGTAATCGAGGGTAGGGTGGTCTGCAAGCAAGGTCTCTGCCTCTGCTGGGACGACAGGGGCCAACAGTAGTGCATCAATTGGCTTATCCAGGATTCGTCTGCCCTGTGCCAATAGGGATCCTTCCTTTGTTCTGTCGAACTCAAGCATATCGATCGTTACAGCCAGGGGGGATAGTTCCTTTGCTGCTTTCAGGATTCCTTCATACATCAGATTCCAATAACCGTACTCGCTGTGGAGAAGAGGAAGTAGCACGCCGATGGTAAATTGTTTGCTCAGCTTGAGATTTCTTGCATAGGTGTTTGGTTGGTATCCGTGCTCATCGATGATGCTCATCACTTTCTCGACAGTCTTGGGAGCAACCCTTCCTCGTTTATGGAGTACCCGGTCAACAGTCCCTATTGAAACGTTCGCTAGTTTGGCAATCTCAGATATAGTCATAAGTCCCCTGCTGATCAATATGTTTGTCAGAAAATAATTGGTTAACGATAACGCAGATGCAGTATAGCATATCATCTTATAGGTGAATAGAAACGGTCCGACATATTTCCATTCATTCAGCGATATTACAGGTTTTACTGTTTATTACTTGACAGAATTACATTCAGAGATAACAATAGAAATACATTTGCGTTTACGTTAACGCATCGTTTATATCGTTCTTATGCAATGAGCTTAAGGGGGCAACCATGCAAAGAAAATCAATTGATATGTATGAATTCTGGTTTTTGGTAGGATCACAATTCCTGTACGGACCAGAGACACTCAATGAAGTAGCAAGTCACGCACAGCAGATGGTAGAGGGATTGAATGCCTCTGGCAAGCTGCCTTGCAAGGTTGTATATAAAGCGACACTCAAGACTCCTGAAGAAATTGAGCAATGCATCAAGGACGCAAATTATGATGATACCTGTGCAGGAATCATCACCTGGATGCACACATTTTCCCCATCAAAGATGTGGATCAATGGTTTTTCCCTGTTGCAGAAGCCATATTGCCATCTCCATACCCAGTTCAACCGCATGATACCCGATACGGAAATTGATATGGATTTCATGAATTTGAATCAGTCTGCCCATGGGGACCGTGAACATGGTTTCATTGCTGCAAGGATGCGTATGGGTCGAAAGATCATCACTGGGTTCTGGGAAGATGATGAAGTCCAGAAAAAGCTTGGTTCCTGGATGCGCTCAGCAATTGGTGCAATAGAGAGCAGAAAGCTGAAGGTTATGCGATTCGGTGACAATATGAGGAATGTTGCAGTCACTGAAGGTGATAAGGTCGGGGTGCAAATGCAGCTTGGCTGGCAGGTGAATACTTGGGGTGTAGGTGACTTGATCAAGGAGATCGAAGCGGTCACTGATGCTGAGGTGGACGCCCAGATGGATGCGTATAAAGAGAAATATGAGTTCTCCACCAAAGATATGGAAACTGTTCGCTACCAGGCCCGTGAAGAGGTTGCCATGCGACATTTCTTCGAGCGGGAAGGAATCTCTGCTTTCTCAAATACATTCGAGGATCTGCAGGCTATGCGACAGTTGCCGGGTCTTGCAAGTCAGGATCTGATGGCCGAGGGGTACGGCTACGGTGGGGAAGGGGACTGGAAAGTTTCTGCCATGACCAGCTTGGTTAAGAGGATGACCGAAGGTATGGAAGGTGGTACTACCTTCATGGAAGACTATACCTACCATATGGAGAAAGGCAATGAGCTCTCACTTGGGGCACATATGCTTGAGATCTGTCCTTCTATCACCAAGGAGAAAGCACGGATTGAGGTTCATGAACTAGGAATTGGGGGGAAGGAACCTCCTGCCCGTCTTGTTTTTGAAGGCCATCCAGGAAACGCAATACTTGCCTCCTTGATTGACATGGGAGGACGCCTGCGACTGATAGTGAATGAGATCGAGGTAGTGAAACCTATCTACAAGATGCCGAACCTTCCTGTTGCAAGAGTCATGTGGAAACCTGAACCAGATCTGTATCAAGCAGCACATCTGTGGATGCTCGCAGGCGGTGCCCACCATGCAGTGCTGAGTTATGATGCCACTGCAGAGATGCTTGAAGATTGGTGCGAGATCATGGGTATTGAGTTTGTACATATCCATAAGGATGTCACCGTTGCTTCCATGAAGCAGCAGTTGTTCCTCTCTGATCTTGCTTGGAAGCTCAAGTAACAGAGATAGGCAATAGGTAATAAGAAGAGGTCGACTCCGTAAGGAATCGACCTCTTTAATGCATTTGTGCTCTCAGTTATTTTAGATGAGCCACAGCCGCTTTCTCAACTGGAAGACCCTGCTTGTATCGTGCAAGGAATGCGTTGAAGCCAGCAATATCCTCTTCAGTCGGTTCTACGGTTGTTACCTCAGCAGAGGCAAATACCTTTGAATCGAGGTATTCAGAGAGTGTTTCATCTTTCTTCTGCGCCATATAGGCAGCAAGCAGTGCGATGCCCCAAGCCCCACCTTCTCCTGCTGTCTTCAACACAGAAATTGGGGTATGCAGGGCACTTGCCATCATCTTCTGTCCAACTTCCGCTGTCTTGAAGAAGCCTCCATGTCCGTTGATGGCGTCGATTGCCACATGTTCCTCTTCAAAGAGAATATCCATGCCGATTCTTAGTACCCCAAGCGCTGTGAAGAGTTGGGAACGCATGAAATTTGCAAGGGTGAAGGAGTTCTTGGTTTCTCGGACAAAAAGAGGACGACCTTCATTGATATCAGTCATCGTTTCCCCGCTGATATAGTTGTACGGCAAGAGTCCACCACAATCCTTGTCTCCTTCCAGTGCCTTGAATAGGAGCTTGTCATAGAACTCTCCCTTGGAAACTGAGAATCCAAGAGTCTGTACCACTTCATTGAACAGTCTCATCCAGGCGTCATACTCGCCGGTACAGTTGTTGCCATGGCTCATTGCCACCAGTGACCCATCAGGGGTGGTGACCCGGTCAATGAACTTGTTGTAGCTCTTGGAAAGAGGCTTCTCCAGGACAATCATGGCAAAAACGGAAGTACCAGCTGATACATTTCCGGTTCGCTTCTTCACAGAATTGGTTGCAACCATTCCAGTACCTGCATCTCCCTCGGGAGGGCAGAGTGGGGTACCTGCTTCCAGCATACCGCTTGGATCAATCAAGGCCGCACCTTGCTTGCTCAATACACCTGCCTGCTCACCTGCTGGTAGAATGGAGGGTAGAATGGAGAGAAGATCCCAGCTGTACTTGCGGTCTTGTATCTGGTTTGCGAATCGGTCAAGCATTTCAGTATCATAGTGTCCACTTGCTGTATCAATCGGGAACATACCTGAAGCATCACCAATGCCCAGTACTTTCTCTCCGGTAAGCTGCCAGTGAACATATCCTGAAAGGGTGGTAAGGAATGATATATCTCCCACATGTTCTTCCCCACTGAGAATTGCATGGTAGAGATGGCTGATGGACCAGCGCTCTGGAACAGGATAATCGAAGAGGTCACTCAATTCTTCTGCTGCCTTGGCCGTAATCGTATTTCTCCAGGTTCTGAAGGGAACAAGGAGTTGTCTCTTTTCATCAAAGGCAAGATAGCCATGCATCATTGCACTGACACCCATTGATTTTAGTTTCTTCAGTGGGACACCATAGTTGCTCTGAACCTCTTTCTGGAGATTGGCAAAGCAGGTTGAGATGCCTTTCCATACATCCTCAAGACTGTAGGTCCAGATTCCATTGAATAAGGTGTTTTCCCAGTCATGCCCCCCTTGGGCGATGGGCTGGTTTTCCGAGTTGATCAAAACTGCCTTGATTCTTGTGGAACCAAGTTCAATACCGAGCATTGTCTGGCCATTGACAATCTCTTGTGTAATTGCATTCTTCAGCATGTGCTACTCCTTTCTATAATTATAGCCTGTATAGCGGATTATGAAAAGCATACAAACAAAGAAACAGCGGAAGATTAATCTCTTCCGCTGTGTAGAAATACCTGATTGTTATTACATTACCGTTCCATTCTTGATAATGGCATTCTTGTTGATGACGATAATCCCATCATGAATGGAATACATGGCAAAATCCCCTTCCTGGCGAGGGATGTCATCAATTCCTATCCGGCATCCATCACCGATACGGGCATTCTGGTCGATGATGGCCTTTCGGATAATGGTTCCCCTTCCAATACCTATATTGGGAATGCCTTTCTTCGCATTCTCGGCCTTCTGTTCCAGTGTCTCATAGAAAGAGGCACCCATACAGTAGACACCATCAAGGGAGGCTCCGGATTCAATAATGGTACGTACACCGATGATAGAGTTCACGATGTAGGCATTGGTTATAATCGATCCCTCACTGGTAAGTGAGTTTGATATATTGCAGAAATTCACCTTCGTAGCAGGCAAGTGTCTACGGTGGGTGTAGATCGGCATTCTTTCGTCATAGAAGTTGAACTGTGGATTGATCGAGGCCAGATCAAGATTGGTCTCATAGAATGCCTTGATCGTTCCAATATCCTCCCAAAACCCATCAAAGAGGTAGGTGGCAACTTTCCGTTGCTTGATGACATCGGGAATGATCTCTCTTCCAAAATCCGTCTTGTCGTTGTTCAATACCTCTTCCATCGTCTGTGCGTTAAAAATGTAGATACCCATGCTTGCAAGATACTCATTGCTTGGGCCTACATGTACTCCCAAGGAAGAGAACATGAAATCATCACCAACCTTGTATTCGCTGATATCCAGGTCGATGGCTGGTTTCTCATAGAAGTCGGTAATCATTCCTTCCTTGTCGCAGCCGATGATACCCAACCCTGTTGCCTGCTCCCTGCTGATGGGCTTGGATGCAATGGTCAGTTCTGCACCGCTCTTGATATGTCTGTCGAGCATTTGTCCAAGGTCCATTCTGTAGAGTTGGTCTCCACTGAGAATGATGTAGTAGTCAGCATTCTGGTCGTGGAAGTGCTTCATGTTCTTACGAACAGCATCCGCAGTACCTTGATACCAGGTATCGGTTTGATTAGTCTGCTCTGCAGCAAGAATCTCGACAAACCCGTTTGAGAAGGTGTCGAAGATATAGGTATTGGAGATATGGTTGTGAAGAGAGGCGGAGTTGAACTGGGTGAGGATGTAAATCTGCCTGATTTCACTGTTGATACAGTTCGAGATTGGAATATCCACCAATCGGTACTTTCCAGCGAAGGGAACTGCAGGTTTGGCACGATCCATGGTGAGAGGGTACAGCCTGGTACCTTTTCCCCCGCCAAGTACAATCGCAATCGTTTTTTCTCTAGTTCGCATGTCATTTCCCCCTTAAGCTGGATCTATATACTGTTTGATACGCCTTGGCCGACCGTTCCCATGAACTGTCCCAAAGCATGCATCGTTCTCGAATGGTCTGAAGAGTCTTTGGACCCTTCTCCCACCAATGTATTGCCCTTTCAACTGCCTCAAGTATACCACGAGCGCTCATACTCTCAAAGAGAATGCCGGTTCCTTCCTTTGGTCTCTCATCCAGATCGATAATGCTGTCGGCAAGACCACCTGTCTTTCGAGCCACCGGCAAGGTGCCATAGCGTAGGCTGTACAGTTGGTTGAGCCCACATGGTTCATATCGGCTGGGCATCAGGAAGAAGTCGGCTCCAGCTTCAAGACGGTGAGCCGCCTTGTTGCTGAAGAGGATATTCACTGAGAGATTTTCATATCGCTCCCCGAGTTCCCGCAGCTTGATCTCCATCGCAGAGTCTCCAGTCCCTATGAGGATCATCTGCATGGTATGCTTTTGCAGCATCCGCTCCAAGGCACAGGGAGATCCTTCAAGCAATTCGACGAATCCCTTTTGTTCGGCAAGTCGGCTGATCATGGCAAATAGTGGTATGGAGGGGTCCTTCGGAAGATTGAACTCCTCTTGCAGTTCTGCCTTGATAGCCTGCTTTCCTTGCTGAGAATGTGCAGAGAAATGATGTTCAATGAAAGGGTCTGTCTCAGGATTCCACTCTTCTGGATCGATACCATTGATGATGCCATCCAATACAGCAGAGCGTTCTGTAAGCAGTCCATCCAAAGAGCAACCATACTCTTTGCTTTGGATTTCTTTCGCATAGGTTGGGCTGACGGTGGTAATTCGATCGGCAAATTCCAAACCGGTTTTCAGCATATTGGTACGCTTGGTCGGCGTCTCTCCACTGAACATCCTGTTGTCAGGCAAGATGTCAGTACTGAGCAACTCCAAGCGTGAGAATTCACCCTGATAGGCTAGATTGTGGATGGTCATTACGCTCTTGGTTTTCTGGTAAAATGGATCATCATGCAAAGAAAGGAGATAGGGAAGAAACCCACAAGTCCAATCATGACAGTGCATGATATCGACTTTCCAGTCGAGGAGCTTGCAGAGAACCAAGGCAGCCTTATTCAAGAGAGTGAATCGTTTCAGGTTGTCGTGGTACGGGGTAAAAGAGGTGTCGCCATAAATCCCCTTCCTGTCCGTGTAAAAAGGGTGTTGTACAAAGTAATACGTCACCTTTCCAAGACGAGTCTCGCAGAAAGTTACTGACTCGGTACTTCCTAGAAGAGAGACCTCTCCTTGAAACGGTAAATCGGTGAAGGATGTTCTATCGACACTCCCATAGAGAGGAAGCACTACTCGGACCTCTTCGCCAACCATGGCGAGGGCTCCCGATAGTGCCCCAACTACGTCTGCAAGCCCCCCTGATTTAGAGAAGGGGACAGATTCACTCGATACCATACATATATTCATGCCTCAATTAGAACACTAAGGCTATGTCATCGTCAAGGAGATTTGTGTGATATATGAGTTAGGAAATGCACCCTAACGGTATGCATTTCCCTCCAATTCGTCGATATACTCACTTGAACAGTGGGCAGCAATGGCTCCATCACTGGCTGCTGTTACCAACTGCCTGAACACAGTGTCTCTCACATCTCCTACCGCATACAGACCAGGAATAGAGGTCTCCATCCGCTCGTTGGTAAGAACATATCCGCTCTCATCAAGCACTGATTTGTCAAGGAGTTCCGTCTGTGGAATCATTCCAACAAAGATGAAGACAGCATCAAACTCACGTTCATACTGCTTGTCATTTGCCAGATCATTGAGCAGGACAGAGGTGACTTTCTCTCCATCTCCGTTGATGCGCTCAACGGTGTGCTGCATGACAATTTCAACGTTCTTGTTACGCTCAATCTGCTCAACCAGATGATCTTGTGCCCTGAAACGGTCCTTACGGTGGATCAGGGTGATGTGTTCACTGAGCTTGGAAAGATAGATGGCATCAGTAAGTGCTGTATCACCACCACCTACGACCAAGATTCTCTTCCCCTTGAAGAAAGGCCCGTCACAAGTACCGCAATAGGAGACACCCTTGCCGTTGTACTTTTCTTCGCCCTCAACTCCCAGATGTCGGTGTTTTGCCCCAGTGGCAAAGATAACGGCTCTTGCCTTATAGGTTTCCCCGTCAACTGTCTCTGCAGTGAAAACCTCTCCCTCTTTCTTGAGTGAGGAGACCGTTGCATAGACAAGGTTTGCACCAAAAGCTTCTGCCTGGGCATGGAACTTCATACCAATTTCATAACCGCTGATTGGCTGATCAAAACCGGGATAGTTCTCTATCATATCGATGTACATGGTCTGTCCGCCTGGAGCAATAGACTCCAACAGGGTAACTGAGCGACCAGCACGTGCTGCATATTGGGCTGCAGACATCCCTGCAACCCCTGATCCAATGATCAGTACATCTTGTTCAATCATGTGAAACCTCCAAAGACTGGATTATCTTTTGTAATGCAATTTCAGCGTCACTTTTACGTACATAGGAAGGACCTTTTCCCACGTCGTCACTGCCTCTCTCCAGATATTGCTTCCTTCCCATACCTGCAAGTACAAGAGCCAGATTTGCTCCAGCATAGGTGTCAACAAGCACTTTCTCTTGTAAAGGTTCGCTGAGTTTATGGGCAAGGAGAGATGCGTCGGCTCCCGTAAGGAGGATGGAAGGGTATCCAGAAAGCAGCTGTTCTATTTGCTGGGCAGTGAGATCAAGATCTTCACTTATCCGTTTCCCATCTACAAAAAGAGCAGCATAGAAGCGCTGTTTTTTTGCATCGATGGTTGCAAGAACGGCACCTGGATACATATTGACGCACCCTTGGTAGACATCCAGAGTTGGGATGGACACCAAGGGTTTGCCTGTCGCAAGAGAGATTCCTTTGAGGGTGCTCATGGCTATTCTGAGCCCAGTGAAAGAGCCGGGTCCGCTGGTACATACCAGCAAGTCTAGGTCTTTTAAATCAATGTTGCATCGACCACAGAGCTCAAGAATTCTGGGAATCAGCAACTCGGAATGTTTGTTCCCTAATGTGGTTGCACTGGTTTCATAGAAAACCGGCTTGTCTTCTTCATATCGGACAAGCGCAAGGTGCAAAACTGCTGTTGCAGTGTCACATGCAAGGACATTCATAGCTGGACCCCTTCGAGGGTGATCATTCTTTCTTGGTTAGGCATAATTCTAATATGCACAAAAATTGTTGAATCGGGAAGCAGCTCCTCAACCTTTTCACTCCACTCTATAAGGGTGACTCCCTTTCCATAGAGTAGTTCCTCCCCTCCGATCATCTCAAACTCTTCAATGCCTTCGATTCGGTAGAGATCCATATGGTAGAGAGGAAGTGTTCCTTCATACTCCTGGATGAGTGTGAAGGTTGGACTGACAATGGACTCCCCAATTCCCAATCCTTCGGCAAGACCCTTGGCGAATACGGTTTTCCCAGATCCGAGACTACCGCGTAAGGAGATAACTGTGCCTGGCTTACATTGCTTCGCTATGCTTTTGCCAAGGTTCCTTGTCTCCTCTTCACTGTGGGTGGTGACGGTCATCGCTCCTCATCCTCCAGGGAAAAAGCGGCCTCAATGTCGTCAGTCTCTTCCTTTCCTTGAATGGAGAATGGGTGCTCTTCCTTGCTCTGTGTGATGACTTCTTCTGCGCTTACAAGCTCTTCAACGACAGGGGAGGAGAGTATCTCCCCACTCTGGCTCTGGTAGTCCTTCATCAACTGTATGATCACAGGATCCCTTGGGTCGATACCGCGAGCCATCTCAAGAAACTTTCGGGCTTCATCAAGTTCCCCATCCTTGAGATGGAGGTAGGCGAGGTTGCTCACCAGTGTAATATTTTCATCATCGAGATCTACTGCAGTATTGAGATAGGTCTTGGCAAGTTCTGCTTTCCCCGTTTCAATGCTGCAAAGCGCAAGTTCATTATAGATGTCACTGCTTCCTTTTGTCCAAGCAAGGGCTTGTACCAATGCTTCTTCAGCTTCCTGGAAGCGCGATAGGCGTCTAAGTGCCCAGCCTTTGAGAAACCATGCATTCCAGACCTTTGGGTTGTCCTTAATATAGGATGCCAGAAGTTCCAGTGCTTTCTCTTCATCATTCATCTGGATTGCATCATAGGCCTGCATGAGGTTTGCATCATCATTGAGCTTGGTTTTGATGTCTTTCATGATGTTCATGACATGCGTTTTTTTCTCGCCTTCTTCAGCAAGCTCAAGATATTGTTCAAGATATTCCCCAGCGAGTTCTACATTCCCTTGGTAAAGGTGGAAGAATCCTATTTCGCTATAGAGTGAGGCATCTTCACCAACTACTTCCAGCCCTTCATGCAGAATGTTGATCATCTTCTGCTGATAGAGGTCATATACCTCGCCTTTCTCACTATCCTGGATAGCCATCCTGCTGTAGAGAGTGGCCAAGTTGATGAATGAAGTATTTTGTGGTGCGAGACGGATTACCGATAGGAAGAGTTCTTCGGCAAATGTGTAGTTGCCTTTCTTCTCTTGGGCAATTGCTGCTAAGGTAAGCTCCTCGGGAGCGTCTGGTTGAACTGCAAGTACGAAATCACGGTAGTACGAGGCGTGCTCGTGCTCCCAATTAAAGGCGATGATTTTCAACATTCCCGCAACAATCAACTCAATGGATATATCGGTCGTTGCATCTATCTTGGTCTTCCCGTCGGGAAGTTGGACCGGAATCTTGATGGAACTATCGACATGGAAATCACCAATGTCTCGTTCCATCGAGGAGGGGAGGGAGATGAAGATACAGTGCTTCAAAGGGTCATGTTGTTCTGGCATGGATTATTTATTCCTGTATGCAAGAGAAAACCTGCGGTGCCGTACCCGGAGATTGCTCTTGAACCTTAGGTTCAAGTGGGAAACCAGTTTGGCTGAAAATTCTGTTCCGTTAAACTCCCAAGGAAGTTGGATCAATGCAAATCAGCTATGCCGCATCCCGTTTGTGTATGTTGAGCCAAGAGACTATGGCTCCAGGCGCACACCGCAGGAAAATAACTTGTCAAATATCAGAGCAGGTGTCTGCTACACCTACATCGTACAATAAGAACCCACTTTGTAAAAGGGGGCATAGATAATAAAACGGGACCCGTAGGCCCCGTTTACGACAGTGTCCAAACACTTGGACAAGGATCAGAGAGAGGGACTGTCCTCAAGTAGGGCATCCAAGTCGACTTCCTCATCAATGAGGGCATCGCCACTGGTGAATCCATCTGCGGCTTCCAACTCAATCTGAGCATCATCTAAAAGAGGGACGTCATCCAATCCTTCGATGGTAGACAGATTGTCCATGGCGTTTGCAATACTATCCTCAATAAGTTTGTTGCTCGTCTGGAAACTCTCAACGTACTCTTCAAGCTCAGCATTGTGTGCATGTACCAAATCAAACTTTTCCTGCAACTCTTCCTTCTCCTTGCGGAGCATTGCAATCAGGCCTGCAGCCTTCTTGGTTCGCAGTTCAAGCATCTTTACCGAATCGACAACTGACATGGTTCCTCCTTACAGCGTTTAGACGATTTGCCAGGAGTTAGTTCTCCAAGGCAACCTTGACCTGTGCAACGAGAGCAGAGAATGCAGCCTTGTCTTCAATAGCCATATTGGAGAGGGCCTTTCTGTTGATCTCGATGTTGGCAAGTTTCATGCCATGCATAAACTGGGAGTAGTTGAGACCCTCAGCGTGCACAGCTGCGTTGATTCTTGCAATCCAGAGCTTGCGGAAATCCCGCTTTCGCTCTTTACGACCGCGATAGGCATACTGCCCAGCCTTTGCAACTGCGTCTTTTGCAACACGGTTGTTTGTGCTTCTGCGACCATAATAACCTTTGGCCAGCTCAAGAATCTTCTTTCTTCTGTCTTTGTGTTTCGTTCCGTCTACTGCTCTAGGCATATCCCACCCTCCTTACGCGTAGGGAAGCATCGATTTTGCTCGTTTTGCTTCCATGTCTGCTAGGATTCCAGTTGCACGCAGGTTGGCCTTGCGCTTGCTGCTCTTCTTGGTGAGGATATGGCGAAGACCCTGCTTTTTATAGCGGACCTTTCCAGTTCCAGTCACACGGTACCGCTTTGCAGCGGATTTTCTTGTTTTCATCTTGGGCATTGTATTGCACCTTCCATTCTTGCGCTCGCAAGGAACAAGAACCCCTTGGAGCTGCATATTCACCATCCCATGCGGGATACTGTTACTGATTCTTTTTCTTGCCCGATCCAGTAGCACTCTTGGAAGGACTGACGATCATGCTCATCATCCTTCCTTCCATCATCGCTCCTCGGTCAAGGTTGTACCCTACACCATTTTCGGTGAGCTGGGCAAGTATCTTGTCCAAGACAACCTTACCCAATTCTGTATGGGCAAGTTCACGGCCACGGAAGCGTATGCTTACCTTGACCTTGTTCCCTTCGTCGAGGAAGTCACCGATGAACTTTGATTTGGTCTCAAGATCGTGTCTTTCGATCTTGGGCTGCATCCGGATTTCCTTCATCTTGATGATGTTCTGGTTCTTTTTGGCTTCTCTCATGCGCTTTTCTTGCTCATAGCGATACTTACCATAATCAAGAATCTTGCAAACCGGTGGTCTTGCATTTGGAGAAACCTCTACCAAGTCCAATCCCTGTTCATCTGCAAATGCGACAGCGTCATAGACGCTCATGATACCTTTTTGATTGCCATCTGCATCAATGACGAATACTTCTCGTGCACGGATCTGTTTGTTGATCCTCAAATCCTTTGTAGCCAATCGATCTCCTTTGTTTTCGGCGAAAACCATATCGTTGAAGGTAAGTCAGCCTAAAGGGCCGACGCAAAACAATATAACACATGCCTAGGAAGCGTGTCAAAGTATCTCCCCTAGGCAATATGCGAAAAAGGCCACCAGGGTTTCCAGTGGCCTTTTTAGAACTATAGAAACTTACGCGTGATTGGCAGAACCAAGCACATTGATGTTCTTGTGCATGTACATCTTCTTCAGCTCATCGCGAGCAGGTCCGAGATACTTGCGGGGATCGAACTCTCCAGGTTTATCTGCCATAGTCTTACGGATGAGAGCAGTCATTGCAAGTCTTCCATCGCTGTCGATGTTGATCTTGCATACAGCACTCTTTGCTGCCTTTCGGAGCTGTTCTTCAGGAATACCAACGCTGTCCTTGAGCTGCCCACCGTACTGCAGGATCATGTTCACATACTGCATGGGAACGGAGGAAGAACCATGAAGGACAATGGGGAAGCCTGGAAGCTGTCTCTCAATTTCTTCGAGAATGTCGAAGCGAAGCGGAGGTGGAATAAGCACTCCTTCTTCGTTGCGGGTACACTGGCTGGGCTCAAACTTGTTAGCCCCGTGGCTTGTTCCAATGGAGATAGCAAGGGAGTCACAACCGGTTCGGTTGACAAAGTCCACAACTTCCTCGGGCTTGGTGTAGTGGCTTACCTCAGCAACGACATCATCCTCGATGCCGGCAAGTACGCCAAGTTCACCTTCGACCGTTACGCCACGCTCGTGTGCATACTCTACCACTTTCTTGGTGACTGCGATGTTCTCTTCGTAGGGGAGGTGGGAACCATCAATCATGACAGAGGAGAAACCATTGTCAATACATTCCTTGCAGGTTTCAAAGCTGTCGCCGTGGTCAAGGTGAAGGACAATTGGAATCTCACAACCGAGTTCCTTGGCATATTCACCAGCTCCGCGGGCCATGTTTCTCAGCAGGTTGATATTGGCGTAATCACGTGCGCCTTTGGAAACCTGAAGAATTACTGGGGATTTGGTCTCAACACAAGCCTGAATAATAGCTTGAAGTTGCTCCATGTTGTTGAAATTGTAGGCAGGAATTGCATACCCACCCTTGATAGCCTTTGCGAACATGTCTTTGGTATTTACCAGACCAAGTTCCTTATAGGATGTCATAGGTTACTCCTTGTATGATGGTAGGTTCTTTTCGTTACAAATGTAGCCAATATGGTGGAAGTGGTCAACCAGTATCCACTTGTTTCTTGACTGCAGGCAACACGATTGGTACAGTTTTGGGCATGAATAGAAGGATTGTGTTGCCCTTGTTCCTTGTGTTGTTGCTCATTGCAACAATCTTGGTATTCTCTATCTTCTTACCCCGGGTAACCTTTCTTGTGGATATTTCCTATAGTAAGACTGTGCTCGCTGTGCAGAGATCTAAGCTCTTCTTTTCCCTTTTGCAATCAGGATATATCCTCACCGTTGAAGAAGTTTCGCTAATGTTGGATCCAGAACAGTTGCTTGATGTAGTAGATGAGAGGAGCCTGTTTGTCATTGCTTCCCCCTTGGTGAGTTCGAAACTGAAAAACACTGATATACCTGTGAATGTGGTAGGACAAGGCAGAAGCACAGAGCATGCATCTACATTTCAGTACTTTTGGCTTATTGATGATGAGACCATGCTCAACCACTTGGAGTACCCTGACCTGCTCAATGCCTTGGTAGGGGAAGCTGATGCAGAACGCTTCTCTGCTTATTTTCCCAGTGATTTAGTGTTCCTCAAAGGAAACGAAGAAATTGACAGTCAATTTGCTGAGCGTATGTCTCGCACACTGCAGGAACGCCAGGTGATAACAGTGGTTGCCCCATCGCTCGGCTCTTGGGCAATATCCTTGCTGCAGGATGCTTCCATGCAATGGGTGGTCCCTGCAGAGTATCTGTCCATGATCCCCCCAAAGCAGCAAAGTGGGGTACTGGTACCAGATCTTGTAGCTGGGGTAAAGGCATTATTGGCAGAAAAGGATGAGATCTACATACTCAAGTGGAGGATGATCAAGCTCTAAGGAAGGAATGGAAGTTGGTTTTTACTTGCTGAATCAGGTCAGTTAGCTCAATACCCCGCAATTCTGCCGCAAATCGGTAGATATGCTCCATATTTAAGGGAGTATTCACTCTTCCTCTCATGGGATTCGGGCTGAGATAGGGGCTGTCAGTCTCCAGAAGGATGCGTTCTGCAGGCATCTTCGTGAATAGTTCCTGCATTCCCTTGTTTGCCTTATAGGTTAAAGGACCTGCAAAGGAGAGATAGAATCCCTTGTGAATGGCTAGTTTTGCAAGCTCCTCACCTCCCTGGAAACAGTGAAAGACTCCCTGTCTGGAGAATCCACGACTTCTCAGCAGTGTGATGAACTGCTCGTCTGCTTCACGGTTGTGAAAGATTACGGGGAGATTTCTCTGTTCTGCTATTTCCATTTGTGCCGTAAGCAACCCTTCCTGGTTTACTTTGCTTCCATAGTCCCAGTGGTTATCCAAGCCAATCTCGCCAATGGCAACCGCATTTGTTTTTATGAGTTGCTCTTGCAGTGTTTCCAGCTGGGAATCTATCGGAGCTTCTCCTTCTTTCACACCCCATGGCCCGATTCCTCCACTGAGATGTACAAAAGGATACCCACCGAAGCGTTTTGCACGAGCAGTCAAGTCATTTGCATCGAGTCCGATATCAATGCCTTCCATGGAGTGTTCCTGCATGGTGTTGAGAAGGGAATCAACCTCGATGCCTTTTCGCTCGATGGACAAGAGATGAAAATGGGAATCAATCATATGAAGGGGTAGTGTCTGCATATGCTCTGTTATAACGCAGCCCAAACTTTGTTGCAAGGTAGTGAAATATCTCATGGTCTGCCAGCATAACTCATGGTACACTCACTACATGAATACCGTTGCAGTTGTTTTCTATTCACTGGAAGGTCATACAAGGTATTTGGCAGAGCAGTTCGCCGAAAGATTGGGTGCTGATCTTTTCCAGATACATCCAAAAAGAAAATATCCTACTAAAGGATTCCTCAAGTTTTATCGAGCAGGCAGAGATGCCAGCCTTAAATGGAAGGTTGCATTACAACCACCGGTTCCTGTACTTGAGAGCTACGGTACGGTTTTGCTCTGTACACCAGTCTGGGCAGAGACCACCAGCGCACCCATGTACTCGTTTCTCAAACAGAGCGATGTTGCTTCCAAGAAGCTTTTCTTCGTTGCAACCTGCAGCGGTGGTCCTGCCAAGCGTTGCTTCGAGCGAATGCGAAAAGCTGTAAAAGGGGCATCTATCCTGGGTGAGGAGCGATTTGTACATCCAAGCGAAGAGACTAAAGAACGTGATGAAGCGCAGATTGAGTCAATCTGCAATATAGTTAATGAGCATAGCAAAGCCTTGTGAGGAGGGGTTGCATGGATTTTGATGTTCTGGTAGTTGGGGGTGGACTGAGTGGATTGAGTGCTGCTTCCTTGCTTGCGAAGCGGGGATTGAAGGTAGCTGTTGTCGATAAGGCAACCCATCCAGGGGGAAGCTGTGGAGCTTTCCGTCGTGATGATACACTCTTCGACCAAGGCTCCTCCATGCTTTTTGGTTGGGGAGAGAAGGGCTTCAATGCCCATCGGTTCCTTTTCAACTGCCTGGAAGAACCCATAGACATCATTCAGCATGAGTTGCTTTACTGTATTCATTTTGGCGATACCAAGGTGAGATTCTTTCCCAACATTGAACAGTTCATTGAAGAGCTGGTCCCGCTCTTTCCTGATGAGGAACAGAACCTGAGAAAGTTTTACCATGATATGGAGAAACTCTATACCCATGTAATGGTGGAGAATCCTTCTTACACTACTCCCGATGAAGTGGATAGGAAAGCAGCGCTTGAGTCGATGCGTCACCATCCGATTTCCTACATCAGGTTTCTTTCGTACTTGAATAAGAGTGCAAGATCACTTCTTTCGAAATATTTTTCCAATCCAAAGATTTTCAACTTCTTCGACAAGCTCACCAGTACCTACTGCTACACCACTGTAGCAGAATCTCCTGCAATCCTCTCATCAGTCATGTTTGTCGATAACCATGTCGGGGGTAGTTATTATCCTGCTGGTTCAACGCTCTTCCTGACTGGAAAACTGGAGAAGGTCATTGAGGAGCATGGCGGGACGATGATCAACAAGACAGAGGTAGTGTCATTTGATACTGATCATGGGACTATAACCGGGGTGAATCTTGCTGATGGAAGAAAACTGACTGCAAATCAGATAATTTATAGTGGAACTGTATGGAATTTATATGGAAAGTTATTACCTACAGAAGCCACAACTGAAAAGAGAAGAACATGGGCAGAAAAACAGGTACCTACCTACCCAAGTGTGGCTTTGTATCTTTTGGTAGATAAAGAGGCCATTGATGAAGGGACCATTGCTGTAGAGATGTTGATCGGGAATATTGATGTGTTGGATGAAGCAGAAGTGACAGTCTATATCCCGAGTGTTGATGACAAGACTATCTGCCCAGAGGATGCACACGTGGTGATGGCAATCGGCCCATCCTTTGCCGATTGGGACACGCTTGATGAAGCGTCTTATGTACAACGGAAAGAAGAAGAGGTCGAACGGTTGCTCACCGTATTGGAAAAACGTTGGCCTCTGGTCAGGAACCATGTAAGGCATGTTGAACTTGCCACACCCAAGACTATCGAGCGGTACACCATGAAAAATGGGGGAGCCGTAGCTGGTCCAAAACAGATGCTGGGAAATCACATGTTCAAGCGACTCCATATACAAACAGAGTTCTCAAATCTCTTTTGCTGTGGTGAGTCCACAGTTATGGGAACCGGAACACCGACTGTAACAACCAGTGGTATTGCTGCAGCAAATGCTGTACTGAAGCAACGCTCTCTTGAACCTTTCATTTACGATAACAGACGGAAAGAGTATGTGCGACTCATCGACCCTCCCTTTACGAAGGACCTGCTTTTTGCAGAAGATAGCCCAGAGCTCCGAACGATTCGACTTGCTGCCAGACGTTGTCTCTACTGCGAGCATCCAACTTGCTGTGAGGGTACAGACTTGGATGTACCAGGGATCATGCGAAGGGTGACTGTGGGAAACCTAAAGGGTGCAAAGAGAAAAATGGCATCTGCAGGCATAGATTCTTATAAGGTCCTTGAATCTTCCTGTATCAGGGAAGAGGCTGTAGAGATTGAGAGGGTATGCTCTTATTTGAAAACGATTAATTAGAGAGATTAGTTAAATATCCACCTGTGGTATGAAACTTTACCCCATTTTTCAGTGCTTGCTGTACCATTCTCTGCAAGCTGGTGGTTGCCTTGAAAGAAAGAACATCATCTTCAACCATTCCAAAGCCGAAGACCCGTTCATAGATCTGAGGCACATCATGCATTACCGGAAATTTCCTGAATCGATGCATGAACTCCCTGGTGTTGCTCTCTTGGCTGGTTACTAAATCCAAGGCAGGGTCCAAAAGCCAAGAGGAACAAACAACAAAGGAAATTGATGGGAAATATATCTTTGCAATTGCTAGTGATTCGTCAACAGATGACGGGGTGAGAGGACTGCCGGAGGGTATGTGTAGATGTAGTACTACTGTCTCACTATCTGCTATGAGACCAAACCTTTGTAAAGGTAGTTGCTTAGTTTGTCTATCAATCGTGCCCAGTGTAGTATTTACCAAGTGACCGGATATCTGACTGGTTTCATCCTGGAATGAGGTATAAAACGCTGCATGCTGATCATCTATAAGATATCCATCCCTATCATAGGAGAGTCCTCCGCCCGCAACGATAATCATCGTATCATCTTTTGAGTCTCGGAAGATATGATAGGGATAACCAAATGCCTTAGGCTCAAACTGCAACCGACCCAGGCGAAGGATATTTGCACAGAGATGCCTGCTGATCCAGAATACTCGATCTAATCCAATAGCTCCATTATGTTGGGATGCGTACTGGTCCACCCAGAGACGTACATCACGCAAGGTTGCATCCCTGACAGCATCGTCTATTCCAGCATCGGCATACACTGATTTGACCACATCCTCTACCTCAAGGATGAGGGCAAGTGGATAGAGTGTGCCAAAGCTCTGGAGTGCATCGTTTAAAATGGCTGCAGTCTTACTGGTATCCCTGTTAGAGATAGAGGCAGTGAGATCAGCGACCCGCTGTGTATGGTCACTACAGAAATTTGTTGATCGCAGATGATCCTCAATAGCCTGAAGCTGGTTTGTGTTTAAACCAAATACATTGCTGTCCATGAGATGAGCTTGCCTTAGGTTTGGAGTAGGGTCAAGTGATAATTTGATAAAGAGATTCTTGACAAAATAAAAATAATTTTCTTCCAGTGTGACAGTATATGACACACACAGCATGTGATACTGCTAATGAGTTAAGCGATTGCTCAATACTATGATTTCTACTGGAATATTTTGGGCATATAGTAGTCGTATCTGTAATGGATACGTGGATTGAAACCTGCCCATCGTCCTGTTATCGCCTGATTGCTTAAAGTGCTAGTGGGAGAAATCTTGAATTGGTGTCCTCCCTTCATTGTATATGTGGTGGAGTGTTAGAAATAATCTACGCAATATTTGCGTAGATTAACTACCCGAATCTCCGCAGAATTTGTGTAGATTGCTCTACGCAAATGGAAAGAGAGAACTAATGGATATGGGTTACCATAGCTATTTGTGATTAAACTGTACCATAGCTATTTGTGATTAAACTGGTAAACCAGTACTTTGAGTGGTATAATTTGGCTCATAAACAAAGAAGCTTGCTGTAAAGCAAGCTCCATGTACGCACATCGCGTGGTCCCGAAGGACGGTTTGAATAAATTTTTATTTGAACACTAGGTGTTGAGTAAAGTCTTACACCAATAAAGAGGAGATGTCAAGATGAATACAGCTGTCAGCAAAGATTCCAATCAATCGGAATACTACCTTGGACTTGATATTGGAACAGCCTCTGTAGGCTGGGCCGTAACAAATACAGAATATGAGCTGGTTAAAAAACATCGGAAACATCTCTGGGGAGTAAGGCTCTTTGATACCGCAGATACTGCTGCCGAGAGACGGCTACACCGTGCTGCACGTCGTAGACACCAGAGACGGCTGCAACGACAAAGGCTTTTGAAAGAAATTTTCCAAGATAAAATTGATGAGGTAGACCCTCATTTTTTCGAACGATTGAAGGAAAGCTCGTATCACACCGAAGACAGAAGTGGTAATTTCCTATCAACATTGTTCAATGATGAGTCATTCAAAGATACTGACTATTTTGCAAAGTTCCCAACTATCTTTCATCTGAGGAGTCATCTTATTCATCACCCTGAAGAGAAACCAGATATTAGGATTCTCTATCTTGCAATTCATAGCATCCTGAAGCATAGGGGGCATTTTTTATTCCCAGGGGAGTCATTGGAAAGTGTTTCGTCTTTCAATCTTCTGTTGGATGCATTGCTGAAGAATGTAGAAGACTCACTACAATGCGATCTTCATGTTTCTTGTTCTCCTGAAAGTGTAGGGTCAATTCTGAAGAAGAAAAGGAGAACAGACAAAAAAAATGAGTTATTGAAGGTCCTTGCACTCACCCGTACAACAGAGGAAGAGATAGAGGAAACACCAAAGAAGCTTATAGCAGAGTTGATAAAAGCGCTCTCAGGGACTCCGTTCTTACTCTCCTCGCTCTTTGAAAACGAAAGTTATAAAGAGAGCGAACTGAATAGAATCGAATTTGATAAAGAAGGTTTTGAAGACAAGAAAGAATCCATTGAGGTATTGCTTGAACCAGAGGAATATGCACTGATTGAGACGCTTGAAGGAATATATAACTGGACACTCCTGTCAGATATCTTGAATGGAGAGAAGTTTATCAGTGATGCAAAAGTATCCAGCTATGCAGAACATAAGAATGATTTGAAACAATTGAAACTATTGGTAAAGAAGTATGCAGGCAGTGCATACTACAAGGCATTCAAGGATCCTTCTATACAAAATAATTATGCCCACTATATTGGAACAGGAAATAAGTCGGGAAAGAAGGTTCAGGTTGTTCACAAGGGTAAATGTTTGCAAGAGCATGTAAATAAGTATTTGTACAATCTCCTAAAGCCCTATCAGAATGATGAGGATAGCATTTTGGGTAGTATGCTGGAAAAGCTTGAGCAGAAGAGTGCTCTTCCAAAACAGCGAGTAAGAGATAACAGGGTGATACCCCACCAACTACATCTGAAAGAGCTTCAGGTCATACTTGATAATGCTCAGCGCCATTTTTCTTTCCTCGCTATACCTGATGCTGATGGGTATACTCCACATCAAAAAATTGTGAGCATGCTGACATTCCGTATTCCATACTATGTAGGACCTCTCAATACTTCCCATATGGAAAAAGGAGGAAACGAAGGTTTCTGCTGGATGGTACGACAACAGGGGAAGGAAGATGTTCCAATCTTCCCTTGGAACTGGGATGAAGTGGTTGATAAAAATGCCTCAGCTGAGAAATTCATCACAAGAATGACGAATTCTTGCACCTACCTGTTTAACGAAGAGGTGTTGCCTAAATACTCGCTCCTCTACAACCGTTATATGGTTTTGAATGAATTGAATAATCTTAAGATCAATGGCGAGCCGATATCAGTTGATCTAAAGCAGAGAATTTACAACGAACTTTTTCTAAAATCTGGAAAAAAGACCATTACCTTGAAAATGTTGCAAAAGTTCCTCATGACAAACAATATTATCAATAAGGGTGATACAAGTACGATTGAAGGGATTGATAACGGATTTGCAAATTCTCTAAAGAGCTACATTGATTTTGCTCCATACCTTGAAACAAAGATTCTTTCTGGGGAAGAAATTGAAAAGATTATTGAGTGGAAGGCCTACTATGTTGATGATGCAACAATTCTAAAGGAGAAAATCGCACAAGAGCTTCATGAGAAGCTTACATCAGAACAAATTGATGATATTACCAAACTCGTTAGGAATTATAAGGGGTGGGGTCGTTTATCACGAGCTTTTCTTGAAGATATCTATCATGTAGATCGTGCAACCGGTGAAGGTTACTCAATCATCCATTTGATGTGGGAAACGAATGAGAATCTCATGGAGCTGCTGAGCAGTAAATACGACTATTTGGATGAGATTCAGAGAATCAATAATGAAACACTCATCAACACAAAGTTTTCCTACGAATCATTGGTCAAACCGCTTTCTGTCTCCCCTCCAGTCAAGCGACAGATCTGGCAAACGCTTCTCGTTGTACATGAACTGAAAAAAGTAATGGGAAAAGCACCTAAGAGAGTGTTTGTAGAGATGGCTCGTGAAGAACGTGAGAAAAAACGAACCACAAGCCGGAAGGAGAGCCTTCGTATACTCTATGATCGTTGCAAGAATGATATTACTTTTAATAACGCACTACTGGAAAGCCTTGAAACAAAGACCGATGCTGAGTTAAGGAATGACAGACTCTATTTTTATTACACACAGATGGGCCGTTGTCCCTATTGTGGGGGTAAAATCGAACTCGATCAGATGAATAATACTCAGCTCTATGATATCGATCATATCTACCCTCAATCGCTTATTAAAGATGACTCATTGAATAATAGGGTACTTGCCCATAAGACATGTAACGGCGAGAAGGGTAATAGCTATCCAATCAATCCTCAATGGCAAAATATGATGATTGGATTTTGGAAGGTGTTGCTAGACCGTAGTCTTATTTCCAAGGAAAAATATGCTCGTCTTACCCGGACAACTCCTCTAAGTGAAGAAGAACTTTTTGCTTTTATCAATAGACAATTGGTGGAAACAAGGCAGAGTACCAAGGTTGTTGCGAGTATCCTGAAGAATCTGTTCCAGGACGAGAAGACTGAGATTGTGTATGTGAAAGCCAGGAATGTCTCAAGTTTCAGGGCTGACTTTGAAATTAAGAAATCAAGACTGGTAAATGATCATCACCATGCACATGATGCCTATCTGAATATTGTCGTTGGGAATGCCTTTCATACCAAGTTCACTGCTGATGCTCGAAACTTCATCAAGGAGTTGAGAAGAGGGGATCAGTTTTACAATGCCAGTAATATTTTCTCACGTTCTATTCAACGTAACGGTAAATCAGCCTGGATTGCTGATGAAGGGTATGACGCCAATAGAGGTAAATCAAAAAGTGAGAAGCAAGAAACTGGTACGATAGTTACGGTCAGAAGAATATTGCAAAACCATCAGGTTTTGGTGACAAGGCAGGCAGTGGAGGTCTCAGGAGCTCTATTCAAGCTACAGCCACTAAAGAAGAAAAAAAATCTGCTTCCATTGAAAGGTTCGAGTCAGATCCTACAAGATACTACTAAGTATGGAGGATACAACGCACCTGCGACCGCCTACTTTGCATTAGTTGAGCATGAGAAAAAGGGGAAGCCAGTGAGGCAATTAGTTCCTGTACCCATCCTTTATGCTGAACAGTTCAAACAGGATGCTAATGCTTTTGCGAAATACTGTGTGGAAGAATTAAATCTTCATAACCCTATAGTCTTGGAATCTAGATTACTCAAAAACCAATTAGTCACTATTCGCAATTTCCATATGAGTTTGAGCGGGTCTACGGAACCTAAGGTTCTTGCAAATAGTGCAGTCCAATTAGTATTGAATGAGGAGAAATATGACTATGTTGCCCAGATAGATAAATACCTTTCTCTATTGAAGAAAGTAAAGGATAACGAAGTAGAAGAGAATGCTGAGATTCTTGCTGAGAGTCTTCATATTAGCAAACAGGACAATCTCTCACTGTATGAACAACTTTTAGCCAAGGAACGAGATTCTATCTATAGGTATCGTCCAGCGAATCAGGCAAAATTCTTGGAAGAGAAAAAATCTACATTTGAGTCTTTGGAAATTAAGGCACAGTGTGAAGTGCTGGTTCAAATCATCAATCTGTTTACCTGCACCCCGGAAAGTGCAAATTTAACGAAACTAGGAGGAGGAGCTAGTTCTGGTATTGTAAAATTCCAGTCTCAGATTACCGATAGAGAAGCAAAGTTGATTCATCAATCTCCGACGGGTATATTTACTAAAACAAGACGCATATATGAGTTATGAGTTGGCGAATTGTTGTTGTTTCAAAACGGGCTAAGCTCGAATACAAGATGAATTATCTCGTAGTTAGAGATACTGAGATGCTCCGGATTCATTTAAGTGAAATCCACACGCTGATGATAGAGTCGACAGCAGTATCTCTGACTGCGATGCTGGTTGCACAGTTACAAGAACGCAAGATTAATATCATCTTCTGTGACAATCACCGTAATCCATTGAGTAATGTTCTTCCTTTGTATGGTTGTCATAATGTGACAGAAAAGGTGAAAAGTCAGATTGCTTGGAGGAAAGAGATCAAAGACCAGGTGTGGACACGAATCATTCACGAGAAAATTACAAATCAAGCAAATGTATTAAAACAGACACGTCCTGACTTGGCTGATAAGCTTGTAGGTTATGCAAACTCAATAACCACTGGAGATAGAACAAACCGTGAAGCGCATGCAGCAAAGGTATATTTTAATGCAATCTTTGGTAATGAATTCTCTAGGCATAAGGATTCGCCGATTAACGCTGCCTTGAATTATGGGTATACAATTCTTTTATCTGCCATCAACAGGGAAATCGTTCTAAATGGATATCTTACCCAACTCGGAATATTTCATGATAATGCTTTTAATCAGTTCAATCTTTCAAGTGACCTTATTGAGCCATTACGCTCGCTTATAGACAAGGAGGTTGTGTCGTGGGGACCCATTGAAGAATTCACAAGTTTTCAAAAAATGCGTCTTGTGGATGTTCTGAATTGTAAGGTGCATATAGGTGATAAGCAAATTCAGTTTGTGAATGCACTAGGAACCTATTGTCGTAGTGTTTTGGAAGCATTAAGTGAGCAGAACCTCGATTTGATTCAGTGTATGGAATATGAATAGGCATCGGTTTATGAGAGTGATTGTAATGTTTGATCTCCCTGTCTTAACAAGGGCCCAACGAAAAGCTTATCGAAAGTTTCGTAAGTGGCTGATTGGTACTGGTTTTGTCATGTTGCAGGAATCAATCTATTCAAAGCTGGTATTGAATCCTACTGCAGCACAATTCTTGAAGGCACAAATACGTAGTCAAGAAGTCAAGGAAGGCATCGTTCAGGTTATGGTAATTAGTGAAAAGCAATATGAGAACATTGAGTTCATCGTAGGGGAAGTCCAGTCTGATACTCTTTCAGACATGAGGAGGTTGGTGATTTTATGAGACTCATCCATAACCAAATAGAAACACAGATATGCTTCGATTGTGAAACGTCTTATACGCTCGTTGTTGAATCTCCTATTGTCATGAACAGACTTGTATCTGATCTGAAATTACAAATTCGGGGTGAAGATGGTGGGTTTGTATTATCAGAGAATAATCTTAAAGACATAGATATTGTGTTTGCATGTGAGCTGATTATTGATCCGTTTGTGTGTGCTGATGATAATAAAAAGTTCGCTACAAAATTATTGCAATACTTAAAAATGGTAGCCAACCAGGAAGACTTCTTCGAACAAACAGCTCAGATTAAATCTGCATTATTCCAGTACGCTTTGATAATCATGCAAGATACTGATGAATCGCTAATTTATAAGGATGAGATAGATACCGGTACATTGCTGAAAGTTTTCAGTTTTATGCTCGATTTTAGTGATCCCAGTCCAATAGAAAATCTTGTAACGTATGTAAAAGTTGCAAACAAGTACTTGGCAAAAAGCCTTTTTGTTTTTGTGAATGTAAAAAGCTTCTTTACGAATGAAGAGCTCAATTACCTCGTTAATACTGTACATGGAATGAAATGTAATGTTCTGTTTTTGGAGAGTAATTTCCATAAACCCTTTGATAATAAGGAAAAATATAGTATAATAGATATAGATCAATGTGAAATTTTCTAGAGAAGGAAAGATTAAAAATGCTCAGACTAAAACAGCAAACGTATGTTTACATAAATCAGGCTTCTGTTGTAAAACATCAAAATACGCGCGTTGTTGAGGTTTGAGATAGGTGTTATCTCATAGGGTTACTGACCGGATGACCCGATAAGGGCACGCTCACCCTTGTTTGAGATAGGTGTTATCTCATAGGGTTACTGACCTCATGATTATCCGCTTGGAGCATATGTGTGGTTTGAGATAGGTGTTATCTCATAGGGTTACTGACCCGCTTCCTCGAATGTTGCCCAATCGAGAGGGTTTGAGATAGGTGTTATCTCATAGGGTTACTGACCAGGTCGTTCGTCCCCTCGGTCGTGACCGCAGTTTGAGATAGGTGTTATCTCATAGGGTTACTGACCATGATTGTCGAATTCACTGTTTCACCCCTTGTTTGAGATAGGTGTTATCTCATAGGGTTACTGACCTTAAAATTGGAAGTAAAGTTAAGATTGTAGGTTTGAGATAGGTGTTATCTCATAGGGTTACTGACCATTTTGAAGGTCAGAAGATGTCATTACAAGGTTTGAGATAGGTGTTATCTCATAGGGTTACTGACCTGTGTTGATACGTTCAAAATAATCCATGGTGTTTGAGATAGGTGTTATCTCATAGGGTTACTGACCTACCACACTCTTGCCAGCTTTCCAGATGGAGTTTGAGATAGGTGTTATCTCATAGGGTTACTGACCCAAATATTCTTTCTCCAATACCATCGATGTGTTTGAGATAGGTGTTATCTCATAGGGTTACTGACCCTTGTATCCTGCCAGAAAATCACCGGTGCTGTTTGAGATAGGTGTTATCTCATAGGGTTACTGACCCAACACCATTATATGTCCCGCTCGCATTTGGTTTGAGATAGGTGTTATCTCATAGGGTTACTGACCATGCCATCCAGTAAACATGTAATACACTTGGTTTGAGATAGGTGTTATCTCATAGGGTTACTGACCTGTGTCCCTCTTCCGAGGGACGGATTTACAGTTTGAGATAGGTGTTATCTCATAGGGTTACTGACCTGTGTCCCTCTTCCGAGGGACGGATTTACAGTTTGAGATAGGTGTTATCTCATAGGGTTACTGACCTTTCAATTGTAGTGTTGTTTCTATTTGGATTGTTTGAGATAGGTGTTATCTCGTAGGGTTACTGACCTTGTCTTGCCACACTTGGGGCACTCCACTTGTTTGAGATAGGTGTTATCTCGTAGGGTTACTGACCATATCATGCCAAGGGTCCTGGAGCATTCCGGTTTGAGATAGGTGTTATCTCGTAGGGTTACTGACCTGAAGCCTTACAAGTATGTGGTCCATCAGCGTTTGAGATAGGTGTTATCTCGTAGGGTTACTGACCTTGCCTTGCCGGTCTCAAGGAAATCGGTGGGTTTGAGATAGGTGTTATCTCGTAGGGTTACTGACCCTGCGGTGCTTTCGCACGCCACTTGTATTCGTTTGAGATAGGTGTTATCTCGTAGGGTTACTGACCCCGACATTCACTCCTGTAAGCAAGCCACTTGTTTGAGATAGGTGTTATCTCGTAGGGTTACTGACCCATTATTTTTCCTCCAATTTCTGGAATCCTGTTTGAGATAGGTGTTATCTCGTAGGGTTACTGACCCCGAGGCATGCTTCTGTGTACAGGTATTGCGTTTGAGATAGGTGTTATCTCGTAGGGTTACTGACCCCTCTGCTACCCAGTTGAAATGACCCCACTGTTTGAGATAGGTGTTATCTCATAGGGTTACTGACCATCTGTCCTCCCAGCATGTGCTTGTATCAAGTTTGAGATAGGTGTTATCTCATAGGGTTACTGACCACGTACCTCCTTTTGGGACCCTGGGCCGACGTTTGAGATAGGTGTTATCTCATAGGGTTACTGACCACAAGAGACAGGCTATTCCACCAGAGATGGGTTTGAGATAGGTGTTATCTCATAGGGTTACTGACCCACTTGATGGAAGAACAACATTGCAGTGTAGTTTGAGATAGGTGTTATCTAAGCAAAGGTCTCTCGCTGAAGCAATATTGCTATTTACTGTATAGTAATATTTGATTTATTAAAATTCTAAAAATCTTACTCTATAAGACCCCTCACGGGTGCGTGGATTGTTTGAGGTAGGTGTGTGCAACAAAGCCGGTTTTATCTTGTGGAAGAGAAAATCCGGCTTTGTTGTTTTGTATCTAATGTATAGTTTTGCCGAAAGCGGGCAATTTTTTTTTATCCAGTAACGAATTAAAATTAAAAATCAAATAAATTGACCAAATTTGGAGCAACTTCGACTCATCCATTTTTTCGGTGAGTTCAGATTTACACTGCACACTGTACGTTTTTATGTACACTGTCCTCGTTACCTCCAATCATGTAAGAGGGCTTGTCTGTACCTACACTTAACGTGGAGGATACAGTGAGTACCGTTGTTGATGACAGGCTTGGAAAGACAATCTATGCAGATAATATAAAGCTGATTAATGGCAAGGTTCAGAAGAGACCGATAGACTCTTTGAACAAGGCCGGACTCAAGCTGTTGTCTGTTGACAAGTCTGCTCTCTACGAAAAGCTCAAGGATATGGGAGCGGACAACATCATCACTCCCATTGAGAAACGCTCCCTTGAAAGAGAATGGGACAACCTCACCTCCTCCAAAAACTTCACACTCCAGAAAGTCACAGAGTATGGCATTGGTGAATCCGATGTAGTAACCGCTGTCCTTACCGCTTATGACGAACTGGAGAACTATCTCAATATCGTACTCGATCCCACACAGATGTCGGAGAACACTGATGTCACAGGGATGGGGAATATCACCACGCTCTTTGAATCCTATTACACAGCAAAGGCAACCCTTGATGAAACCCTGTTCAGACTGGAGACAGGAATGCTCAATGGGATGGACTACCGCACAAAGTTCAATGTGACGGTGCTTAGCTCTACCGGTATCACTGTTCCCCTTGATGGCTCACCCTCCACCTTGCGAGTGGTCTTGTACCAAGAAGGCGTTGAGGTCACTGATGAATATCAGGAGGCAGACTTCACATGGAGTAGGGTCTCAGAGGACAGGGTAGCTGACGGTACGTGGAGAGGCGACAACGCAATCATTGGTAAGTCAATCGTTGTAAATGTAGACGACCTTGTATATGGTTCGGCCTCTTTCATGTGCACCTTCAAGCACCTCTACAGTGACACCATGTACTTTGAGAAAGTTGGAATCGCCTCCTTATCCAAGGAAGTACCAGGCAAGGATGGTGAAGATTCGGTATCAGTCCAGATATTCTCAAGCAACGGGAATCTCTTCAGGGATGGTCAGGCGTATACAACCATGTCTGCAACCGTCTGGAAAGGGGATGAGGATATTACAAGCCAATTGGACGCTTCTCTGTTCAGTTGGGAACGCACCAGTGGTGATGTTGTAGCAGATGCAGCATGGAATACATCAAGCAAAGCAATCGGCAAGAAGATCATTGAGATTACACCGCAGGACGTGGTGGGAAGGTCTGTCTTTGCCTGTCACGTAGATATATAGGAGAAAAAGGAAATGGCAAAAGCCTCAGCATCGTACACGATCATGGACTACACCGATGGAGTCACCCTCCTCGGAAGCATTGAATCAAACCATCCTCGTACCACACTGTACGATACCACCACACAGTCCCATAACCCATCTTGGGCTGATACCTCACTTACGCTCACTCCAAAACTTCACAAGGCAGGAAGCACCACTGACCTTATCGGTACACTCAAGTCCGGCAAGTGGCAGAGAAAGCTACCTGGGGGAGCTTGGACAGATGTGGTAAGCGGTTCGAACAGTGAGACCGTTGTGACTGCTACCAAGGTACTCACTGTTAGCGCAAACAAAATGACAGGCAATATCTGGCAGATTGAATACAAGTTTGTGGCAGTGTACACCGACCCTGTACTTGGCCTCGACCTAGACTACGAAATGGTCATTGCCTTCAACAGGGTTGCGAATGGAACCTCCTTTGTCGTAGCTAGGGCGTTTACTCCAAGTGGAGACCAGTTCAAGAATGGCAATCCTTCCAGCCTCAAGGTAAAGGCAGAGTTGATTCGTGGTACTACCCAAGACACCACCAACCTTACCTACGCTTGGGAGAAGTCCACAAACGGTACTACATGGTCTGCAGTTACCGGAAGCACCTCAGAGCTTTCAGTCACCCCTGCAATGGTTGATTCGTTTGCTATGTTCAGATGCAAGATTACCGACACAGACGCTTCCTCGGATACCTACCAAGATGTGTTCACCACGGAGGGTGTCACCATCCTTGATGTGAGTGATCCGTATCAGGTCGTCATTGAATCCTCTGCTGGTCAGTTCTTCAAGAACAATACCGGCTCTACTACCCTCAAGGCAGTGGTCTATCAGGATGGAGCAGAGGTGGATTCTGGGGGTACTGGACTTACCTATACATGGACTATGACCGACAAGGACGGAGTTGCAGATGCAACCTTCGGGTCAAAGACAGGAAAAACCATTTCCGTATCCCACGATGAAATTGAGGTTAAGGGAACATTCTTCTGTTCCGTTAGCTAAGGAGACTGTACATGATTGCTTCCGCTTCCATAACACTTACCAACCTTGCTGATGGGCTTAGCACATTCTATCAGTATGCAAAGAATACAAGCGACACAACTCCCCCCACCACAGGGTGGAGCACAGCTATGCCTTCAAGAACTTCTGGTGAGTTTATCTGGAGGCGTGAGGCAAGTGCATTGTCTTTGGATGATGTAACAGCATGGGAAAATACTGTATGCCTTACAGGCGCAACTGGAGCTTCAGGCCCAAAAGGAGATACTGGAGAACAAGGGCCTCCAGGCAACCCAGGAGCAGTCGGGGTTAATCCAAACGAAAACTTAATTCAGGTTGCAGGCTTTGAGGAAGATGGCTCGTTTGGTGCATCAACTGGTATAATCTATAACGGTAGCACCCCTATTAGTATCAATAATGCTGAATACACGGTTAATGAAGATGGCAAAGGATATATTTTCACCAACTCTTCAGGTAACCTGTCTTTTGGAAGAATTCATTACAGGTCGATTGGGTTTGTTCCTACACCTCGTAAGAATATTCTAAGCAATGATTTCCTAACACCAAAGCCTACATTCTCTGGTGCAAACTTTGATCCTGCAACACATACATGGACTGGCAGTGTTGAAAGTGGAGCAGATTTGACATGGGGAGCTGGATTGATTGTTTCAGCCGGACAAAACATAAGAGTTCCATTTGGGAAAACCTATATAGTAAGCCTTGAGATATATGCTTCTGCTGCTGTGACTTTCAAAGCTGATGTAAACAATTTCCCTGTTGGCGTAGATGCTTGGAGCGGAAACGACAATGACAATTCAGATGCTAGAGGATTGTTTTCAGAAACAATACCTGCAAACACATGGACTAAAGTCTGGTTCTCATACGAAAACAGTTCAATCGACAATACCAGTAAGGTGGATTTGTACGATGGATCGAATTTTGGTGTAGCCAATCAGAGCGGTTCAACAATTACTGTAAAATACAGAAACATCAAAGGTGAGATTGGTACAGAATATTCGAGTTTTGAACCAGCATTTAATGAATCAACTATCAACGAATCATTGAAAGTTGCTTTTGTTGACTTCAATACGTATGAAGAAATATTCCCAGACTTGGTAATAGGCTCATTTCAAGTTAATGACGGTATTGTTGATAACGCAGAAATGCTGCCAGCACGAAACGTCAACGATTTTCTTAATTCCAACATGCTTGAAATATTGAACAAAGGGGACAAGGAAGATATCAAGGTGATGGCAATGGCATTGGGTGCTGACAGGGTATTCCAGACAATTGTTGCCATAACCGCATTTATCCAAGACCTGTATGTAAACAACGTAAAATCAAAAGACTACATAGAAGATTCCAAGTCATTCCCTGAAGAAGGATTTTGGCTGGATGGACTTAATAATATTGCAAAGATTGCGTACTTAAAAGCAAAGAATGCAGATATACAAGGCACATTCAGGAATGATGGATTCAAGACTCTTGAACCAGTAGATGGCACAACTATAACAAGGTATACAACCCCTAAAAGTATCTTTAAGTTTTCCGATGCCTATAATCTCTTTCCTGACTCAAACTCACTCCAATCCATATCAGGAACTTTTGAGGGGAACAGCTTCACTCAGGCGACTCGTAGAAGCAGTACACGTATACTATTGTACAAAGATTCTTCATCATCTTCTACGTCAGTGTCTGCTGGCGATGATAAACTGCTAAAGAGACATGTCCCATCCCAAGTTTTTGGGAAAAACTATTATGTTCGATGGCATATAAGCTATGACGGAACAAATACCCACAGATCCTTTATCAGAAACAAGGCAGGACAGACCGTTGGGCAGATTTATGCAGACCATAATGCCAGAGAAACAATACAGACAGGTGAAGATAGTGATGGTGATCCAGTCTATTCTGTAATCTTTCTTTATAGGGGCGATATGGAGTTGTGGCACTCATTGGGTGGAGCTGGTACTTATTCTGGGACATACTCAATCACTGACACTTATCAAGAGTTCTCGGTTATTGCTTATTCTGGTGCACTCTGGGGTTCTAAAACAGCAACCTCCAACCTCTTGGAAATATCAACATCAAGAACATTTAATAGTGCTGTTCTGGTAAACGGAAGTACATTCAGAGAAGTATCAGACCAGCCAGATAAGTATTACCTGTCCTCATCCAAGACATTCAACATTGGAGGAACTACCCAAGATTCTGCATCAATGAAAAAGTATGTCTCTGGTACTGATTTCTACAACCGGTTCAGTACGCTTCCGGTAGGGTCAATAGGTGACGTCTCCTCTGGATCAATCAATTATAATGGCAGTTCCTACACCGTTAATAGGATACAGAAAACCTCGAATAGTATTGTTTTATGGTCTGGAAGCCACCAGATTGTTGTGAATAAATTCCAGAATGGGACAAATACAGGAGTCTATTCTCATCTTGAAGTTGTTTCAGATATCGTCTTCGGCAAAATTGATGGCGGTATTGAAACGATGCACATCCTTCCTTTTGATGGTGCAAACAACACGTATGATATCGGACAAAGCAGCAAGCGTTTCCGAGCAGGTTATTTTTACAATGTCGTATCAAGCTCTTTCAATGCTTCCTCACTGAGGAATCTCAAGAAAGACATCAGTAAATACAAGGGGTCTGCTCTTGATGTTCTCAATCAGGTTGAGGTAGTCAATTATCGCTATAAATCTGAGAACGATGAATACCTACACACAGGATTGATTGCCGATGATTCCCCTGAATGTCTCACCGGAAAGAACCATGATGTGATGTCACTCTCTGATACTACAGGAATGCTCATAAAAGCAGTACAGGAGCTTGATGAGAAAATCCATAAGTTGGAGGGTCGATAATGGCTACAGGATTTGAGATTGATGGAAGGGATTTTGATCTCATATGTGCCCCAATGAAGACATCTGACGAGACTCTCTCTGGCCTTGGGTTTACCCAACTTAATAGCAGATATGCAAAACTGGTTACGAAATACGACTGGAATAAGCTTACCCCTAATATCGACAAATACAAGCAGGATAGCTCTACCTTATCGATAGCGGCGGCTGGTTATGCTCCTGGTGCTCATAGGCGATTTTCTCTGACTAGCCCAGGTACGTATTACCTATCAAGGAGTGGCTCTAGCTTGTTGCTTACAGGCGCAACTACGTCAACTCTTACTTTTGCTGAAGGCGCACCTTATTACGTCCTCTGTGTAGGTGTTGGTGGTGGTGCTAGCGGAAGTGGAGGTAGCGGTAGTAGTGATGGTGTTGGGGGGCAAGCCGGAGGAGGATGTATGTTCTATCTCCAAGTACCAGACAGCCCGAACAAAGCTACGATAGTTGTAGGCAGGGGAGGAGGCTCGGATGCTGGGCAAAATGGTGAAGATGTTAATTATTGCAATCCAGGTTCAGCAAGCTATGTTAACTACGGAGGAAGCCAGATAACCATGAATGGCGGTGGAGGCAGGAATGATGGAGCCACAGTATCCTACCCCACAGCAAATACGATAATGGGCAGAATTCTTTCTGTAACCGGTGCAAAAGGGACACATGGTACTGGAACCAGTCAATCTGCCCAGTCTCATGCTACGGGGGTAGGAGGAAGTGTAGGATGGTCTGCACATTCTGGTGGAGCAGCTCCTGGTGGTGGTGGAGGTGGTGGCGCATCAATTTTCGCAAACGGTGGACGAGGGGGAGACTCCAGTGCCGGAAGTGCTGGTAGTTATGGCTCTGGTGGGGGGGGAGGCTCAAACAGTTGGTTCAATGGAAAGGCCGGAGCAGCAGGTGGTAATGGACGTATTGATATCTACTATTAAGGGGTGTACCAATGGCATTGCTCGATAAAGAAGAGAACTATATACGAATAGTACCAAGCAAGGAATCACAGGAAATGGTTGATGCCTATACTTACAAGGGTGTTGAGCATCGTACTAAAGAAAAGAACAGCATAGCATACATATCGTACCTGCAATGGAATGCTCAGAAATTGACTGACTCCCTCTATAACGAAATGAAAGAATATTTCATAGCTTTGGGTTTCACCATAGATGGCTCTATCAGTTCAAGTGAGGAACAAGAATACCTAGAGCAATACCCAAATCTCAAAAATAAGAAAACTGCCTATGACTTGGCATTTTACGAGTATTGCATGATTACCAATTACCTTCAGGGAGGCGAGCCGCCTTCTGAACCATTGCAAATGTTGGAGAGCTATCTTGGTTGTGAGATTCCTGCTGATGTATTTATTGACGCTCCACAGATACTTTCAATTGCAATTGGCAAAATTACAGAGACAGCGCAACAAGCATACGAAGAGGTCAAGGCCTTAAAAATATTTGGAGAGACGAGAGACATATGAAAACACATCTAGAGCTTGCACAACTTTTCAAACAGATCACCAAGTGGGACACCATTGGTACTGACACCCAATACAGGATTATCCACTACCCCGATGAGGTGGTAATAGTCTTCGCACCATCCAATTCACAATCGGACTGGAAAATCAACTTCAGCTTTCCCAAGAAGCCTTACAAACGAATGCCTACACCATTCTATGTTCACGGTGGGTTTCTCGATGAATGGAAGAAGATCAATGATGATTTCCTCAAGGCTGCTGCTAATATCGACAAGCCCATTACCGTCATGGGGTGGTCTTACGGTGGAGCAATGGCAACACTCTGCTATGAGGATATCTGGTTCAATTATTTTCGAGCGAGGAATACCCTCCGTCTGGTCACCTTCGGTTCTCCAAGGGTGATAGGGGCCAAGAACTTCAAGAGCATTGAACACAGGTTCGACAGAACAACACTGTACGCAAATGGTAGTGATATTGTCACCTGCGTTCCACCTGTGATATTCGGGTTTAGGCACGTGCGCAATCTCACCAGAATCGGGAACAAGCTGAATGTGATTGGTTTGTTCAAGCCAAAGAAATACCATCACATCGATGGGTATATTACCAGCTTGAGGGAAGTACATGAGTGATCCTGTCACTGTAGCTCTGATTGGCGGGGGTATCGCGCTGTTGAATGGCCCGATACTCCTAGCCATATTCAACAATCACATCAAGAAAACGGATGAGACAAAGCAAATTCGTGAGGATATCACTCAACTCTCAAAACAGGTAGACAGAATAGGGGATGGGCTGAATATTGGACTACGGAATGACAAGGTGATTTTCGAGGCGTTGCGGAAGAACAGTATCAATGGGGAATCTGAACGCCAGGAACAGATCATGGATGAGTATTTTACGGATTGCGCAGTATCAGGATTCAGTCAAAAACATGGACACTAATACTCGTTCAATTAGAGAGGCAATTAATCTACAGCGATTAGCTACACTCTAAACATAGGATGTCATTTCCCACCAAGCACCTTTATCGCAGGAATTAATTGGAGGGAATTTCTCTCCAGTTTCAAGAGTGATGCTTTTCTCCTCGTTTGTAGGAGAGGGGGTTTTAGTTCCGTCAGTGTAATGATCCCAAGCATATCTTGCATGAGCCGGAGAATCCTGTCCTGTCTTATACAATTCACCTATTGGCATATTAAGCCTCCTAAAAGAATTATACATTCCGATAGCGATAAATCAATAATTTTCTGTAGATATTTCATACAATCTATAATAAAGTCTAGATAAGCTTATTAAGTACAGCAGTTACTCGCTTCATTAAATTTGGGATATACAGAACTTGCATTCTTGAGTAATCTAATGTAGAACTTAATCAAGAATACTTAATAAATGCTAAGGACTTTATTGTGGATGGTTTTAATTTTTCAATGATAGATTTATTCGCTGGAGCTGGAGGCTTGAGTCTTGGCATGGAACAAGCTGGCTTTAACGTGATTTTCGCGAATGAAATAGATGCCACTTCTGCCTACACCTATATTAAAAATAGACAATTATCAAAAGATCGTTTTTTTGAGGGAGATATTTCTGTATTAAACAAAGAATTATCAGAAAATGAATTTGATAATTGCTTTCTTGTTTGTGGAGGGCCTCCTTGTCAAGGGTTTTCGGAAGCAAATAGACAGAGATTAATTGATGATCCTAGGAATCATCTGTATAAAGAATTTTTATTTTTCCTAAAGTCGGTAAGACCTTATTTCTTTATCATGGAAAATGTTAAGGGAATGGTTAAGAAATCACCTGAAATACTTGAGAATTTCCAAACAGTCCTTGGAACGGAATACAATATTGCTGCACGTATTCTTAATGCTAAAGATTTTTCTGTTCCACAAAATCGTGAGAGATTTTTTGTAATTGGAAATAGGCTTGGTATTAACAGTTCGAGAGTGTTTGAAACAGCCCAACAGTTACCTCAAAGAAGATTTGTTCTTCATGATGCAATTAGTGATCTACCAGAATTGAAACCAAATAGGAATAGAAACAGACCCGATTTGGAAAATGAAGAAATTGGTTTCAGAGAAAGGGAATATCACTATCCTATGACAGAATTTAACAAATTCATCAACTCAAATAGAGTTGTGGATAGATTGTATAATCATAGAAATCGTTACAACAATGACCGGGATATTGAGATTTTTACTCGATTACCTCAAGGAGGAAATTCTCTTGATCCCTCCATCGAGGATATTATGCCTTATTCATCCAGAAATCATATGTTCAAGGATAAATACTTCAAGTTGGTAAATAATGAAATCTGTAAAACTATTACTTCTCACATGAAATTTGATTGCAACATGTATATTCATCCTACACAATCACGGGGATTATCCCCAAGGGAAGCTGCACGAATTCAGACTTTCCCTGATGATTATGTGTTCTATGGTGCTTCCAATAATTGGTACAAACAAATAGGCAATGCAGTACCAGTGAAATTGGCCGAATCTCTTGGGAGGGCAATTAAGTTATGCTTAAAATAAACCACTTGGAACTATTTGCGGGGATTGGGGGCTTTAGGCAAGCAATGGAATTGTTAGCTTCTGATTATAATTTTACATCACACTGTGTGGGTTTTTCTGAGATTGATCCATATGCTGTTCGTTCATATAAATCAAATTTTAGCGATGTAGAAACTAAAGAAATTGGAGATATCATCGCTTTTAATGAAGACCCGAAAAATATTACTAGTCTCCCAGATTTTGATTTACTAACAGGTGGTTTCCCTTGTCAGTCTTTTAGCATGATGGGAAAGCAAAAAGGTTTTCTCGATAAAAGAGGAAATGTTTTCTTTGAGATAATTAAAATTCTTGAAATCAAGAAACCAAAATTTGTGTTATTGGAAAATGTGAGAAATCTGACTACCCATAACAAGGGTGAAACTATTAAAATTGTACTATCAAGCCTAAAAGAAGCTGGCTACAAATATATACATTGGGATGTATTTGATACTAATGATTTTGGGTTGGCACAAAGAAGAAATAGAGTATACATTTTTGCTTCGCGTGAAAAGCTTGACAACAATTTTGCCTTTTCCAAAAATGAGATTATTTCTGTTTTTAAAACAATTTCTAAGAATGCAAATTTAGAGAGGCAGAAAGATGTGTTGGACATTCTTGAAAAAGAAGTTGATAAGTCTTTCTACCTTTCAGAAATCATAAAACCAACAATCTTGGCTGATGGCTCAGCTTCCTTTAAAAGCAAATCTGAAATCAATTGTTTAATAGCAAAACCGCTGACGGCTACAATGGTTAAGATGCATCGTGCATGTCAAGATAACTATTATTCAATTGATTTTATTAACAGTCCAAATCCATATGATTATTTATCACAGAAATTTTCTAAAGAAGAACTCAAGGAAAAAGAAATAAGAAAACTTACACCAAGAGAAGCCTATCTTCTGCAAGGTTTTTCTGAAACTTTCTTCAACAATGCAAAACTGGCAGGAGTTAGTAATCATCAATTGTATAAACAAGCAGGAAATGCCGCAAGTGTAAATACTATATATGCAATACTGTATTATCTATTTATATACAAAAAGATTAATGAGGGGTTAGTATGATGGAACTTGATTTTTTTAGAATACATCATGAAAAGAAGCTTGGTTTTAAGCGAATCACTCCAACAGAATTAGGAGCTAACCCTAAATCAAACCAGACTCATATAGGATTATATGATGATATTCTTACATTTTTGCCCAATCAAGCTGAAATTGATAATGCAATTTTTATCCATCGTGATCGTTTTGAATTTTTAGGTGTGTATTTTGATCGTATTGAAAATCAAAATGGAACATATCGCAGTCCAAAAATTCGTGTTGGAAGCCAGCATAGTATTTCTGTAGTATCAGTAATTCGAGACATCGCTTCATCTGAGAACAGAGATTGTGATTGGTTTCTTGTTTGGTTTGGCCTAGAGAATGAACAAATTGTTTTCCTTCTTTGCCGACAAGATGATGAGGTTTTTACTAATTTAAAGAGAATTGGACTACACTTTACAAATAAAGGAGGTCGACTGAGTGAGGAGAATCATGAATTTAGAGCAATTATTGAATATGTGATTGGCATTGTTAATCGTAATGGTGAATCTGCAATTATTGATACTGTTGCTGACACTCTCCACAACTTTTCAAAATCTTCGCGAGAGCAACCGAGGATCAAAGGTTTTGATTTAGTGAAGGCAGAGGAAGTTCTTGCTCTTATTGGACGACAAGGTGAAATTTTTGTTGACCATTATTTATCCCTCCAACAATCCCATAATTATATCTCGAATTACATATGGCAAAATAGAGATAAAGAGAGCGGACAGCCTTATGATTTTAGAATTGAAAGTTGTGAAGGAAATTCTATCTATCTTGATGTAAAATCGACAAGATCGGAATTTGATAGAAAAATCTTGTTCAGTAATAATGAAATTGAATTTGCAGCGGACTGGATTCCGCGATATCATCACAGGTATCAAATATACAGAATTTTTAATATGGAAGAAAAAACGGCTGATCTTAGAATTTGTCACAATCCGAATCGAGTCCTTTTGGATATTCATTCGATGGTTAGCAAAATTTTTATTGAAAACCATTTTGCATATAAGGGAGTGAGTATTGAAGGTGTAAAAATTGGGTTATTGCCAACTATTCAAGAGCTTGTTTTTGACAGGGTGAAAGCAATAAAATTGGATTAAAATATTTACATAGAATCATTATAACCCTATTTAATTTTTTTAAAAATCATCAATTACGTTTTCAATAAATATTGAGTCTTGACTTTTCTCGTATTGTTCTTCTAATACGAGTAGCGGAATGTAAGAAAAAACCATCATAATCTGAAAGTGTTTATCTGACATAGGATGTTGATTCATTCCCACAATTATTTCTTTTTCTCTTTCCCATTTGGCAATAAAATAATCTCCAATATTTTGTCCAATCTCTTGAAGATCTGCTGTTCCATATTTTGCTTCAATCAGCATTATAAGCTTATCAAACTCAACAACTCCTTCATTGAAGTTATCAGCAGTTATAAAGCTTTCATTTTTAAAAACGAGCCTACATAGTTCATCATCATGTGTATAATGAAAATCCAGTAGATAATTATTATCAAAAAAGGTGGCTCTGTACATTACATCTTGATCAGGGGGGAGATTGTGTATCCCCCCATCAGCTTTGTTCAAATAAGCAGGACGAACAATTTTCTTATCATTTCTCAGAGCAATTTTTACCTCAGAATAATTCATCCCAAAATATAAGCTACTATAAGCTAAAATCTTTTCGTTTTTTTCCATACCAGTTTCCTTTCTTTAGTATACCACAAGTCACAATTTTTACTATCGTTGTTCGATTTTAAATACCAAGTACTTTATTCTACAAAACTATTCCCAAGCAGGTACCACATATTCCACTCATCATCCTTCTCAAAGGCATTCCAGATTTTCTTCATCTGACCAGAAGGAAGCCCTGAGAATTCAGCAGCCCCAAGACCGAAGTTTATTCCCCTGTCCCTGATTCTGTCCTCATCCTTGCTTTCAATTGCCTTGATAAAGCTGGAAGCCTCTGAGACCATCGGAAGGCCATTGCCACTGTAATACCTGTCCATGACTATGTCGGATATGTCTGAGCCGAATATAGGCATCATAGAGACCATCTGTGCAGAGAATCCCCTGAGCATATCATCCCACATCTTATCATCATCATCTTCATCAGAGAATCCACCCTCAAAGGCCATGATCCCTGCTAGGGACAATCCAAGACCAAGTGTATTCTTCAGTGCCTTGCTGTACATCTGGTTCTTCATAGCCCTTGGAATGTCATAGACAATATTTAGGTTCTTGTTGAGCTGGCTTGTGAACATCAGCAGGTACTTCATGATGGTGCTGTTTGTATCGTAGATTGCGGCGGTATCCTTTGTTGTCCCCCCTGGTTGTGTCTCGTTTATCCATCTGGTGGCTTCCATTGCGGCTTGCTCTTCAGTCATGGTCTCAAGGTTGTTCTGGTATGCCCCGTACCAAAGGGTGTTCTTGATGAATCCATCAATGAACTGGATAGGGGTCATTCCTGCTTCCCCAATCTTCTTCACCTTCCGGCCCATTGGTGTCTTTGCCTCCAATTGTGCAAATGAGGAGAAGTCGATTGATACGCTGTGTCCACGCATCTGAGGTGCTTTATCATAGACATACTCACTTGTACCCTTGTAGTCGGTGGTCATGTGGGTAATTGCCTCAAGCAATCTCTTAGGCCCGAATTCCATAGCAAACAATCCAAGAGCAGGTATCTGCTTAGCCATTGTGAGAATGTTGAATCCAAGCCTTGCCACGACCATGTTCGCTCTTACCTTGTTAATCATGGTATCCGCATCATCGTAGATGTATCGCTTGTTTGCCACCCGATTCAGGAAGTCCTGCAGTGAGGTAGCGTAGTCCTTGCCTGCATTCATGGCGATGAGGTTGTACATGTCACCACCACTCTTGTGCATCAGCCAATTGGTCTGGTGGAAGAACTCTGCACCTGCAATGTAATGCTCCTGTCTGGATACCATCTTGTTCCAGATCGAGAGTGCATTGAGCTGGAGAGGATAGTCCCCTCCGGTTCTCTTGCGAGTCATGCTGTCCTCTGGGTTTTCCTGCATGTTCAGGTACTGGTCTTCCATGAGGTCACTGAAGGCGATATGCTCACCGGTGCGAATGAGGGGGAAGTAATTGGCAATCTTCTCAAGGGACTTGTTGTTTATCTTGTAGTAAACATCAGCTACCTCGTTGTACCTGCCTCCCATGTCATTCATCAGCCAGTCACCGAATTGCTTATGCTCGTCAGTAAGGCTGTTAATAACAGTCTCCACGTCATTCCTGATGATATTCCCATCCTCGTCACGTTCTATGACAAGCTTGTTCCCATCGGGGGAGGTGAGTTTATCCATTGCGTCCGGTTGCTTGGAGTAGATGTAGATACCGATTGCTTCTTCAAGGGTGAATTCCCTCTTTACAGCTTTCTCCTTCCCCCTCTTGTTTGTTTCCGTATCAACATCAATGGAGACGTGCTTCTTCAGGAGGCTGTCTTGGTCAATTTTCAGATCCTTCATTACCTTCTTGGCTTCTTGGTATCGCTTGTACTCCCCACGCTTTTCATCATCCAAGACACCTTCGATTCCTCTATGGAATACGCCATTACCGTCATAGCCACCAAAGATGTATGGCTTGAGGGTCTTCTGTGCAGGGTCAATCTTGTCAATGAGCCGATTCATCGTAATGAAGTTGCGCTCAAAGAAGCTCAGGGCCTTGTTGCCTTCCTTGTCTGCCTTTCCCTTCAGCTTCTCTTGTGCCATGAATTCCCTGAAATCATCGATATTCTCGAAGCTCTTGTTGTTGTTTGTTGCAAGGTAGTCATTGGCAAGCTTGAAGGTATCACGCTTGAGAGCTTCATTCCTCATTGTTCTCTCGTACTTTGCTTCACTTCTTACGTCTGCAACAGCATTCCTGAGAGCAACAAGAGTGCGGATATCCATTCCCTTTGCAGGGTTCTGTGCATACACTCTATCGTCAATGAACTCAAAGAAGGGCTGGAGCTGGTAGGGAATATCCCTTATTCCAATCTTCCGTGCCTCAAATTCAGCGGACAACTCCTCACCAGTGGAAGCGTAGAGAATCTCAACGGTCTTGTTGAGCTTGTCCATGATTTTTGCATCATTGGTGCCACTCTTGCTGTAGGCAATATTCTTGATAGTCCTGTTTGTCCTGTCCAAGGTCTGCTTGATTCTCATGGCCTCGATACGCTTCTTCTTGAGTGCATTGAGACGCTTGTACATGCGCTTCTTTTCAGAGTTCTTCTTGTTGATGTTCTGGAGGTTGTGATACTTATCCTCAAGCTTGGCTACATTCTTCTCAACAGCCTCAAGCTCACCTTCCTTGTTCACAAGAGTATCAGAGGTTTCCTGCAGTTCAGCTTCAGTTCCCATAAGGTCTGCCTCAAGCTGGGATATCTGCTCCCTGGTTGTATTTACAAGGGTTTCCACCACGTCACCAGTAGCAAGGTTCTTGCGGATCATTTCCTTTACAACAGGGTCGGTGTCCTTTGCCTCAAGGAGTTTGCGAAGCTCTTCGTTGCCGAATGCCTCCACCTCAACACCTTCATCAAGGTATGTCCCCTCCACGTTCTTTTCGTAGGAGAGTTGTGGCAACATACCCTTGTGCTTGTAGAAGTCCCTACGGTAGCGTCTGAGGTCATTACGGATTGCTTTTCGTGCCTCTTTGTACCGGTATTCCGTGTCCTTTTTGTTTGCGAAAGCATAATCAAGGGAATAGAATTCTGTGGGAAGGTCATTGTGGATTGACCCCATGTCTGAGTTCTTCAGTAATGTCCTTACAACCTCAAGGAGGTATTCCTTGTCTGCAAGCTTCCTGCTGAACTTCCTGTCTGCCTTTTTTGCCCCTTCAAAACGTGATTGCCAGATAAGCCTCTCCACAAAGCGTTCGGGGTCACGCACCTCATCTTTCATTGCGGTGAAGGTTTCTGCGCTTTGGTTTTCCTCAAGGACTTTCAGGACTGCTTCTGCTGTTACTTCCTGTTCCCCACTAAGCCCATCCTCAACGGTCTTCAATGCCCTCTGGAATGTCTTGAACAGGGTTGGGTCTTGGAGCATTATACGCCTGAATTGGATTTCCCAATCAACATCGGGGTCTCCCTCCAATGCCTTGAGGGTGGAATCCGGTACGTAGTAATGACTTTCCAGTGCCCTTTTTGTGGTATCAAGGTCAACATCACGACTGATGGAAGCCAAAACCTGATCTGATTCTTTGGTTTCCAAGTCAATATAAGCAGGATTCTCTGGAGTGGGAATCCTATTATCAAAGACGTCTTCCATGTTTTGCTTGTTGACGAAGGGCTTTATGTCCAGTATCTTTTGTTTAGAGACCAATGTCGTAATGTCTGGTACGCTCCTTAGTAGGGTGTGCGCATTCTCGACTGGTCTCGTTTTTATTCTTTCTTCAAGGATATCTGATTTAACATTGCCAATATGCTCACGACTTTCCTTACCAAAAGCTCTGCTGTTTATTGCAAGGATATTGCCTTGCAATGCGTATTCATCTAGGGATTTTTCCCCATTCATTTCCGGCTTCCAAGGATACATGCTGTTTACAGTAATTCCATTATCCACTGCTATACCATCTTTCCCATCTGGATAGTCAAAGTAATTCCTGACAGCAATAAGCAGTGGTTGCATTTCTCCCCGATAATCCACGTAGTACCGAGTGACAAAAAGCGGCCCATCCTTGTTTATATCATTGTTTGATGGAGAGTTAATAACCATGACAGGATTAGCAAGCTCTTGCGCAATCCTGCTTACATGGAAGATATTAACGCCATCCTTACCATGCTCCCTGATGATATGATTGATGTTGCGGCTACTCATTCTCACTTCACCATCATTCAGCTTAAATATCTCCTCATCTGCATTTCTCTTATACTTCAACCTATTGAACCAAAACCAATGGGGTGCAATCGTTTTCTGGTTGTCCCAATCATAATCAACACCACTTTTTTCCAGCGAACCATAGTAATTGGAAATCAACTCCTCAAGATGCCAATACCCACGATTTGAAATCTTTGCAAGTGTATCCACCACCTCATTTGGTTCTCCAAACAGGTCAAGCTGCAGTTGTGGTGCTTTGGTTGCCTCTATGGTAGCCTCCTGCTCTGTCTTGCTCTCCTGCTCAAGCTTGAAGTCAAAGAGTCTGTCAAAGGCTATTCTTGTTTCCCTGTCGAGCTGTGGGCTTATTAACCCAAGGAAGTCACGTATTGCCTGTCCAATCTCCTTGAAGATTGTCCCTAGGCTCTTGTCCCTGATTTTCCCATCGATGAAGTACTGCTCAAGGTCTTTGGCAAAGGCTTCCTGAAAGTGCGTTCCGATTTTACCACCGTCCTGCTCAAGCTGGCTTGCATATACCTTGAGGAATGGTGCGAATTGCTCGGTATCCTTGATTACGTTTACAAGGACATGCCCCATTTCGTGGACAACGGTGGTTGGGGTGAATCCCTTTGCAAGCCCAATCTGATGCTTGTTTCCCTTCCTGTACGTGAGTCCATTCAGCAATGGCTTTGCATTCCCAATCTGCACTTCTGCGCTTGCAATGCCTTCCTGTGAGTTGAGGAAGTCAGTCTCCTGTTCCATTGAGAGTGCAATAAATGGCTGTGCATTGAAGTTTTCATTGAAGAATGTGTTCACGTCCGTCTTGGCTACCTTGGAGGCAACAAAGGCAAAATATGTGGAAGGAATGGAGAGCTTGTAAGCTTCCTCCTCGGTCATGCTCGGGGACTGTTTCTTGATGGTGTCATGTATCTGTGGAAGGATGGTCTTGTTGAGGAATTCCACCTCTTCCGGTTTGGCCCCCTTTCTCTGGAGCGTCCTGTTGTAATGATTGTATTGCTTCTTTACAACCTGCTCAGGCTCTGCGGTCTCCTGCTTGTCAAGGCTCATTTCCTCCTCGTTCAGCAGGGCTTCCTCTTCAAACAATTCGCTCTCTGTAGGCTCTGGTTCAGTTTCCTGTGTAGTTTCCTCACTCTCGTCAAGAACTGCCTCTGTAGGCTCAGGAGGTGGTGCTACAGGCTCACTCTGGACTGCTTCCTTGACACCCTCTTCGGTGCGGAGAATGAGGGAGTGGGTTATCCCGTCCTCTTCCCTGTCAATGATGATTTCATTCTCGTTCTCATGGTAGCCGACAACAGACTTCTGGGTGGCTGCATAGACTCTTGCCTTAGTCTTCATGGTCTTTGCGTCATCGAAGATTACAGCACCGTTTTTCTCTACTGCATTATTTGCCCTTGCGAATGACCTTGCAGACTGCACTGACTCCTTGGTGAACTCGGAGGAGGTTTCAACGACCTCTACGTTGAGTGCTTTTGCTCCTTTCTTCTTGAGACCGGCTACAAGCCCTGCATGGGCCTCGTCCAGTGGTTTGAACAGGTCTCCGATCTGGATAACCTTGATAGGCTCACTGGCTTTCTTTACGTCAGTTTCCTTGACTCCACTGGGGACTTTTATATCATTAATGGAAACAGCAGCGGAATTCTCATTGAACTCAGAGAACCTGTTTGCATTGCGCTTGAGTGCTGTATCGCTTGCGTTGTATTCCTGAATCGTGGAAACAGTAGCGGAGGGTAGGCCGGTAAGGATCATTCCCTTTGCGGTGGATACTGCGGTCTGGGCCATAGCCTTGATGATGTCTTCCTTGCTGTGCCCCTCGAACAGTGTCCCCTCTGTTTCATTACTGTGCTTCATGATGTAATTGGAGGAGGCCATGCCGATAAGCTCTTCAATCGCTTCCTCTGCCGCTTCGCCTACAATGCCCTTCCCAAGGTAATCCGTGGCAATCCGCTGTCCCCATTTCTTGACAGCACCACTCTTCACCAATTCTTTTGTAGCCTGTTTGCTGAATATTTTACCGGCTACTTTGTTGGCAATTCCACCAGTGACCTTCTCGAAACCATCAGTGACCAGATTCAATGCCCCGACCCCTGCCATAGTCAGAGACCATGCAGAGAGGATATGTTCATCACTGAGTCTGTTTCCTTCCTCATCCTTGACCTGAAACAAGTCCTTGGCAACCGAACCGGCTTCCATCATGCCTGAGTAGATTGAGCTACCTGCCTTTGCAGCAAGAAGGCTTGCTCCACCTGTGACGGTAGAGAGCGCACCACCGGCAATGTACATCCCCATTGTGGGTATCATGGAAGGGACAATCCTGCCTGACTCAACAAGCAGGTCTGTGAACAGGCTCATATCCTTGAAGTCATTGCGGTAAGCAAGCTTCTGGGAACTCATTTCCTCAATTGCCTCACGGATTTTTTGCCTGTATGCCTCAGAATCAACACCACTGCGCTGTGCCTCAAGCATGGCCTTGCTGAACGTCATGGAAACATCAAGGTCACTCTTCTGTGCCTTCATGGTGTTGACGAACTCGGTCATGAAATTCTGCGTATCCAGCTCATAGCCGGTGAAATTCTTGATGATCTTCTGTGAGTTGCGCATTGCCTCTTTCTTGTTAATATTTGGAAATGCGTCAGATATGATGTTGGAAACAGAATAGGCCGCCTCTGCACTCCTAGGGTCTGGATGGTTGCTGTATACGTTGTGTATCTGCTCTTCCATCTCAAGCCATTTCTTCTCATCATACTGAACAGTAAAATTGAACATCGTTTCCTCCGGTTATCAGTGAATCGCTGGTACAAGTGTATAGGTGATGAAGCTGCTTAGTGGCTTTGTCTGTATCGTCCCATCCTCCTTGGCCTTGTTCAGGGCATTCCTATCCACCTTGTATTCCAAGCCTGAGTAGTATGTACCTGCATTTCCTGTGAGGGATTCGATATCTTCAGCCTTTGCATTCAACGATGAGACGTAGGCTTGCCCCTTCTTCCCAAGAAGGCTTGCTTTTCTTGTAATGAGACCATCAAGGTAGTTCTCGACCTTGTCCACATCTACATCATCACCACGGAAGAGGTAGTCTCTTGCGTATTTATCACCGATTCCGTACTGATCCATGACAAAGGTATCCTTGATTCCCTCCTCAAGGCTTGCCTTGCTCTTCTCATGCACTGAAGCCTCAGAGGAAAGTGTCTTGGTGCTGTTCTCATGTGCATAGACAAATCCACGGTTTCCTTTCTTTTTTCCGTCATTGTAGAAAAACCTTTCTCCACCTATCTCAACACCCATCTGATTGTTCATGACAAATGGGGTGATAGTCCCTTCAGGGTCAAGTTGCTTGACTATCTCAGGGTCAATCTCACTCTTAGCAAGGTTGTACACATCGAGCGTCCACTTGGAGACCAGGGAAGCCTGTTCCCACTGTGCCCTTGCCATCGTAGGTAGTTCATTAAGGAAGGTTTCAAAGTTCTTCTCAAAATCCTCACCATCCAAGGGAGGTGGTTCAAAGCCCATAGCCCTAGCCACATCATATGCAATCTCGTTGCCTATCTCCTCGTCTGAGCTTCCATTCCTCTTCTTGGTAAGCCACATTCCAAACTTGCTGCTTTCCGAGCCAAAACCTGCATCGGGATTGCTTGGGTCACTCAAGAGGGTTGTGATTACCTTGGGGTCATACCGGTTCAGCTGACCACTTGCAAAGTCTGTATAAGCGGCCTTGCTTGCTGTCTCCCTCCCGAATACATTCGTGTACATGACTGTAGAATCGTTCTGGAGAATCTCCATAGTCTTGTCTGCGTACTTGGTGTATTCTGCATCGAGTAGCTCATTGTACACACGCTCTGCCACAACATTTGGGTCAACGAATGCTCCGTTTGCATTGTTCAGGGCATACTGGTACTCATCAAGGAAAGCCGCCTTGAAATTCTGCACGACCTTGTCTGTGAGAAGACTGCTAGCCGGTACTTTCTTCCCATCCTTGTCATAACCGAACCCTGCCTTCTCCTCTGTGTACTTGGAGAAGATTTTCATAGCTTCCTGAACCTGCTTGTATTCAGGTGACTTGTAGACCGAAACGTCCTCGTTGATTGCGGCAAGGTATGTCTTCTCTGTTATCTCCCCATTCACCAATTTCTCGTAAGCAAGAGCATCATACTCCTTGTCATCGAGTGAGAATTTCATAAGGTTGAGATTACTCACTGCGTCTGGATCATCGTACCGTGCCCCAATCTTGGTTGCATCAAGGATGCTCTCATATATCCTGTCAGCGGACTTGGCAATGGTTTCATCCAGAGAGGAGGCGGTACTGCTTCCCCCATAGCTCCTGCCGGAGGGAAGGTTGCCGGAAATCATCTTTCCTTTTGCCTCGCCTATAAGCTGTTGAGCATACTCCTTCCTTCCGATTGGTTTTTCCCCTTTGTGTTCCTTGGCCCACTGGAGGGTGTTCTGGAATGAGGTGTCGGGGATAGAGAATCCAAGCTCCTTGATTGATTCGTCACTGAGTCCACGCTCTACAAGCTCAAGATACATCTGATTGTCCGTGTACTGGTCAACATAGGCAATGTGCTGGTTGATAACCTCTGCGTCCTTCATCTGGAGGTACGTTGCATCATCAGCAAAATCGAGTGGGTCGAGACCGGCTTCCCTCATTCTCTGGTCGGTCATACCAGGCATGATGGTGTCCTGCTCTGAGAGATAGGGCCTGAACACCTTGTCCTCAAATGTTGCATCGGATTGTGCCTTCTTGATGAGGTGTTCGTTGTTTATCTCGTTGTACAATTCCTTGTAGTCAGTCTCGGTTAAATTCGATTTTTGCTCTCTTAAATGGGAAATCATGTCACTTTTGTCAATATTCCCATTGCTAAACTCGCCAATCATCGTTCTAACAGATTTGTAAGCCTTCTCATTTGAATGTTCTTCACCGGAGAATCCCTGAGCCTCCTCTCCATCTAGGCTTAGGTGTTTCTGGTAGTTCGCCTCGGCTGTATCCATCATCTGCTTGTACAGGGGGTCTTCCTTGGTGATCCCATAGGTATCAAGGATGGACTTGGCCTGTTCGCTCGTCATTGAATCATCGTAGTTCAGTGAGTTGAACATCTTGAGTGCGTTATCCTTTGCATGGACTTCTGCCTGGTTCTTCCATGAGGTGAAGAATTCAGGGTTCTCTTCTACGGAAAGGCCATACTTCTCTGCAACTCTCTCAATACCGGACTGACTCAGGCTTCCCCTGTAGGCCATTGCCCCAAGCTCGTTGTTTGCCTCTGCAATACTCTCGGACATGTGTTCATTCTGGCTTGCAAAATACCTGTCTCCCTCTGCAATCAAGGCTTGTTTCTGCTCATAAGACAAATCAAGACTGTTTATTGCAGCGTCCATTTCCTTCTTGGTCTTGTATCCACCAGTACTCACCTTTGCGAGGGCATTGTCAAAAATATAGTATGTAGTCTGGAAGCTGTTTCCGGACTTCTCAAAATCCTTCATTTTTTGGATCACGTTTGCTTCAGACAATGACTGCTTCTTGAGTGTCAGAAGCTCTTCCTGTGAGAAGTTGGCACTGATATCGACAAGCTTCTGCTCCTGACTATCCGTACGTTCCCCTCCAAGCGTATAGAGTCTCTTGAAGTCCCTCTGCATCTGGATACGCTCGTTGTTACGTGCAATGGTCAGATCGGATTCCTTCTGCGCCATGAGAAATTTGGCATGGACAGGATTATCCTTCAGTGCCTTGTCGTAGACGGAATTGACGTCCTCCGTGAAATAGAGTTTGTTTGAGTTGGTTGCCTGTGCAGTCTTGAGTTCCTGCATGGGGTTTTTGATGTTGTTCTCGTAGTAGTCAGCGGCTTCCTTTGTCTTCTGAGCAACCAGTGAATCCCACATCTTCCCTGCCTGGGAAACAAGCTCATTTTTCTTGGTCTCGGAAAGCGGTTCCCCTCCATAGATTTCATTCTCAAGACCTGCCTTGTACTCCTTCATGAAAGTGGAGAAGTCCCAATTATTCACGTTCTTGTCAGAGAATGTTGCATTGAACACTGTAGTGAGGTCATTGTTTGGCATGGTGTCTCTGAGATCATTGGTGTATTTGTTGATTGTGTCCTGCTGCAGCTTCTCATTGAAAGGGTGGAGCTTCTTGGCATAATGTTCGATTGCCATGACAGACAAGTCGAATCTGCTTGCCCCATTGTTGTATGCTTCCTGTAGCTCACTGGAGAAGACCATGCTTTCGCCTTCCTCTTCAGTTTCACCACCTCCAATCCTTGAGTCTCCGGCACTGACAAAGCCATCGGAAAGGGTAGGCTCTTCTTCCACTTGCTTTCCTGTATAGCCTTTCTCGTAAATGATACCGCTACTCTGGAGCAGTTTCGTCACGTCCTGTGACTGGACAATGGCATTGAGTTGATTGGTGTTGTGTGCCTGTGTTGCCGCAACCTCGTCCTGTTTCTTCTGTGCATTCCACGTACTGATTTTTCTGGACTTCCGTGTCTCCAAGCCCTTCTTGAATTGCTTCTTTACAGTAGGCCACATCTTTGACTCGGTGGTGACGGATTCCCCATACTCGGCATAGAGGGTATTGATACGCTCTTCCCATTCTTCAGGGTCTGTATCGGCATAAATCTCCAGTTCCTTGTCGGAAAGGTAAACCTCTGCCTCGTTGTTCAGTTCCTCAAGCTTGTCCTGCATTGAGTTCTGTACAAGGGTCTGCCCTACAGAGAGCGTGGTGTTTGCTATCGTGGAAACAGTGTTACGCCTTGCGTCTGCCTCGATGTTGAATTTCTGCGCCTCAAACTGTGCCTTATTGATACCGGTATATGCCATTCATCTGCTCCTTACACATCATCATCGTCAAACTGGACAAACGACTCATCGATCCTGCTGTCCTCTTTCCCTGCATTTTCTTCGAAATACTCATAGTCCTTCTTGTGGGATTGCATGGAAGCTGCCATGTCGTCCTGTTCTGCCTCATAGTTTGCATAGCTCTTCAGGGCTTCCTCTGCGGCTTGCTGAGCAGAAATGTCTGCCTGTCTCCTGAGTTTCTCCGCTGACTGGGAAGCTGTCATCTGGTTGCTCTGCATCTGGAGCGTGGTGGACTTGTTCTGCATTGCAATCTGGTTCTGCAGGGATTCTTCTGCAAGCCTGTTGACCTGCTCCTGCATCTGCTGTGCGTTATCCCCCGTCCCTGCGTCACTACGTATCCCACTGACATTCTGGGAGGCTACAGCGGCTCCCTGTGCTTGCTCAGCCTGTATAGACTGTTGCATCATCCCAAGAGCGTTCTGCTGTCCCTGCATACCGGCAAGCGTGCCTGTCTGTGTGTTTGACAAGACTGAGTTCTCGATTGCCTGTCTTGCATCTGCATCATAGGCCTGTAGTTGTTTTGCAAAGGCTGTATCCCCTTGAGAAAGACCACTCATGAGAGTTGCGGTATCAGCACCGCTACGGAGTTTATCAAGGAAGTTGTTCCCATACGTGGTGGAGATATTGGTATCGAAGAGATCGGCCTTTGATTGCCTCTGCCTTGCAAGCTCATTGTACTGGCGTATTGAGTTGTTGGCATTCTCTGCGGCACTGATTCGACCGCTCTTCTTTGCATCGGCCTTGTTCATTTCATTAATCAAATAGCTTATGCCACCACCAATCAAAGCTGCGGTAATACTCATCAGTTCACCTCCACTTCATAAGTCATTGCAAGCAGGGTAAGTGGGTCTCCTGCAACCGACTCGATAATCACTTTCAATTCCTTCCTTGCACCACCGGAAATGGGGATTCTGTAATCGCTGTTACCTACCGGCCCTCTTGTTTTCTGCATGTACTTGTCCTCAACACCAGTCCTGATCCTTCCAGAATCAAGGCAACGCACCCATACTTCCTTGGCCTTCTTGGACTTGCCGATGGTCGAACCGCTCTCGGTATTGAAATCAAACCGGTTGCCTACCATCTTGGATTTGTACTCAAGGTCTCCCTGCAGGGCTTCCCCTGCTCGGTCAAGGAACACTTCCTGCTCGTTGAAGTCAAAGCGTTCGATGTAATAGGATTCGCCTCTCTTCACCACTGCGTAGAGCTGTTGTCCATAGGTATCCTCATAGGTTGCGATGCTCACGAACGTTCCCTGTGTATCCCATCTTGACCATCCCTGCGTCCCATTCATCTTGTCGTAGGACAGGACAGCAAGCGTTCCGTCATTGAGCAGACAGACAACAATAGGCTCAGGATTGTTCATGGTAATCAATTGTCTCACCCCTGCCAAAAGGATATGGTCAGCGGTGTAGGTAAGGTCGTTTGATACCGTCCCATTCTGTGAGTAGGTAATCTCCCTCAGCTTATGTCCCCTCTGGATAAAGAAGACACCGTTGCTCAAGGTCTGTGGCTGTATGGGGAGACTCCCATAAGCGGATTGCATCGAAGCTCCCTGCTTGGTCGGGTCAATATCATAGGGACACATCCACTCATTTGCTTCTGTGCCGATGAAGATGTTGTCCATGCCGGAAATCCACTTGATGGTGTCGTTCCGTCCACTGGCAAGCTCAAGCTCCATACCGCATTTTGCGTTGATTACCTCTTCATTGTCTGTGGTTGTCTCAAGGAATGCTGCAGAGTTGGAGAAGTCAATGACCGTCTCTCCCTCGTCATTGGTGGTGTAGGGCCAATCCTCAGTATCCTTGATTACCTCTGTCTCGACTGTGACCATGTCATAGGTCGTGAAATCATGGTGGTTGTTGGAACCTCCGTAAGGTGGTCTTGATACCCAGATGGTGTAGGGATTGAGAAGCGTTGAAGCCAACCAGAGACGGTTCTGGCAGATACCCACAACAGATGGATAGTTCCCCTGCGATTCACCAATGTCCTCACCCATGTCGTTTGTCGGGACAAAAGGAGCGAGGCTGAAGGATGATGCAGAGTAAATCAATACTTGTGGCTGATGATCCTTGTGAACGAAGTACAGCCTGTCATAGTACTGTGCGTACTGGACTTCCCAGGCATCGGCAAGGGAATAGGGGGAGGCAAGGAACTCATCGTTAGAGGGAAGGAACACCACCGGAAGGAATTCATCCTGAACCCACCTCAATATGCGTATCTTCAATGCGGAAAGCTCGATGATGAAGGATTCCCCACTGCTGAGCGTAAAGGGAATAATCCTGCAGTTTCCAGTGGTTGTTACGTGCTTCAAGGGAGGTCGTCTGGTGATTCCTCCCTGTGGCATCGGTCTGAAGTTGCTCAGCCTCTCACAACCCTGTGCATAAAGGGGAAGGTCGAAGCGACCACCAAGCTTTGGGGAAATCTCACCGAATATCCAGTTGTTTACAAGATTGTTCATCAGAGTTCCCCTTTCACGATTGCGTCCCTGATTGCTTCCTGTGTAACGTAAATCTCACCATCCCAATAAGCGTCTGCATTATGGTTCTCAGCCCTGTCGTTGCTTCTGGTTTCGCTTTCGATGATGGAAGAGAGGGTGAGTTGGTACATCTGTGCAGCAATACTCTGTGCCTGTCCGTCAGGGTCAAGCATCGGGGCAATGTGCAGTGCAAGCTGATAGGCCACCAGTGCAAGGAAATCATCCGGATAAGGGTATGCACCATTTTCATCAACGGAGAGCGTCATTGGAATATATTCAAGCTCTGGGTCAAGTATTTTGCACCATAGCTTACCGAACCTGTAAGCATAGGAGTTGTTCTTGCTTGCATTGAGCTGTATGGCCCTTCCAAAGTCTTCTGGGACATCGTAACCGTACAGGTATCCATTCCAAGTCATGGGATTACCTACAACATCTACCGAATATTCTGTGAGTTGTGTCCGTTTGACAAGGAAAGGGAATTCCCATGCCTTCATGCAGAAAGAGACAACCTTCTTGTAGTTGAGATTGAGCAGGGTCAGTTCCTTGCTTGGTGTCTCAAGGTCGTCGATATGCAGGTCAAGAAGGGACAATGCGAGATTATAAAGGGTGAGTCTATCCATGAGTCCCTCAATCAATCAGTAAAACCGTGGGCAGGAGGAAGCCCACGGAATATATATCTAAACCTCTACCTCCGAGGTTGCTTTCTTTTTCTTCGCTCTTGCCTTGGGCTTCTGAGGAGGCTTTTCAGTTGGCTCAGGAGCTTTTGCAGGAATGAAGGAGATTCCCCTGTATTCCGTACCCTTGGGAAGCAGGAGAACATCCCCTGGGTTGTACAATCGTCCCCCCTTGAAAACAGGGGAGACACAAATGTACTTGTCGTGCAGGGCTTCTATCAAAGCGGCCTTACCAGCGCAAGGATCTTTCCTGCGGTGAACACCTCACCACCCACAGTAGCCTTGAGGCGCATATGGCGTCCGGCCTGTGCAGGAATGGTGAACCTGCGAATCAAGATATCCTTCACAATCTCAGCCTCATTGACAGAGAAGGCAACCTCATCTTTCCAAGTCTCGCCATCGGGACTGGACTGCAGGACAAACGCAATGCTTGCTCCCTTGGCGGCAGAGAGTGCGGTTTCCCATCCGATTACCTCAAGGGTGTTCTCTTCGGGGAAATGCTGATTCTCAGCCTCGTAGTCCAGCGTCCCTGCGGTAGCCTCAACAGCATCCACAGCCTGTCCGACATAAGCGGCGGTATCCACCGCAAGTGCCGCATTGGTCAGGTCAATCGGCTCACGACCAAAGGCTCTTTTCTTTTCGTACAACATTCAGTACCTCCTTATGCTGCTGCGCCGCCATCAACGACAGCTTCACCTGCATCAAGCATGGATTCACACTGACGAATGATGAATCTGTCAAACCGAACATCACCAATGGCGTTGGTCGGAATGGCGTTTTCGTAGGTGACAGGCTGAACCAGACCGGCATAGTAGTCGTTCAATCCAGCGAGAACCGAACCAGGGGCGTAGATGCGTACTCGGCTCTTGAACTGCTTGGGAAGCAAGGTAAAGGCCTTAAACAGGTTCTTCTTGAGCTTCGGCATGGAAGTGGCAAGTGCGCTGTCACTGGTGTCGATATTTGCGATACGCAAGGCCGCAAAGCGGTTCATGAGCGAAAGACCGGTACTCATGAGGAACTGGGTCTCCCTCTGTGCGAACTTCTCACCGTTCTCAACAATCACCTGCCAAGGGAACTTGGTAATCTGGATTCCCTTGTTCGCTGCATAGCGAGGAGTGAGCATGTTGGTTGCCCCTGCACCCCATACAATCATGAAGATGGAGGACATTTCCTCATCAACATCTCCACCATTGTCCAAGGTGATGAACTGGGGCTTTGCCTTGATGTTCTTCAGGTCTTGTACCTCAGTGATGTGGTCGAACCGTGGGGCGAGTCCCTTGAACTGACCAGGCTGGGAGCCACCGTAGATGAGACATGACTCAACATCGAGGGACATTGAAGTCACGTGGTCTCTCTCGTCCTCTGCGTAGAGCCTCTCCGGATCAGGAGCGATCATGCCTTCCTTCTGACGTGCAGTAGCCCAAGATTCAATCATGCCAAGCCCGTCCTTGAACAATTCCTTGTGTCCCTTGCTGGATTTACCGCCTTGGTCAATTGCAACCCACTGGTTGTCGGGCAGGCTGGTCTTTCTCAATCCTTGGTGTTCGAGCATTCCGGTTGCCTCGGTGAAGGAAGCATCGGAAAGCATGGTAGTGGAGCGAGTAATCTCGTCAACCACATTGGTGATATCGGGAGAACCAAGACCCTTGGTCAGCTCCGCTAAAGTCTGATATTCGTAAGGCATGTGTTATTTCCTCTTACAGTTGCCACGGATAAGCTTCGTTTTCCCTGCTCAGGAAACCACCCGACTGTTTTTGTTTTCCAACGGAAGACCTGTTGGGTGGGGTATGCTCACTGATGTTCTCCCCGATTTCGGCAAGCAACTGTGCAACGAACGGATTGTTGTGCGCACCGGTCATTTTCAGTCCCTTGTCAATCTCCGAATCCTTGGGAACCATCTTGTCGTAGGCCCTCTGCATTGCCGCAAACTTACCGTCATACTCATCGCCCCACTCTTCCTTGAGGGCTTTCTCACACATCTCTTTGCCCTTCGTCTGGAAGGCTTCGATGTTCCCGTTCTGGTAATCGACCAGAGCGTTGTAGATCGGTTCTGCTTGCTCCTGCGGAAGTCCTAGCGTCTTGAGTGTTTCCGTCAGCTTCGTTGAGAGAGTTCCATCAGCATCTGCTGCTTCCACAAAACTCTTCGTGAACTTGTAGTCAATCTCAGGAGGAGTCTCCTGCGATCCCTCTCCACCTTCCTTGGTTTTTGGTTCGCTTCCATCCAAAAGGCCCTTCAATGCCTCCCCCAAGCTGGAATACTTGGAAAGGTTCTCGTTGCCTTTCAATTCGTCAGGGAGCTGTGCCATCCACTTCTGGGTAGTGGGTTGCTGTGTTTCAGGGGTAGCACCCGTCTGCTCACCATTGGGATTCAAACCCTCTGTACTGGTAGGGTTTTCTCCTGCAGGAGTATTGACGGTCTGCTGGTCTCCATCACCTGGCATGTATTTCTCCAATCGACCTACAAGAGGTCGTCATATGCTTCGCCTGTTTCCTCAACAGTCGGTCTCAGGGCGAGTGGAAGGGAGAACATATGGTTCACAACCTCCACAATCACTTCTATGTCCAAGAACCCAAGCTCCTCCAGCTTGCGGATTCCATAGTTCCTGAGTGGAAGCTCTTCCGGCTTTATCTCCCGAAACATCCCAAGGTCGGCAAGAATCCTGGTTAACTCGGCCCTGCCATCGCCTGTGTTGAAGGCTTTCCTTACCTCTGCCCTGTGGAGCATGTCCTCGTTTGTCAGCTTGGTATGCTTGGTTATCATCAGTTCATACCTGCCGCATTATTGAGGTTTCCCTGCCCATTCATGTTTCTCTGTATCTCCGAAGCCTGTTGTGCCTGTTGCATCTGCTGTTGCTGCTGGACCATCTGTGCCTTTTGCTGGCGCATCTTGGCTACATCGGCAAGTTCCCTGAGAGCAGACTGTGGGAGTCCGGCTGCAGTGAGTGCCTTCCGTACAAATACATCGGTATCAAGGTTGTCCAGAGCAGTGGTCATTTGCATTGCATGGAGGGCTTGCAACCATTCAAGGGAGGCTTGCAGTCCATCCTGCATGGCGAACATCTTCACGTTCTTCGCAAGAGGCCCGTCCAGCTCGATTTTCATGAGTGCGTTCTTTACCCTGAGCATTTCCTTGGGAGGTTTTGGCAACCTGTTTCCCTTTGCCATGATTCTGAACACCCTTTTTACGATGGGGTTTATCTTCATGTACTGGGTCGTACCAAGGATGGAAGCGAGAAGTGCAAGTTCCTCACTCTTGATTGCCTGTGTCTGTGTAGCGGTGAGTACCTTGTCCTGCCGCATGAGATAGTTGAAGAGGTCATTGAAGAACAGTCTCCCGATTTTATCCTCAAGCTCCTTGATCTCATTGCTCACCCATCCGATATCCTGTACCGTCTGGATGATTTCCGGTCTCTGTTCGCTGTTTCCTACATAGTTTCGTGCCCCTGGGTCGGAAGAAAACCTACCCTTGAGGGATTCCGGTATTGCCATTGGAGGCTTTGCAACCTTCTGGATTGCCTCAAGCTCGTCCCTCGACATGGAATTGAGTCTCTTCAGCTCTGTGATGTATTTCATTACCAGACCCTTGCCATAAACGGAAGTGCCATCTGGTTCAAATACGTGTACAGCTACCGGAAACTCGTCATAACCGGATTCTTCAACGATACAATCATCGGTGGGGTAGTAAGTGACTGCGGCATAAGGCTTCTCTGTGGAGATAAGCACCTTTCCTCGTTCACTCCGGAGCTTTTTTCTGGGGTAGATTGCCAAAACGAACTCATGTTCGGTGTGTCCAGCATCGGTTTCAACGTCACGCCTGATATCCTTCGGAGTCCTGTCCCCAAATCGGTCAAGGGCATCGGAGGCTGTCATGGTGAAACGGATGAAGATGGTATCAACCTTCCCCCTGTGGTTCTTGTCTATCCAGAAGTCCCACGGAGCGATGGTCTCGAATACGCAAAGTCCGTCCTCAACATCGTCATACACCCATTCAGCAGAAGTACCCTGTACTGCAGCGTCCTTGGTGGCAAGCTTGTCCATCGGGTAGAAGTTGGTCTTGTTCAGCTCCGCATACATCTGGTTCTCGGAGATTTCAAGATAGTCGTTCGCACCGTGGATGGTGTCGGAGTCCTCGTAATTCTCACCGATGAGGGTGAGTTTGAACCAACGCATGGAAGGGGTAATAAGATTTCCATGATAACCGTTGATGAAGGTATCAAAGGCAAGTATCCCAGCGGTGTTGTAGAGCTTCACCGGCTTGATTGGGTTATTGTTGTCGGAGAATTCATTCATCCTGTGCTGTACGTATGCACAAGCCTCCCAACGGAGTGCCTCGGATTTCTGACGAATGGTCTTCATCCTGCTCCATTTGGAAGCAATCGCCTTTGCAAGCGGGTCATTACCTTGTTTTTTTACCGGTTCTCGGCGGCCCAGATAGTCAAGCGATCCGTTGTCGAGACCTACAGTCACAGTATTCATATGGACAGTCTAGGGAATGTCAATAAGTCAATGTTGCTCGGAGGTAACGAGATTAGATAGGCTCATAATCAACGGTTATAGCGTCTTCAAACCTCATGCCCCTGCTCTCAAGTTGCGCCCTGATTTGTTCCTCAATCGACATGGCATCGGGGAATGTCATTTGTCCACCTGTCTCTGCATCGGCAATCCTTGAGAGTGAGTCCAGAGCGTCATCGTGGGCACAGAACGGATATGCCCTGTATTCCTGGTTGATGAAGGAAGTCATCATATCTTCCCTCTCTCCCTCCCAATTGTAGTGCCACGCACTTTTACACAACCAAACCCTGCGCTCTCTGAATAGCGGCTCCAGTGCCTCGATGCGTTGACCTTTGGGAGCGGTTGCGGTGACAGGATTTATGGCAAAGCGGTAATTCGTATGATTCATGACGTACTGGATATGCTCGATATCAGACTGCATGGAGACTTTCTCGTAGAACACGATTGGCTTGCGATTTCTGTTCGTGTACCGCTTGACCAGTTGAATGAGCATGTTAGTCTTGCCGGTGAGGTCGAACTTGTCCCTGATGAGATCGATGATGTAGTAGTTCTTGTCAGCACCAAGACCGATTACCCACATGGTGGTGTAGTCAGCTTTCTTGGTCTTCGTACCTGCAGGGTCTACGATGATGTAGATATTCAGGTTGTTCATGCTCTGACCTTCCCAAACCTGCAACCATTCATCTTGGAAGCCCATCGTGGAGGCTTGCTTGGGGTCACACATCATCTGGGAGGCAAAGACTCCGCTACCCATTGCCTTCTTCTTCTGCTCGATGGTATGAGCGTCATAGAGGACAGGAGCACCCCTTTCATCGACACAGGGATACATACGAAGCTTTGCGTAGCCAGAATCGATTATCCACTGATATGTGTCTGCGTAGTGATAGCGAGTACCGATGATCCTTACACGGAGATTACCGGAAGAACCGGTGTTGAGAGACATCTGCCACTGCTTGGTGGTCTTGGCAATCATTTCCGGAGAAGTGACAGAATCAGGGGTTACAACATCGTCATAGATAAGCAAGTTATAGTGACCACCTGTACGCTGACCAATTACAAGGCCCGAAGCCTCGACAGTGTTTTCCTTCGCATTGGATTTCCTTTTTACACGGATACCGTCCTCAGACCATATCATCTTCTGCCTGTCACCATTGGAGTCTATCCAGTAGGGCTTGGAGACATCATCGAAGAGAATATCGGGGAACAGGTCTATGAGCTTGCGGTTTCCTTCCAGTACAAGCTTGATCTGACGGAGGAACTTGGTAGCAGTGGAACTGGAGTATGAGTAGATACAACAGGTGATTTCGGGGTCTACAAGAATATCCTGAATTGTTTTGAGGAAGGTTATCAGGGTACTTTTGTAATGATCTCTGGCCCATATATCTATATACCCATTAGGTTTAGCTTGAACTTCCATACAGCGTTCAAACAACCAGTCTCGGTACTGGGGCATACCATCGGGGCCTTCGATGTGGTCTATATCGGTACGACCAAGGACATAGGTGGCTAGAAAGAAAATGTCATTGCGACACATCATCCTCATCCACTCGGTCAGGTTTCCCTTGGCCTCAGCCTGCACCATCAGGCTCTTTACTTGCTGGTGATACTCAATCCTCGTCAACTAGGGTAGCCCTCATATTGAACTCATCCTCAGTGACGTATTCGCTGTCCCCATTGTCGTAGTAGACGTAGTACCCACCTACCTTGGCGTTGTTGTTCATCACCCAGGTATCAGAGACGTAGACAAACTCGATGGGAGCGTCCCCAGCAGGGTACAAGATACAGTGATCCCCATTGTTCTCTATCCTGCCTATCTTGAATGCAGAGGCAAAGACTTGGATGATGTATCTCATTTCTTCGCCCTCTCGATTAACTCGTCAACAGCGTCAAGAAGTATGAAGAGGTCTTGTCGGATTCTGTCTGCGTCCACCTCGCAATTCCTGAGAAGCTTTGCAGTCTCACGCATGGTCTCATTGAAGATGCGGTTTGCAGGGAAACGCCGCTCAACGTCAAAATCGACTACATTGTCTTGAGGCTCGTAGGTCATGCCTTGCCCTTTTTCTCAGGCTCAGGGATACCCTTGACCTCGACTGCAGTCTTCTTGCTCTGCTCAAGGAACATCTTGGACATTTCCTCAAGGTCTTCAGCAAGCTTCTGTGTGACAGGCTTCTCTTCTTTGGGCTTGTTGTTCTGCTCAGCAATGCCGAGGATATTCACCAACACCTTTGCAGCTTCGATCTGGTTCTTGAACGTGATAGGAACATCGATTACATCGCCCTTCTTGGTAACAAACTGACTGGACAGCTCTCCGTTGAACATCTTGGAAAGACGATTCACTATTGCCTTGGAGTCAATCATGTTCTCCTCAGCCAGTGCCCTGCGTCTGCGTTCGATCTCAGCCTTTACCTTTGGTACGTTGTAGAGCTTTGCTGCGCTGCTGGTCACTGTGGAACGCTTACCCTTGCCCTTGTAACCGGCATTGAGCATCGCCTGACGCTTGTTTCCACACTTCATGTATTCATCTATGAACTTCAACTGGTAGGTAGTCAGCTCAGTCAGATTGACATCTTCATGGTCTTCCATCTTGCCCTCCTGGTTGAAGGGTACTAGGTTTCCACTCATGAGAAGGGCTGTGAGGTAACGAGATAAAATGGGGTGATCCTTATTTGACTGTCATTTGATTCAAGACCGCTCTTAATCAAATAAGAATCCTCTTAGGTCAACTAGCCACCTGCCTAATTAAGAAGACCCTATTCCAAAACTTCCAAACAATATACGGAGGTAGAGGAGGGATTCCCCACCCCCTATCAATTCAATCCGCCGCCCCCCCTGCCTTAATTTTGACCCCTCCCCCCTCATTGCTGTGAATATGCACCAAATATGCAATTTAGAGCTGTTTATGCAGTCTGTATGCAATTATGCTAGTGTTTTGTCGGGGAATTGGGATACCTTTATTGAATAAATATGCACTAAACTATCGTATGTGTGAGGGAAAGGTGGGTTAATTAAGCAGGTCTCATGTACTGCATAAATTGGGCTTAGTTGTTGTATTGTAGTGAATTGGGCGTGTTTTGTCTGCCTACCTGTGAATCAGGTTGGGTTGGGTGAATCTGGCGAAAATAGGGTCTTGCTGCGAGTATAGGTGTAGTAGGATAGGGTTAGGGAATGTACAGGATATTCCCCCCGATTGGGTAGGTATTCCCTCCTGCATATTCCCCAATTCCCCTGTATCCTAGGTTGCATGATTATTCAGTTTCGCTTGTATCGCTCCTAGTGGATATATGCGCGCTATCTCTATGCGCTAAATAAAACCTTATTGCCTCTTTGATAGCTCCCTGTACGCTTTTGGTCTTATCTGCTTTTGCAGTATCAAGATACTCTATAATATCCCCATCTGTATTTTTCATTAAATTGATACTATACATAACTTTATTCTCTTTCATCCACTTTCTTTGAGCTTCTTTATCTCTCATATAATCACCTTTCAAAAATTTTTTTCCAACATAATTCATTATATCACAAGTAGGTATGACCTATCAATGGTCTAACCTACAAAAAAAGTGAAATAAAATAGTTGACAGGTTAGACCAACTTCTATATTGTGTGGGTATGAGTTGGTTAGACCTACTCAAACAAACCAAACAGGAGGTACTTAACTTACAGATTTTTAACAGGATGGTAGCCAACCTACCTTGAAACTCAATTCTCTTTCCCTACCTTGCGGGGTAGCAAGAAAGAATCACCTGTATTCCATAGTCCTTGCGGGGAACATGGATAGCAGAGAGTGGATAGACAAGGCGCAACATAGAGAGGTGATACACCACCAAACTATGACAGTTTTTTGACATCAGACTTGTGTATAAGCGTACCAGTACGAACGGTTTAGGCTTGTCGTATATGGAATTGAAAGGGATATACCGTAACACTTTGGGACTAACTGCTGTGCATTAGAGGCCGAGGACATACAGAGTAGGTATAATCCGATAGCGAAGCCAATACTAGGGACAAAACGCCAACACGTCTAGTTTCCTAGGGTACATGCCCGAAAGGGTTACAGGGTGGGACTGAAAGCGTAGGCATACGCAAGTAAACCAGCTGGCTAAAACCAGCCCATAGCATAAATTTGTTCGTTCGGACATTGCATTATTGCGTACAAGGTAGGCAATAGTGGAACGCCTGAGCGTACCATAAAACCAATTACGGGCTAAAAATATGCCCAAGGAGTGAACCATGTCAAAGAAAAACGCAACCACCAAGAACGTAGCAGCTGTAGCACCTAAGAAATCCGAGAAAGAGTTGGCCGCAGAAAAAAGAAAGGCCATTGCTGACGCTCTTGCTCTCATCCAGAAAGAGGCAAACAACGATATCATGTTGGTAGCAGGTCAAGCCGGTCATTTGCTTTCAGAGCTTGACGCAACTCTTGCTAAAATCGCTACCGATGTTGCCGAAACCGATAAAGAGTCCGAGCTTTGGAAGCTGGAATTGCACCCTGTAACCATCATCAAGGACAAGAAAACCTTCAAATGGGTAGAGGTATCCGGTCTTGATAGAAACGCCCGTGTTCAGATTGTTGACAACAATGGCAAGGCTGAAGTACTGGTTTCCCCAACCAATTGCAAGAGCATGGAGCAACAGGCATATATCAACGCTCTTGTTGAAGCAGGAAAGGACTTGACCAAGGCAGTAGCTTTGAGAAAAGCGGTAGCAGGGAAGACCTTCAGACAGGTGTTTGCAGTAGCACAGGCACAGGACAAGGCAAGGATGGAAAAGAAGTACTCCAAGATTATTCCCCCGATGGCCGAGGCTAAACAAGAAGCAAAGCTTATCAAGAAAGCTGATAAGGTAGCATAACTGCAATACCACCCTATACAGGCGTCTTGGGAGGGTTCAATTCCCTCCATAGGGTTTCTTTCTCCCCCACAGGTTAAGTGGGGGCATTTTTTTTGAAGGAGGCTGAACAATGAGAACAGCCAAAATTTTCGTAGTGGATGGAAAGTACACAGACTGGTACAAGTTGGAGCAAATCGACATTACCCACTTCTACCAGAAGCGTCTGAATGCAGATGGAACTGATCCAAATCCTGAGCGCAAGGGGTGGGTCTTGCACGTTGCACAATTTGGGTACGGAACACCCATGTATGAGGCAGTATGGGAGTGGCTTCAGGGCAAGCGAGAACTGCAGAACGTGGGCTTTGGGGAGGTAGCATGAGCGACAACCAAGAAGTTATGTGGGATTTGCTATGCACTCTCACAGGGGAGCAGGTGGCAAGAGTGTTGACCAACTATCATGGTATGCAACTGCTGGATATTGGGTTCTGGAAATACTTAATAGCTGAAGGATACTTGGAAGAAGAGGAGGAGTCAGCATGAGCAAGCTGTATGAAGAAGAACCAATCAAAGTAACCCTAGACATGCACGTATTCCACCGGTGCGGAGATTTTGTGATTGTGCAGTATTTCACAAGATCCTCCGAATCAGAGGCATTCATTTACAACACCAAGACCGATGAATGCTATGGAGGCTATTACAGCATTGACGATGATGAATTGGTGGAAGATTGGAAAAACCTAACAGGAGAAGGTCCAAATGAAGAAGACGAGTAAACCCAAACAGACCGTATACGAGATTGTGACCCAGAGGATGATTGACTACATCGAGCAATACCAGGAGTTGCCTTGGATGAAGCCTTGGGCAACCGTGGAGTCCCCACAGAAGAACTTTGTGAGCATGAAGCCATACAACGGTATCAATGCGCTCCTGACAGGCATGAGTGGCTTCTCCAGCCCTTTCTGGATGACATTCAAGCAGGTAAAGGCTAAGGGTGGCAATGTCAAGAAAGGTGCGAAGGCGACCCCTGTACTGTATTGGTCAACATTCGAAAAGAAGGTCGAGGATGAAGAGGATGAGGAGAAGCTGAAAAAGCTTGGGTTCCATCGTATGTATTTCATCTTCAATGCAGACCAGATTGAGGGTATAGAATTCCCCGAATTCGAGCTACCAAAGTATGACTTCAACCCTATCGATGAGGCTGAACGGATCATTGAGAACATGCCGAACAGACCGGAAATCAGCAGAAATGGGACTGCAGCGTATTACACACCAATGTTGGATACTGTTACTGTACCGAAGCCGGAACTCTTTGAAATACCGGAGACCTTTTACAGTACCTTGTTTCACGAATTGGCACACAGTACAGGCCACCCAAGCAGATTAAATCGCTTCAAGGAAGAGGGTGACAATCATCAGTTTGGTGGTCAGTCCTACAGCAAGGAGGAACTGGTAGCGGAAATGTCCTCAGCGTTCATCCTGAATACGTTGGGAATCAACACAAAGAAGAGTGATTACAACTCAGCAGGGTATCTGAAGGCATGGTTGAGAAAGCTTAAAGACGACCCAAAAATGGTAGTAACAGCCGCAAGTAAAGCAGGAAAAGCGGCAAATTATATTATGGGCAAGGAGGCCTAAGATGTTGAAGAAAAGCAAGATGATTGTGTCCTTGGTGAAGCTCGTGTACCTCATGGTAGTCGACCCGTCAGATGGTTCTGTTGAGATTGAATTCGAAGAGACCGTTGAAGCATTGAGGAGGTTCTAGATGTGGTGGGAAACAAGCGAAGACGTACTGGAAGTCATAGCCCAAACCGGTTCGATCGGTGGCACACGGATGTAAAAAGACGGCTAAATAATTAGCCGCCATAAACCTATATGCGGAAGGTCCCCTAGGTTCGAGCAAAGGAGGGCCTTCCCATTCGAGGAGCATATCATGTTTTGCAATGAAGGAAAACAGTCACAAATACACGTTCTCAGGAATTTTCTGGACGACATGGAACAGGACACATCAAAGGACTCTGTAATCGAGGATTTGCAGAGGCTCATAAACAGCAAGTCATGCGATTTACGTGAGATTCGAGAAAGCCCCAGAACCAACACTTTTGACTTCGGCAAAGACACCGCCAAGATTGTGAAAAGCATTGCGACAGAGGCTTTCTACAGCGCAATGATGGATCATTCCAATATGGATGCAATTACCACAATCAAACTGGTAAAGGGCTTCAAGCATTACCTAGCGGAACTCATTGAGAATCCTAAGGAATCAGAGGCGGTGCGTATTTGCGATGAATGCGGGAAAGTAATGATTGAAGGGTATTGCCTTGGAGGTGGTGAGGAGTACTACTGCTCCGATGAATGCCTACACAAGAATTACTCCCATGAGGAGTTCCTGGCAATGTATGCAGGACTGGACAATACAGACCCTGCAGAGGTCAAGAAAGCTTCAAAGATGTCGCAGAGAGAGCTGGACAGGCTGAGTGAAGAAAACGACTCACAGAGCTATTACACGGATTGGGAGATATAGCCATGAGAAGCGATATTGTAAAACGTTACGAGAAAATGAGAAAGCAGGACTTGATTGAGGTGTTGGTAAATCTTTCAGTAAAAGAGAGATTCTCAATTTCGGTTCCGAAAGACAGTCTTGGGGAGTTGAGGAGGTGTCTTACACCATCGGAGATTATCGAGAAAGAACATTTCATTGTCCTCACGTTGAATGGTGCTAATAAAACCATTGACAGTCACATCATTTCAAGCGGACTGGTGAACAAGACCCTGGTTCATCCGAGGGAGGTTTTCCGACCAGCAATACTAGACAATGCTACGTCAATCATCATTGCTCACAACCACCCCAGTGGCAATACCACACCAAGCCCTGAGGACATGGGCATTACACAGCGAATATGTCAAGCAGGAGACCTGATTGGGATTAGGGTTTTGGATCATATCATCTTCACCAATGAAGGCCATTTATCAATGATGGAAAACAACATGCTTGGAGGGGAAATAAATGAACGAATATTGCTTTAAAGATTGCAAACATAAGACTTATTGCAGATTGGATGAAGAGAAAACAAGACTATGCAAAGTTGATTCCAAGGAAGATGGAAAGATATTTGGGAGGACATTTACTCAAATAAACGCTATGCAACACAAGAGGGAAGCATGAGAGATTTACAGACAGATAAAGTTGCTCATTACGCTTGGATGGCAAGCTACCTCATCAACAACGATGTTACAAGTTTGTCAGAAGCTGAGAAGAAACAGGCCGACAAGTTTGTCGAGGATATCGAGGATATTTACGGTCAAACCGCTTCGATCATTGACTGTAGCGAAGAGAGTGTGTTCGGTATCCCAGACTGGGGTGGCAAGCCAGGGAGCATAGTGGAATATGTTGTTCAGTACGACTTCAACAAACTACCGGCTGAACATTGGGATTTGGAAGCAGCGATACCCGAAGCATCGAGATACTGCATCGGTTTCTAGAGGAGAAAAACAATGCCGAATTGGGTGAAAAACTTGGTTTATGTCAGAGGAACACAGGAGGAGCTGGACAAGCTTCAATCGATGCTGGTGAGACATTATGCCGGAGAGAACAAGAACGTTGCTCAGAGCTTTTTTAACAGCCTCCTGAGGACTCCTGAAAAGCTGAATGAGAATGGTGCTATCGAATGGAGGGTGAAGCACTGGGGAACAAGGGAGGAAGCAATAGATTTGTGGTATGACAGGGTTGATGCCAATTATCTGGAGCTTGAATTTGAAACAGCATGGACTACACCGCTGGGAATATTCAAGGAGGCAAGCAAGCAGTTTCCATCAACAACCATCGGGGTCTGTTATGCCGATGAATGCTATGGAATCAACTGTGGTTTGATCCTATCGAAAGGAGGAGAGGCATCGGTGAAAATCATTGACGACAACCCTGCATTTGCTGAACCATTTGCAGAGAAAGTATGGAATTTTTATGAGTAACAAGATATCTCTAACAATTAAGATATAGGAGGCTTTATTATTAATATAATATTATTAATATAATTAAGCTTTATTGGTCAATAGACTATTGGTCAATATACTAAATTAAGCTTTATTTCCAAAGAGCCAATTAAAGCTCTTTGGAATAATAAAGCGTTGCATTAAATTAAGCTTAACTCTTCTTCGCGTGAGAAAATTCATGAGCTACCAGTTGTTCAATGATTGTGATGTATTCCTCACTGCAGTTGTGAAGGTTGTAAGCAATCTCCATGACCCTGTCGTCTTGGACAACAGGAGCGAACTTCACGTCAATTGCATTTTCGTCTTCTCCGGCTATCAGCCAAGAAAGTGAAACACCAAATTTCTTTGCGACCCTGTATGCGAATTCTGCTCTCGGCTCATTGTTTCTTGCAATTGCCGCAGAAAGGTATGATGGGCTCAAGTCCATTTGTGTGCTCAGTTCTGAATAGGAAATTCTGTGTATTTCCATAAGGCCTCTTAATCTATCCCAGAATGTTTCCATAGTGCACCTCCTATAGTCAACATTATACACTATTAAATTGATTTTTGTAGTTGACAATAATCAATAATTAGAATATTATCGCAATATAAAATCAATATACTTAACAAGCGTAAAGGGTTATGCAACATGGAGAGCAACATTCTTAGTTATCAAATTACAGCAGAGGAATACCGGCGATTAAAAGAAAACGACAAAAGACTCAACGAGCTTACGAAACTGATAGAGGCAACGAATCCACAATTCGTATCAGTCTCAGCAATAGGCAAGGTCAAAGGGATGTCCAGACAAGAAGTCATCAACAAACCTTGGATGATGCCGAATTTCGGAAGGGTCACTGATCCAAAGCTCTTTGGTAAGAAACGCTACTGGACGTATGACGAATATCTCGATTGGGTAATCATCCCCGAGGACGTGAGAATCAAGCGATACAGACAGCTTGATGATTAGCGGTGTTGGAGTGTTCCGTGTTCGATTCACGGACACCGCAAAACCTTCCTTGAGGAAGGGAATCATAAAAAGCCACGAGGTTAAAGTGGCGAGGAGTAAACAATGTTTACAAAATTGGAACAGTCTTTGTTTGTTGCGGTGGAAGAGTTGCAGAAGAAGTTTGGTGAATTGACAGAAGCTTACGAGAAGCAGGGCCAAGAGTTAAATAAGGCCAATACTGACGAGGATTTCTGGTACAAGGCGTATTTAAGAATCTCCAAAGAGAAAGACGACCTTGAAGCAAAGCTTGAGGCTCTCAAGCAAGAAAAAGAGGAGCAAGAAGCTGGCACTTCCGACTCCTCCGACAACCTCAAGGAGGCTGTGTGATGAAAATTACAAATAAATATAATCTCCCCGAACCTTACTACAAAAGTTGCTTACGTGACAATCACCCCCGATTTGGATGGGATACCTTTTCGGTCACCGAGCTTGCCAAGGGCACGAAGGAAATAATCCTTACCAGACGACACTGGAATGAGCTTGAGCAGGACTGTGCTGACATGGTCTGGGCAGTATTCGGTACTGCAGTCCATAACATCATGGAAGGTCATGACAGTGAGGACGAGCTTGCAGAACAAAGGGTTTGGGTTGATATCGATTGTGGTGAGTTTGGGAAACGGAGAGTATCTGGTGGATTCGACCTCTACAATGCCACCACCAAGACCATTACTGACTACAAGACTGCTGGGGTATTCAGCTACAAAATGAAGCTTGAGGAATGGCTGGATTCGTCTTGGGCACAACAGCTTAGGGTCTACTGGTTCATCTTGGAAAAGGCTGGATTCCCTGTAGAGCATGTCAAGAACACGGTGTTCCTCAAGGACTGGTCAAAGACACAGGCAAAGCGAGACCGCTCCTATCCCCAGAAGCCAATCGTAGAGATTGAGTGGGATTTTGGAAAGGTCATGAGGAGCGATGTAGCCGCAGAGCTTGAGGCAGACCTGGCACGCAAGATCATTGAGGTCTTGCAGTACAAGGACACTCCAGAGGAACAGATTCCTTTCTGCAGTGCAGAGGAACGCTGGGAACGTGGAGAGAAATGGGCTGTCATGAAGAAGGGCCGCAAGAGCGCAGTAAAGCTTCATACCAGCGAGTTTAGCGCAGAACAGCATCTAGCAAGCCTTCCTGCAGGTCATTACATCGACCATCGACCAGGAGTCTCCGTTAAATGTGAGGACTATTGCAACTGTGCCGAGAAGTGTTCGTTCTATCGTGAGTATATCGCTTCCCTCAACGAGGAAAAGGAGGCTGTCAATGGCTAATCAGATTTTCGAGGCTATGGCTGAGGTCATGAAAGATGTAGATGCTATCAAGAAAGGCCAACAAAACAAATCTCAGGGATTCAAGTTCAGAGGGATTGATGATGTTTACAATGCAGTCCATCCGATATTCGCAAAGCATGGAGTGTTCACCGTTCCTACCGTTCTCAGTGAGAGGACGGAGGAAAGGCAGACCAGAAACGGTGGCAATCTTATCTACCGGATTCTGACCATGAAGTACACCTTCTTTGCCTCTGATGGCTCTAGCGTTGAAGCTGTGGTTATTGGTGAGGGTATGGACTCTGGAGACAAGGGAGCTAACAAGGGCATGGCAATCGCTCATAAGTATGCACTCCTCCAGACGCTCTGCATTCCAACCGAGGACATGATTGATCCAGACAGCGAGGTACAGGAACCGAGCAAGAAGGTGACAAGTCCTCCACAGGGAAACAGGCCGCAACCGGTGAAGAGACCTGCTCCCAAGCAGGGATTCGACCCGAAGTCCGCTTCAATGGAAGAGGTCAAGAGCAATGTGGAGAAGATCTTTGATGAAAAGAACGCAATCAAGAAAGTTCCTCAGAATATCTTCACAGTTAACTTGGCATGGGGGAATATCCTCCGCCTCTGTGATGGCGACAAGCTGACTGCAAAGGGCTTGTTTGAGCAGTTCGGAGCACCTACCTCTCAGGATATTACCTACAGTATCTACTCCCAGGTCTACGATGCAATCCAGAACCCAGACGGAGAGCAAGGGCCGGAGCTGTTTGAGGGTGACGACCTTGGTGATGTTCCGTTCGAGTCAAGTGAGAACATCGCATGAAAATGAGCTTTGTTGTTCATGGTGGGGACTTCCGAGTCCCTGCCGGCTATGAGGCCGAATTCGAGGCTGTGCTTGCAAAGGCTCTCAAGGGTGATGGGACAATCAAGGTTACGATTGAACCAAACTACCAGAAGCGGACATTGAAGGAAAATGCTTACTTCCATGTGCTTTGCAAGCGGCTCTCTGAAATGGCTGGTGGAACCCAAGAAGATATTAAGGAAATGGCAAAGGCTAAGGCTGTACATCTTGGGTATCCGATGGAAAAAGATAAATCCGGCAATCCTATCAAGGGTGATTACGGATTCAAGGGCATTCCTTCCAGTGAGGCTAACATTGGGGAATGTGCGTTGTTGATAGAGGCTGTTCATATGCTTGCATCAGAGAATGGCTATTACTTGGAGGATTAATCAATGGCAGATATGTGTACGATCATGATAACAGGAAGGCTCACTGGTGACAGTGAAATCAAGTATGCAGGTCAGACCCCGATTCTGAAATTCACTGTTGCTGTAGGCCGATATGAGAAGGGACAGACAGCTTCATCGTTCTTTGATGTGGTGCAATTCTCAAGAGCTGCTGAATCACTGACCGGCAAGCTGACCAAGGGCAAACCGGTGGTGGTCAGAGGGGAAATGAGACAGGAATTCTGGAATGCCAACGATGGTTCAAGACGTAGCAAATGGGTCTTGTATGCGGATTCATTCGGAGTCCAACCACTCTATCTCACAGAAGGCGGTTCTGGTGGCTCTGGTGGCTACAGTGGGCAAGAGTATTCCAATGGTGATAACAACCAAGGTTACAACAATTCATATGCAGGGCAGTTTGAGGATGATGAAATACCGTTCTAGGGGGAAGTGATGGAATATTTGTGCAGAAAGTGTCCCAACAAATGCAAGCAGGAAGCAGAGAAGGGAAATCAACTTAGGTATTGTACGGAAGCTCCAGAGGGAAGCAGAAATATAGACGATGTGAGGAGAAGAGACCGTGCCAGCAAGAAAGCCAAAAAAACCAAACCTATCAAGACAGGAAGCTCAGAGGTTGTATGGAATGCTACCGATTGGAAAGCAAAACGCAATCTCAAGGAAGGAGCTAAGCACCCTGTGGGGAATGGGAGACAGATCAGCTAGGCTGATTATCTCCGAGTTGAGAAAGATAGACTTTGGTGATGAATTTATCATCGTGAGCTTTTCGGATGGTAAAGGATACTATCGCACAAATGATATCGAAGAGATCGAGGCGTTTGCCGCTGAAATGAGGTCGAGGGCATTGAACATCTTTGCTCCCCTGAAGAAGGCAAACAGGATTATCAAGGAGTATGGTACGCCAGCCCTTGAATTTGAGAGGATTTAATTGTGCCAAGTGCGAGAGAGAAGGCGTTGAAGGAGTTCCAGAGGTACAGGCGGTATGTTTGTGCTGATGCGAATGGTTACGCAAAATGTGTTTCCTGCGGGAAAATCGGACATGTCTCCAAGATGGACGGTGGTCACTACGAAAGTCGAAAAACACGAGCAACTGAGTTGGACGCTGACAACGTATGGGCACAGTGCAAATATTGTAATGGCCCGTTATCTGGAAACCATATTGCGTACAGAAATCGCCTTCTCTCTCTCATTGGCCTTGAAAGACTGCAGAGAGTAGAGGATATGGCAATGGCCTCCAAGGGTTCTGAGGAGGCAATGGAAAGATTGTCCGAGGCTGACCGGTTATTGGTCACGACCAAGAAAAAGGACAAGGAATATCTGGAATTGGCAAAGCTGTATAAAAAGCTTGCTGACGAGATAGCAAAGGAGAAGGTAATAAAATGAAAGAGCTATTCTTTTTTAGGCATTACATGACCGAGCTGCAAAATCCAGCGATTGCGGCATTGTATAAGAAATTCGGAGCGAAGGGTTACGGAATGTATTGGCATCTGCTTGAAAGATTGTATGCAGATGAAGCGCATATGCTCCCCAATGGCGTGATTCTTGAGCAGAGTCTTGCTTCCTCATTGAAGCTGAGCAGGTTCACTGTACGGAGAATCCTCAACACCATGAGGGACTTGGGGCTTATCAGCAAGCAAGGCCCATTCATCACTTGTGAGAGGGTGGAGAATGAGATCAGGCAGGTAGAAAAGTGCCGAAACAGAAACCGTAGCCCACAGGCTTCATGACGTTCTCTAATACCATTGTGACGATTAAAAGCATAACCATAGAGTGAACCAATCCGGCTGAATAAAATTACATCGAATGAGTGAGCCACCAAAATAGAGAAACCCAAGTTGTACGAGTGAACCATTTTTCAGTAAAAAAAACAGAGAGATAGATTGTATCAATTGGAATGATAAAAACAAATGAACAGAGTGAGCCAAGACCAAGCGAAAACAGCATGATATAAAAGTGAACCTTTTCATATGAGTAAAACTAGAGAATTGAGTGAGTTATATAAAACGAAGAGAGCAGTTATTCGGAGCGAATCAAGAAAAGCAATTAACAGCACAACAGGAAAGTGAATCATTTTTCAGAAAGGAGATCATAGAAGTGAGTGAGTCAAGTAAGAGGAAAAGAGCGTTACTAAAGAGCGAATCAAACAGAGGAAATACTGCATATATAAGAGTGAATCAAGCGGGAAAATATTGCATCACATGTGAGTGAACCATAAAGCAAAAGAACATCAGTCGAACCTAGTGAGTCAGTAGTCAAGAGAACAGCAGAACGTAGAAGCGAGCCGAGTGTCAGAAAGGAGCAGAATAGAAGAGCGAGTCATTGACTGAGATAACAGTAAAGTAGATGAGCGAGTCAAGAATCAGATGATAACAAAGTAGATGAGCGAGCCATGATATTTAAGAGAAAGACTGAGTAGAAGAGCGAGTCAAAAAGGTTGATAAACACATTTTGCAAAGCGAGCTAATGAAATTAAGAAAACATCAAATCACTGGAGCGAGTCATCCTTAGGGAAAAAAGCAATGACAATGAGCGAGTCATAGTTTCGACAACAGCACAAACGAGAGCGAATCAGATAATGAGAGAACATCACAAACGGTAAGTGTGTCAGGTGCAAGGAAAGAGTCAGTACAGATAAGCGAGTCATTAAAGTTGAGACACCACAAAGTACGAGACCGAGTCAGCTGGCCGAAAAAAAGCAAAAAAACAGAGCGAATCATAAGAACGATTGTTACTAAATCAATATTAAGGAGAGAATTATGCAATCAGAAGAACAGAGAATGAGAATCAAGGGAATCGTGAGAACCATCTATGATTATCAGGATATCAGGATCAAGATGGGCAATCGCTTACGGTTCAAGAAGGACGGGAATGACCAGAAGGACAATGGGACTGAAATGGCTATCAATGCCGAGGATATCCCCTCCCTGGTCGATGCCTATGATGATTCCAAGGATATTGAGGAGAATTTGGTTAAGTCCCTCAACAAGGAACTCAAGGGTATCCCTGTCTATGACAAGTTTCTCAAGAATGTTAAGGGTATCGGGCCGATGATGGCGGCTGTCATTATCTCCGAATACGATATTCATAAAGCCCATACCATCAGTGCAATGGTGCAGTTCACAGGACTTAATCCTGGGCTTGTGAAGGGCAGGAAGATGAAGGATGGGAAGATTGTAGTCACAGACGATATGATCCGTGGAGACAAGCTCACTGCAGGGTATCTTGCTCCCTACAATGCAAGGCTGAGAACGAAGATGCTTGGGGTGCTTGGCTCTTCATTCCTCAAGGCAAAAAGCCCTTATGCCAAATTCTACTATGACTATAAGAACCGTCTGGAGAATGAGGCAAGGGAGATTGAGGGGCGTGAGGGTAAGATGTGGAATGAGACCACAGCCAAGCACCGGCACAACGCAGCTATCCGGTTCATGATGAAAGCATTCATCAGAGACCTGTACTACGCTTGGAGAGAGATTGAGGGACTTCCTACCAGATGTCCATATGAGGAAGAGTATCTGGGTATTAAACACCATGACTATAGTAAGGAGAAAACAGCATGAATAAGAAACCATGTGAGTATTGTGAGCTGGGAGATAATTCAAAATCACTTCATTGTGAAACCAATAATGCAATCGCTTTGGTTGAGAAAGGGTATATCTACGTGCAAATCACCCACAAGGACAACAAGCCGGTTGATGCGCAATTTACTGCAAGGTATTGCCCGAATTGTGGCAGAGAGCTTAAGAAAGCCAAGAATTATGAACTCAAATGGAATTATATAGACGGATATTATAAGGAGTGGAGAGCAGAAGGCCCTTGGGGAACTCTCTATGTCTTCTCTGATACTGAAGGTGTTTTTACCGGTTCTCTAAACAATGAGATTGGAAGTGAAGGTGATTTTACTACCGTTGATGAAGCAAAGGCTTATTGTCAAGGACTTGTAAACAATTTCGAGGAGAAGATATGAGAGATTATAGCGTGATGAAGCAGTGGCTGATAGAGAGAGTTGAAGAGACAAGTTGTCGTGAGGTAGGAAGAGTGCTTGGGATGAACCACTCAACAATAGGAAAGCTCTGCAGTGGGGCAATATCTTTACCAAGACTGGATACCTTGTTGAAGATCGAGGAGGCTATGGGTAATGAAGACTCTGATCCTATTGAAGAATATGACTACGTAGCAGTGATTGCAGATGAAGAGAAAGAAACTATTCACATAAACACAAACATTGACGAAGCTGAGAAAAGCCTTTCCTTGATGGCTGTTGCTATAGGGCAAATGGCTGTTGACTTGAATCTTCCAGAAGCATTCTATCTTGGTATCATAGCTTCATCGTACAAGAATGTGAAAACAAAGAGGGAAACAGCGTGAGCAAGAAAGTATTCATTGTAACGAGTGGCGACTATTCTAACTATCATATAGATGCTGTTTTCTCTAACGAGGAGGATGCACGCAAGTACTGTAAAATCAAGAATGTGACCATGCCTTATCCATGCTTTGAGGTTGAGCATTACAACATGGACGAGATACAGGTTGCTCATTCCAAATGTATGCAAGCAACCTACAAGTTGTATGAAGTGCCAAATGAAACGTGTCGTATCAGTTTTGACGAGATCGGTTTTTATCATGAGCCATTCATCCAGTTTGGGAACGAGTTTGTCTGCACCGTGAATTTTCATATGGACAAGAATGTAATGGAGAGGGCTGTATATGACCAGTACGCACAATTCATGGCACATCGAGAAGGATTGTAAAGCATATGGCGAGAGGAATAGCAGTTAAAATACCCAAAGGCAAAGGGGATCGTGGATGGGGAGGACTGGATGGAATAGCACTTGGAACTCATGAACGGTTTGAAGGTATGTATTCCGTACAGATTGTTCGTGCTGACTTCCATGACCGAACAGAAGGAAGGTATGACGATATTTGGAGATTTGCATTGGAAGAGTCATTGTTTATCGATATGGACGAAGAAACACTTGCAGACTTGTACGAGGGGAAACAACTTGTGATTGAAGACTTGAAAGGTAATGTTGATGACGATTAAGCAGTTGCAGGATAGGGCGTATGGTAATGCCCTTAATCATGGTTTTCACAAAAAGAACCAGAACCTTGGTGAAATGCTGTGTCTTATTCACAGTGAGATCAGCGAGGCTCTGGAGGCTGACAGGAATGGCAGGAGGGCCAATCTTGAAGCCTACGTTAGTAATGGGAAGTCAAAGGAAGCTTTCCTTGAGCATGTGAAAGACAGTGTTGAGGATGAGTTGGCTGATGCAGTAATCAGGATTGCTGACCTGTGCGGCTACTTAAACATCGACCTGCAGAAGCATATTGAGGCAAAGATGAATTACAACAAGGATCGTGGATATCTCCACGGAAAACTTTATTGAGCAACCATCGCCTGTCTTCTGATGGGCGATTCATTCTACATCTATGAGGTACGAGAAGGCTTGCATCACTGTATCCCTGTCATCGCTTTCGAGAAAACGGATACCTGGGTATTCGAATCGATCTCCGATGCCGCTGTTGCCTATGGCGTTAACAAAAAGGTGATTATCGACAGAATCAAAGATGGGTGTACATTAAAGGATGGATACACAACACTTGACTGGTATTCCCCAGAAGAGGAAACAGTGAAAGAACTGAGGGAAATGCGTAAGTATATTCCTCAAGATGATTCTATATTGTCCTAGGAAAAAAAATCATTCCTATTGATATGTCATGGTTTTTGCATGACAGGCTTTCTGTGTCCAAAGTACTAAAGGAGTTAAACGTAGATACAAAAAAGAGGGGCTTCGGCCCCTCCTTGTTATATAATACTGTTCAGTCTGTTGCGTAGATTTTGGAGCTGCTGTAGTCTCCTCTTTCCGTCACGGTGGTCATAGTCTTTTCGGTACTTGGTATGACCCATCAATTCTTCTACATGATTTTTTTCTACTTCACCTGCTATCATTGTTTGGAAGGTGTGGCGTAGACAGTACTGGGTTCTTCCATTGAGTTCAATCCCTGCTTTTTGGGCAAAGGAGTTGAAATGCTTATTTGAAGTAAATACTGACACATATCCAGTTTTTACCTTGAATAACAAGTCTTGATCTTCTGGCAATGTAGAAATGTATTCATCCAGTAATCTGCAACATTGGTCAGATAGCAAACCAATTTTTGCTTTCATGCCTTTGTCTGTCGTCTTGATTCGTTTGACAACTTCTTTTGTGAAACTGTTAATGGACTGTGAAGTGTATATCCCTCCTAGAGCAGGGTAGTAATTGTCTCTTGTCAATCCTGCAATTTCACCAGGACGGAAACCAGTACACTTCATGATGTTAAAATAACAAGCCCACATAAGATTCCCCCAAACCCAGACAGCTTCCTTGTCATTTTCTGGAAATAGGATAGCCATTTCCTCTTCTGTAAAAGGTTGCCTTGGATTTGATTCCTCTGCAATCTTATCTACCTTCTCACATGGATTTGAATCAATGAGGCCGACATTAACTGCTTCTTTCAAAATATATGACAGGCACATAAGGACTTTGTTCTTTGAATTGGAGGCCATTTTTTTACCGCTTGCAGCTCTCCTCATGGTAACAAACCATTCATCGATCATTATGTGGTCTATATTTCTCAGATAGACATCCTTGAAAGTCGGTAGTATATAGTTGCGGTGTCTTCCATCCATCGTGTAGTAATAGTATTCATTATAATGGCGATTTTTCCTCTCGTTCTTTGCTCTGAATGACCGTTCGTCAGTTCTGGTGTAAAAACCTTCAGAGAATTCCCCCAAAGTAATATCGTTGCTCTTCTTTTCTCTAACTTGGCTCTGTGCCCATAAGGTTGCATTCAGCTCATCGGAATAACCAGTGGATACCCATGAGTCTGATCCTTTGAATTGTACTTGAATGTTTCGGCCTCTTCTTCGGACTAACTTGAAATCGTCATGGAGCGGTTTATTCAGATAATCGTTGTTGTTTCTAAGTTGTGCCTCTGCCCATAGAATGGCATCTTTTTTTCTGTGACAACCGGAAGAGACCCACTTATCGGTTCCATCAAACATGACCTGGACACATCGACCAGTCCTTTGTGTAATTTTAAATTTTTCTTTTGTTGTTGGCATGTCTGAATTATGAGGAAAAACTTAACGTTTGTAAACAGAAAAATGTACACTAAAGTACAGTTGTACGTAACTGTACATTCTTAAGTGTAATTAATATAAAGAGTTATAAAAATATTCTTTGCCGAAAGCGGGGCTTGAACCCGCACGCCCTTGCGAGCAAGGGATTTTAAGTCCCTTGTGTCTACCAATTCCACCATTTCGGCTGGTGTATGTTACTTGTCTTCCTCCGTATCTACCATACGGGGGAGAACATTTGCCTCTGTCTTAATCGGTATCAGACGCTTTATAAACGGCTGTACCCCGACATAGGTCTTCTGGAACTCATCTTCACTCTCCTTGAGTGCTGCCTGCCAGGCGGCCCCAAATCCAGGACTATTGATCGTCAGTCGATCGACAGCAAGTTGGTAGACTTGCAGACGAGCGAGTTCCTTTCTCCCTGGTTTTTGTGAGTATGTGTTCATCGTGATGCGCAGGTTCTCATTCTGCTTCTTCAGCTCTTCATTTTGTTCTTTCAGCTTGGACAGACCTTCACTCTCTAGATCCATACGGTCAGTCAACATCCGTTTCAAACGTTCGGTTTCCTTGTTTGCTGCAAGGATCTCCTTGTGCCGTTTAACGGACATGACAACCACGAGGACAATGGCCAGTACTACTCCGATTCCAAGACCGATTAGAAAACTTTCCATGCGAATCTCCTCATCACAGGTCAAAAGGTACTGTAAGCGGGCAATTTTGTCAAAGGAGAAAGAAGATTGCGGTGCCATTTGGCACCGCTTTCCCCTGTTTTTTTACTTGAAACGATTTCTGACCGCCTCTTTGCTGTTCTCGATTGCCTCTGGTATGGAGACTTTTCCCTCAAAAACAGCCATATCCTTGAAGCCTGTTCCCGTAAGCAAGCAGCAAACCTCAACATCCTCACCAAACTTCTCTCTAAGCATTTCGCTATCAGCTCTAAGCGCTGCCCATGCACAAGCAGCTGCAGGCTCTACAAAAATACCCGCTTCCTTGGCAAGCTCAAGCTGTGCATCGAGGATTGCTTGGTCGTCTACCTCTGTTGCCCAGCCATTGCTCTCATTGATGTACCTTACCGCCATTCTGCCATTGGCAGGACTCTCTACGCTGATTGAATCAGCACGGGTGGTAGCCTTCGGAAGGTTGGTGAAATCAGCGCTCTTCCAAGCGGTGCTGATCGCATTACTCTGCTTGCTCTGTGCACAAACAAGTTGAGGGACCTTCTCGATCAAACCGGCTTCCTTCAGGTCATAGAAGCCCTTGTAAACACCTGCGAAAATACAACCATCACCAACAGGTACATATACCACGTCAGGCACCTTGCGTCCCAGCTGTTCAAACAGCTCGATGGAAACACTCTTCTTTCCTTCGATGGTCATTGGGTTGTAAGCAGTATTCCTGTTGATCCCTCCGAACTCATCGGTATAAGCGATAGAAAGTGTAAAAGCATCATCATAACTGCCCTTTACCGGAACAACAGTAGCCCCGTACAACACACTCTGCATTAACTTGTTGACCGGAGCAGTTGCTGGTACAAAGAGCACAATCTCAAGGCCGTAAGCAGCCCCAGCACAACTCATCGCAGCTCCCGCATTTCCCGTGGACGCCAAGGCAATCTTATGCTGGTTATGGTACAGCGCCTGGGCAGCGATCAGCTGACTCGCACGATCCTTGAAGGATCCTGAAGGCAGTGCACTGTCAAGCTTGCAGACCAGATTCTTCAATCCGTACTTGGTAGCAAGCCGTTTTGGTTTTGCTACAGGGGTTCCTCCAACTGGATAGACATCCTTGTCAGGGACCGGGTAGGGGAAGAAGTCATACATAGAGACATGGTCCTGCTTTGCAAGTTTCTGTACATCTTCCTTATTCAATTTTACAATGACATTTCCTTTGGGAAATGAGGTGCCATCATTCTCTTTGGCACAGGTAGGGCATTGGTAGAATACCTCATCCGTCTCATAGACTGCACCGCAGTCACAACATTCATAGGTAAAACGCATGGTTCCTCCTCATCAAGAAAATGCCGGACACAAGGCCCGGCATTTGTTGCTTTGCTTGACCTATTTGGCCAAGATTTCCTTGTTGAACGACTCGATCAACTCGTCGATCTGGTCAGCCATTTTGGGAATATCCTTCCAGTAGTTCTTATCATACCACTGTGCATTGATTTCCTCATAGGTCTTACCCTGCTGCTCAACCCAAGTATAGTACTTCAGGTTGTGTACAGCCAGACGATCGTAGTAGTTGAGTTCCTTCAGGTTATCGATGCCCTGTGCGTGAGCACAAGCTGCAAGTGCGCGGATTGCTGCACTCTCATCAAACTTACCCTGAATATCATCCTGTTCCTTCAAGCGGGAGGTGTACATCTCTGAGCTGTCGGTGAGGACAGTGAAGATTACATCATCTTCTTCCATCTCATAATACTTTGCCATCTTGATGGCTGCCAGTACATTGCCGATGCCACTGATGCCATAGAGGTCCAAGTCAGCGATTTCCTTGGAATCCAAGCCCATTTTCTTGAGGTATTCGATACCAACAGGATCATTGAAGAGCCGATAGAGGTCCATGCAGTCCTGGTCGTCGACAGCAGCGATCATATCGGTATTCTTTACATTGTGTACCCAGGGAACGTGCTTGTCGCCGATACCTTCAATGCGGTGTCCACCAAACCCATTGCGGAGAAGAGTGGGGCACTGCAGTGCTTCTGCGGCTACAATCTTAAGATTGTGGAAATGTTCCTTGAGGAAGTCGCCTGCTGCCAAAGTGCCGCCGCTTCCAGTAGCTGAAACATACCCACGAACATTTTCAGGGGCTACATTCTCTTGCTTGAGTGCTTCAAGAATTGCAGCTCCAGTTACCTTATAGTGCCAGAGGTAGTTGCCGAACTGGTCAAACTGGTTGAAGATGACAATGTTGTGGCCTCTTTCAGCATCGAGTTCATGGCACTTGTCGAAGATTTCCTTGACATTGGACTCACAACCTGGGGTTGCAATTACTTCACCAGCGACACTCTTGAGCCAATTGAATCGTTCCTGGCTCATCTCTTCAGGAAGAATTGCAATGGAGTCACAGTTCAGCAATACACTGTTATATGCACCACCACGGCAGTAGTTACCGGTGGAAGGCCAGACAGCCTGCTGGTGAACAGAGTCAAAGTTTCCAGAAACCAGAGCGGGAGCCAGACAGCCATAGGTTGCTCCAACTTTATGTGCACCGGTTGGGAACCATTTTCCGACCAGGGCAAGGATTCTTGCCTTAACGCCGGTAATCTCACGAGGAACTTCAATATAATTTACACCCCCGAAGGTTCCACCCTGCTTGGTAGGTTCGTTCTTCCATGTGATCCTGAACAGGTTCAACGGGTCGACGTCCCAAAGTCCTACATGGGTCATTTTCTCTTTAATATCAGCTGGTACGGTAGAAGGATCCATCATCTGCTTGAAAGTAGGTAGCAAGATGTTTTTCTCCCTACAACGTTGGATATTCTTTTTCCGTACTTCTTCATTGACATTCAAATTAATTAGCATGCCTATTCCTCCGTGGTGACACTTAGTTACTGTTTTTTAGATTAGTCAAGTATACCGTAATGAGAAAAAATGTAAAGAGAATATTCGTAAAAGTTGAATTTTTGAAAACTAATTTGCGCTAAGTGGTAGTTAGAATCGATAATACTAGCGAAAAGTGCGTTTTTTTCAATGGACATTGATGCTATACTCATACTAGTAGAGATCCTTTTTTGTATGTCATTGGCATTTGGGAATATACAAAAGATTTCTAAGAGGTCATTCATCGTTGATATGAAATGTTTGTTGCGAAATGTTGCAAAAAATATTGACTTCTCTTCAATCTGCATTAGAATGAGAAAGGGTCGGGTAGAGAACCCGGCGACACCTTTCGAAGGAGTGAGTAATGGGAGACATTATGCGCCCAGTTCCCTTCACGGAACTTATTAGCCGTATCGTTGGTGAGTACAGAAATCACCATACCATATTCGGTATTGCCGAAGAACAATTTTATCATGAGAGCGGCAAGCACAGCCTGAACGTATTCTCCCAGAGTTGTGCCACACCCTGCGGACCTGCTGCAGGCCCCCACACCCAGTTGGCCCAGAATATCATCGCAAGTTATCTTGTCGGTGGCCGATTCATGGAGCTGAAAACTGTCCAGGTACTTGATACCTTGGAGATTGAGAAACCCTGTATTGATGCACGGGATGAGGGATACAACGTTGAGTGGTCCAGTGAGTTTACCCTTCCCAAAGCATGGGACGAGTATGCAAAGGCATGGATTATCCTGCATCTGCTGGAAGCAGTGATGCAGAAAGGAAAGTTCGAGAAGCCTTCCTTTATCTTTAATATGTCTGTTGGCTACAACCTGGAAGGCATCAAGACAGAGAAGATGCAGAAATTCATTGACTCCATGATCGACGCTCGCAAAGATGAACGCTTTGCTGAGTACTTGCAGGAGCTGGAAGCTCTGATCGAAGAGGGTTTGTTCGAAGGCACTCCTTGGGAAGGGCTCGAGAAGAAGGTCAAAGGCATCAGTGAGAAAATCAGCTGGAATATCAGCCCATCTACTACCCTCAGTACCATGCATGGATGTCCTCCAAAAGAAATTGAAGCCATCTGCAGCTATATGCTGACAGAGAAGAAGGTAGACACCTTTGTAAAGCTCAATCCAACCTTGCTTGGATTTGATACGGTTCGAAAAATCCTTGATGATCTTGGGTTTGATTACCTTACCATCAGCAAGGAAAGCTTTGAGCACGATCTGCAATACCCTGATGCAATTGCCATGTTGCATCGCCTGGTTGACCTCGCAAAGAAAGAGGGCAGGGGTTTTGGTGTTAAACTGACCAATACCCTTGGATCAGTGAACGACCAGGGAGTACTCCCCGGTGGTGAGATGTACATGTCAGGCCGTACCCTGCTTCCTATTTCCACAACGGTGGGACTTAAGCTCAGCAAGGAATTTAACGGAAAGCTTCCCATCAGCTACAGTGGTGGTGCCAATGCCTTTACGATCAAGGCACTGTTCGAGAGTGGTATCAGGCCAATTACCCTGGCAACCGATATGCTCAAGCCAGGTGGCTACACCCGCATGAAACAGCTTGTGGAAATCCTTGAAGAGAGTGATGCCTGGAAGATGGATGGCATTGATGTCGAGAAACTCGAAAAGCTCTCGGAGGATGCACGAGCTGGCAAGTATGCAGTAGCTGAGAAAGACTTCAGGGGAACTGATACCGTGAAGATTGGTGAGAAACTTCCTCTCTTTGATTGCTATGTTGCACCTTGCCAAACTGCATGCCCGATTCATCAGGACGTACCTGAGTATGTCCAGCTTGTTGGTCAGGGACGCTATGGGGAAGCCTTGGCAGTCATCTATGACAAGAATGCCCTTCCCGCCATCACCGGTCATATCTGTGACCACCAGTGCCAGCTGCACTGTACCCGCATGGATTATGAGGGAGCAGTTCGTATCCGCGATATGAAGCGTATTGCAGTAGAGAACGGATTTGAAGAGTACAAGCAGCTCTGGGAAGGCCCGACCGATAAGGCTGAGATCAAGGCAGCAGTTGTTGGCGCAGGTCCTGCTGGACTTTCAGCAGCATATTTCCTTGCAAGAGCAGGTTTCGATACCGCTGTCTTCGAGAGGGAAGAGAGTGCAGGTGGTGTGGTTCGCCATGTCATTCCTGGATTCCGCCTTCCTGTGGAAGCAATTGAGAGCGATGTCGAATTCATCAAGGCTCACGGCGTACAGTTCAATTATGGAGTAGATGCAGAGAAAATGACCGTAGAAGCACTACGTGCTCAAGGTTACTCCCGTATCTTCTACGCAATTGGAAGCGAAGTAGACAATGATATCCCCTTGCAGGGGGATCGGAGCAGGGTAAGACCCTCTCTCTCCTTCCTCTCTGCATTCAGGAAAGATCCATCAACCCTTTCCCTGGGCAAGCATGTTGTGGTTGTCGGTGGTGGAAACACTGCAATGGATAGCGCACGTGCTGCAACCCGGATCAAGGGTGTTGAGAAGGTTTCGGTAATCTATCGAAGAACCGAGAAGGAGATGCCGGCCGACCATGAAGAGTATGGTATGGCACAAGAAGAGAATGTTGAGTTCATCTTCCTTGCAAATCCTGAACGCTTCGATGGCAATATGCTCACCGTCCGAAAGATGGAACTCGGTGAAATGGATGCCAGCGGAAGACGAAGACCCGTGGCGACTGAAGAGACCTTCACCATTGAAGCAGACACCATGATTACGGCAATTGGTGAACATGCTGATACAGAAAAGCTTACTTGGTACGGAGTGCCTGTCAACGAGAAGGGTTGGGCAAAGGCCGATGAGGAGACCAAGGAGTCTGAAGTTTCGGATGTATACGTCATTGGTGATGCACAGAGTGGTCCATCTACCGTTGTTAGATGTATTGCTAGTGCTAGAGCGGCAGTTGAAGCTGCCATCGACAAGGTGCTTGGTCCTGAAGAGGAAGAGAGCGAGCATGTGCACGATGAGCATTGTGACCATGACCACGATGACGATGATGATGCATTTGAAGAAGAAGAGATGAGCGACGAAGAGAGGGTGCAGCTCGAAAATGATGAGAATGAGTTCTTTGCAGATGTAACTGACAAGAAGAGCAAAATTCTTTCTTCGAAGGAGTTCGGTGATAAGGAATTTGCCGCAACTGAGGCTGCCCGCTGTATGGAATGCTCTTACCTCTGTAATAAGTGTGTGGATGTATGTCCGAACCGCGCAAATGTTGCAATTGATGTAAGGAACCTTGGGCTGTTTGCAGACCCATTCCAGATTCTTCACCTCGATGCATACTGCAACGAGTGCGGCAACTGTGAAACGTTCTGTCCCTATGATGGCGGTCCCTATCGCAAGAAGTTCACGCTCTTCAGCCGAAAGGATGATTTTGAAAATTCAGAGAACAGTGGTTTCTTCGCTGAAGGTGAGGATATCCTGGTTCGCCTCGATGGTAAAACCTATGAGTGCGAAATGGACGCAGACGGTATCCTGGTAGGGGAAGAGGAAGGCATCACTGATGAGGTTGCCGCCTTGATCGAAGAGGTATTTACCTCGTACAGCTACCTGCTTGGGTACGTGGAAGCGTAAGGAGGAACAAGTGGCTACAACGGTAATCAAACAAACCCGGATTATGCAGACCCAGCCGCCCTTTGAGGTGCAGGAAGGTGTAGACATCGTCATCGTCGACGATGTCATCACCAAGGTAGGCAAGGGTGCGGCAGAGACTATACATGCAGACAAGGTAATTGATGGAAGAGGCAAGACGGTCATTCCCGGTAATGTCTGTTCCCATCACCACTACTACTCAGGGCTCTCCAGAGGCATGCTTGCCTCTGCAGGCCCACAGACCGACTTCATTCAGATTCTGAAGGAGTGGTGGTGGCGTATCGACCGTGCACTTGATGAGGAAGCTTGTTACTACAGCTCCCTGATCAGCTCAATCGATGCCATTGCAAGTGGTACCACCACCTGTATCGACCACCATGCAAGCCCCTCTTATATTGCAGGATCCTTGGACACCATTGCCAAGGGAATGGAAGAAGTTGGGGTGCGTGGAGCTACCTGTTACGAAGTCACCGATAGAAACGGTGGAATGAAAGAGGTGGAAGCAGGCGTCGAGGAAAACCTTCGTTTTGCCATGGCCGCAAAGAGCAGTTCACTGGTTAGAGGAATGATCGGGGGACATGCCCCGTTCACCATCCCTGATGCTGGATTGAAGCTTATGGGAGAGGCAATGGCAGAGACCGGTGCCGGCCTTCATCTCCATGTTGCAGAGGACAAGTACGATGTGGTGCATAGCCACCATAAGTACCACCTGGATATCGTTGACCGATTGGAAAAATTCGGACTCTTGACTGATAATTCTCTCTTGGTTCATGGGCTTTGGCTCAGTGAGGCTGAGGTGGAAAAGATCAACGCTCATGGTACGTTCCTTGCACACAATGGACGCAGCAACATGAACAACAATGTTGGTTACTTCAAGCAGATCCAGAAGGTCGATAATTTGGTCATTGGAACCGATGGCTGTGGTGGAAATATGTTTGAAGAGCTCAAGATTGCATTCTTCAAGCACAAGGATCAGGGTGGTTCCTGGTGGCCCGCAGATTTTGTGACTGCCATGGGTCGTGGAAACCAGCTGGTTGAGAAGTATTTTGACGGGAAGTACGGTAAGGTTGCTGCCGGTTACAAGGCTGATCTGACCATCTGTGATTACCATTCACCAACCCCGCTGGTAGCAGACAATGCTGCAACCCATTTTGTATGGGGCATGAGCAGCAACTGTGTGGAAAGTGTCATCATTAATGGAAAGCTGGTGATGGAAAACCATCAGTTCCCAGGCCTTGATGTACAGAAAATCTATGACGAGGCAGCAAGAGTAGCTAAGCGCGTTTGGGATACAGTAAATACAATCGCTCCGTAACCGGTTCGATTACGACGAAGAAGAAATAGAGAACGAAAGAGGTAATGTAACATGACAATTCAAGAACAAATTAGGGCAAAGGCTGCCGAGTATCGTGACTACACGGCATTGAATCTCTCAAAGATGGTTCAGACCAAGAGCTATAGCTCCCAGGAAGAGGACGTATGTCGTCTCATCGTAACCCTTTGTGAAGAAGCTGGCTTTGATGAAGTGTATATCGATGGATTGGGCTCGGTCATCGGCCGTGTCGGCAATGGTCCCAAGAAGATTGCCTTCGATGCCCATATCGATACTGTTGAGGTTGGAAACCTAAAGAACTGGGATTTCGATCCCTTCAGTGGTGAGATCAAGGACGGAAAGGTCTGGGGACGCGGTTCCAGTGACCAGAAGGGTGGTGCAGCTTCCATGATTACTGCCGGTAGGATCCTGAAGGAGCTCGGCTACAGTGGTGAGTATACCGCTTATTTCACCTTCACCGTCATGGAAGAAGATTGTGATGGTATGTGCTGGAAGTACCTCATCGAGGAAGAGAACTTCAGACCCGACCTTGTTGTTTCCACTGAGCCTACAACCTGCCGCCTCTATCGTGGACACCGCGGAAGAATGGAGATCAGGGTAATCCTCAGGGGAATTTCCTGTCACGGTAGTGCTCCTGAGCGTGGCGTAAGTGCTGCTTACAAGGCTGCAAAGGCAGCTCTTGCCATCGAGCAGTTGAACAAGGACCTTAAGCCGGATGCAGAGAACTTCCTTGGGAAAGGCACCATCACCGTCAGCCAGATGGATGTAAAGGGACCAAGCCAGTGTGCTGTTGCAGACTATGCAATGCTCTACCTTGACCGCCGTCTTACCTGGGGTGAGGATGCAGACCTTGCAATCTCCCAGGTTCGTGAGTACATCAGCAAGGCAACCGGTGATGATCCAGAGTCAATCGTTGTCGAGATGCCCAACTATGAGAAGATTGGTTGGACCAAGAAAGAGTACTCCCAAGAGCTGTACTTCCCCACCTGGAAGATCGACGCAGATCACCCACTGGTAGAAGCTGGTGTTGCCGGCCATGAAGCTCTCTTTGGAAAGAAGCCCGTAGTCGACAAGTGGACCTTCTCCACCAACCTGGTAGCTACCACTGGTCGCCATAAGATTCCTGCTATTGGTTTCGGCCCTGGTGATGAGTCTCAGGCTCATGCCCCGAACGAGATCAACCGTGTGGATGACCTTGAAATCTGTGCTGCATTCTATGCAATGCTTCCCTATTCCTTGGAGAAGTAGTACGTAGAACAGTACTCGCTACATATGGTATACTACAGCCACAGGGATTGACACCTTGTGGCTGTTTGGAGCTTATGGTGTTTCATTGTTTATCATATAAGATAATGGTGAAGCACAGAAACTGGCCCGGCAGGTGCAAAAGGGGCTCTGCCTGCAGGGTATATAGAAAGAACCAAGGTTGTGGAGTTGCCCCCTTCCTTCTCCACACCTTCCTTGCGGAACTACCCGCATGCCGTCCTTATAAAGTATTGCAAGTGTAGCACCGACGTCTATCTGTCGTGTCCTTGCAGGAAGAAGGAGATATACAGGCATGAGTTCCTCGCTTCTCTTGAAGAACATCTACTGTCTACAACCCACATTTGATGGAAAGAAATATTGGGGCGCCGATTTGTTGATTGAAAACAACAAGGTCGCCAAGATTGCTCCTGGGGGTGGATTGGCTGCTCCCGCAAAGGGTCGTACCATCGACTGCTCAAACCATGTGGTCATCCCTGGTTTGGTAAACACGCACCATCACTTCTACCAGACATTAACCAGAAATCATCCTGCTGTGCAGAATGCAAAGCTCTTCGATTGGTTGAAATTCCTCTATGAGGTGTGGAAATATGTCGATGAGGAAGCCGTCTATTACTCATCAATGCTTGCAATGGCTGAGCTGATGAAGACTGGTTGTACCCTTACCACTGACCACCACTACCTCTATCCACGTTCATTCAAGGGTGATCTGATGGGCCTTCAATTTGAGGCTGCAGACACCTTGGGAATGCGCTTCAGTCCCACAAGAGGCTCGATGAGTTTGAGCCAGAAGGACGGAGGACTTCCTCCTGACAGCGTAGTGCAGACTGAGGATGAGATCCTCGCTGACAGCGAGCGCTGCATCAAGACCTACCATGACAGTGCCCCGGATGCAATGCACAAGATAGCACTCGCTCCCTGTAGTCCCTTCAGTGTCACCAAGGATTTGATGACAAAGACCGCAGAACTTGCAAGGAAGTATGGGGTGCGGTTGCATACCCATCTCTGTGAGACCTATGATGAAGCTGATTTCTGCCAGGAGATGTATGGGATGCGTCCTGTTGCTCTGATGCAGGAGTGTAACCTTATCGGGGATGATGTCTTTTATGCACATGGAATCCACTTCAATGATGAAGAGTTGAAAATCCTTGCAAAGACAGGTTCCCATATTGCCCATTGCCCATCCTCGAATATGCGCCTCGGCAGTGGTATCTGCCGGGTCAACGAGATGTTGCCGATGGGTATCAATGTAGCGATTGCAGTAGATGGAAGTGCCAGCAATGACAGTTCCGATATGCTTGGTGAGGTACGCCAGGCAATGCTCCTGCAACGGGTGAAATATGGTTCTGATGCATTGAGTGCCAATGAGGCATTCACCATGGCAACAGAAAACGGTGCAAAGGCGCTCAATTTCTCGAACGTTGGCCGCCTGGAAGAAGGGTGGGCTGCCGATCTGGCAATCTTTGATGTTTCCAAATTACCCTATGCGGGAAGCCAGAGTGATCCGGTCGCAAGTTTACTTTTCTGCGGCACCAATCACAACACTGACTATACAATCATTAACGGAAAGGTTGTAGTCGATCACGGGCAGCTGGTCGGATATGACGAGCAGGAACTTGCAGACAAGGCAAATGCCATCAGCAAGCGCATGATGGGTCAAGCTGCCAAAGAGGAGGCTGTATGATACAGGAATATCTCATAGCGAATACTACTGAAGACGCTCTGAACAAGAAGCGCTCAAACACCAAGAGTGTGTTTTATGCCGGGGGGACGGAGATCAACCGTCTTCATTCAACCGTTGAGGGCCAGACTGCCATCAGCCTTTCCAAGCTTGGTTTGGATACCATCACAGATGAAGGTTCCACCATCAAGATTGGTAGCATGGTGACGTTGCAGCAGCTGATCGAATCACCATTGATTCCTTCATGGCTCAAGGATGCCGCTCATTTCTGTGGTTCCTTCACCAAGCGTAATATGGCCACCATCGGAGGTAACCTTGCCCTGATGAGTGATCACTCCTACCTTGCTCCAGCATTGCTTGCAAGCCGAGCACGACTTCTTACGGCCAACCTAACTGAGAAGGGAGTATACAGTGAGGACAATATCCCCATCCGCGAATACCATGCCTATCATAAGCAGTTTGCAGGTACCTTGTTGTTGGCTGTCAGCCTCTCCAAGGATGACCGGTATGTGGGAACCGTACGGTATGCAATGAGCAGCCAGAACCGTGCTGCGGTAACCGTTGGATTCAGTGCAACAAAGGACAGTGAGCAGGTCATAGACCATGTACGGGTCTTTGTTGCTGTATACGGAAAAGGTGTCCAGCGACTGGAAAAGGTGGAGAATTCCATCGAGAACGGTGAGTTGACCACAAGAGAGGATGTACAGCTTGCTGTGCGACATGACATCGAGGTCGTGGACGATATGACTGGCAGCTCCGATTACAAGCGCTATATAGCCAGTGAAGGGGTGGGGCAACTCTTCTCTGCATTTCTCAAAGGAGGTGCACAATGAACAAAATTGTCTGTACCGTTAACGGTAAGAAACATACAGTAAGTTGCAAGCAGTCAGAAAGCTTGCGTGAAATGCTCGTTCGCCTTGGGTATACCAGCGTACGCGACAGTGACGATAAGGAAGGCTTTGCAGGCAGTGATACCGTTATTTTCAATGACGTTCCTGTGTATGCAAATTTGATGTTGGCACTCCAAGCCGATGCTGCTGAGATCAAGACCGCTGAATCAATGGGTACCAGCCGTAACCTGAATGTCATCCAGCAAGCCATGATCGATGCAGGTGTTGTACAGAGTGCTTATAATGCACCTGCTGCTGCCTTGCTCCTGACTTGGTTGCTTGAACATGAGAGTAATCCTACCAAGGAACAAATCAATCAGGTACTCAGTGGTATCTTTATCCGCGATGCAGGCTATGAACACTACTATCTGGCAGTGAAGTTGGCTCTGGAAAGAATGAAGGATGGAAAATACAAGAGTGAAATTTCTCCCTCCTTCAGAGATGAGCTGACCTATGTTGGGAAACCCAAGGGAAAGGTCGATGGACCGCAACTGGTTGCAGGCGAAGCCAGCTTCGTTGAAGACAGGGTATTGCCGGGATATCACTCAATGGTGATTCTTCGCAGTCCATATGCCCATGCGTACATCAAGAAGATCGATACCAAGAAAGCATTGGCAATGGAAGGTGTGGTTACCATCATCACCCATGAGAACTGCCCTGATGTATTCTACATGCAGGCTGGGCAGGGGAATCCAGAACCCAGTCCACACGATCGTAGATTGCTCAACCGGAAGGTTAGGCATGTTGGTGACCGTGTAGCAGCAATCGTTGCAGAAACGTATGAACAGGCAGTTGCTGCTCGCTCTGCAATCAAGGTGGAGTACGAGGTACTCAAGCCAGTATTCACCGTTGAGGAAGCGATGGAAGAAGGAGCCCCTCGTGTTCATAACGGGGTGGTAGAGTATCGCAGCGGTGCTCCCGAGAATTTGGAAGAGTACAACAAGGATGCCGATCCCAGGGATGGGAAGGTTGTCTACCAGTTCCCTCTTCATGGTGATATCAGAAGAAATATTGCCTCAGCAGCCCATGGCCAGATTGGTGATGTAGAGAAAGGTTTCAAGGAAGCTGATGCTGTGGTCGAAAGGACCTACCAGACCAGTCAGATCCAGTGTACTCCCCTTGAGCCGCACCTTGCCTACGCTAGGATTGATGGTGGGAGATTGGTTATCAATGCCTCCACCCAGGTTCCCTACCATGTGAGAAGAATTGTCTCTTGGGTTTGTCAGATTCCTGAGAACAAGATTCGAATCATCAAGGAGAGAGTTGGCGGTGGGTATGGCAGCAAGCAGGATATTTTGGTTGAGGATCTGGTAGGATATGCCACTTGGATTACCGGAAAACCAATCTATTACCGCAATACCCGTGAGGAAGAGTTCATTGCAAACTCCACCCGCCATCCGATGAGGATGACGGTCAAGATGGGCGGAAAGAAAGACGGCACCATTACCGCAGTCTATATGGATGTAAGGGCCAATACAGGACCATACGGAAACCACTGTCTTACGGTCCCGATGAATGCATGCAGCAAGACCTTGCCTTTGCTTAAGTGCGACAACATGAAGTTTGATGTAATCACCTATTACACAAACATTCCACCTACAGGAGCCTATCAGGGCTATGGAGCCCCTAAGGGTACCTACTCACTGATGACCTGTATGGCGGAGCTTGCAGAAAAACTGGGAATCGATTACTACGACATGGCCATGAAGAACAAGGTTGAACCGGGCTACATGCTTGAGATTCTCAAGGGCCTTGGAGAAGGTCGTGAAGGAAATGTAGTACCTGTTGGTTCCTGTGGATTGGAACAGGCCCTCACCCAGGGTGCAAAGATGATCGAGTGGGGCAAGAAAGTTGAATCCAAGGACCCCGACTGGAGAATCGGCAAGGGTTTTGCCATGATCCAGCAGGGAAGCGGGTTGCCAGGACTGGACCACTCCAATGCATGGGCTAAACTGCTGACCGATGGAACATTCCAGATCTTCAGTGGCGGTGCCGACTTGGGAACTGGCCTTGATACCATCAGTGCGAAGATGATCAGTGAAGCCTTCTGTGTTCCTCTGGACAGGGTCACTGTTACCAGTGGTGATACCGACAGCTGTACGTTTGACACGGGTGCCTATGCATCCAGCGGAACCTATTTCAGTGGTGGTGCAAGCTACAAGGCTGCACAGGACCTGAAGAAGAATCTGCTTGATGAGGCAGCCTACCAGATGGGAGAAAAAGCAGAGGATTTGATCCTTCGCGCTCCTGGAGAGGTGTACAGTACCAAGAGTGGCAAGACGCTTGACTATGCAAAGCTCAGCCATGATGCACTTACCGGAACAGGTCGTGGTCAGGTGATGGGAAAAGGTTCCTTTACCACGAACCATAACTCAATCCCCTATGGTGCTCACTTTGTGCAGGTCGCGGTCAACGTCAGAACTGGCCAGGTGAAGGTACAGAAGTACTATGCCCTGCAGGATGCCGGTACCCCGATCAATCCGGAACTGGCACTCTGTCAGATGTATGGTGCTGCCCTGAAATCTGTCGGGCATTCGCTCTATGAGCAGATGCTCCTTGATGAGAATGGTGTCTGTATCAATGCAAACCTGAGTGAGTATGGTGTCCCCATGGTTGATGAACAGCCAGAGGACTTCAAAGCGGTCCTGATCGATATCAATGATGAGGTAGGCCCCTATGGAGCCAAATCCATCAGTGAGATTGCAACCAACGGAGCAGCTCCAGCGCTTGCCATCGCCATACACGATGCTGTAGGGGTTTGGATGCGCAGTTGGCCGTTCTCACCTGAGAAGATCTTGAAGGAGCTTGGCAAGATTTAACGGAATCTTGCAACAAACTGCAACATAAATCTGGACAATGGGACACTGTCATGGTATAGTGCCATTGTCTGGATTTTTTATGATTCAAAACTTACGGAGGTTTCCCCACATGAAGGACAAAGCCACAATCAAACAGATGATCGAGGAACTGAAAACCCTCAAAACTGACAACATGTATCTCAACGACTTTTTCCATACCTGGAAAGAGAGTGATGACGAAATTGCTGCCGTTTTTCAGGTAGCAGAAGTACTGCGTGCATTACGCGAGAACAATATTTCCACCAAGGTGTTCGACAGTGGACTTGGAATCTCCGTTTTCCGTGACAACTCCACAAGAACACGCTTCAGCTTTGCAAGTGCTTGTAACCTGCTCGGCCTTGAGGTCCAGGATCTTGACGAGAAGACCAGCCAGATCGCTCACGGCGAGACCGTTCGTGAAACCGCCAACATGGTAAGTTTCATGGCTGACGTCATCGGTATCCGTGACGACATGTATATTGGCAAAGGCCACACCTACATGAAGACTGTTGCTGAAGCTGTACAGGACGGCTATGACGATGGAGTACTCGAGCAGAGACCCACCTTGGTCAACCTCCAGTGCGATATCGACCACCCAACCCAGAGCATGGCTGACATGCTGCACGTGATCAACCACTTTGGTGGTGTTGAGAACCTCAAGGGCAAGAAAGTAGCCATGACCTGGGCTTACAGCCCTTCATACGGCAAGCCGCTTTCTGTTCCTCAGGGCATCATCGGACTGTTCACCCGCTTTGGCATGGATGTCGTACTTGCTCACCCTGAAGGGTACAATGTAATGGCTGATGTTGAAGAAGTAGCTGCAGAGAATGCAAAGAAGAGCGGTGGTTCCTACAAAAGAGTGGAGTCCATGGCTGAAGCATTTAAGGATGCTGACATTGTCTATCCCAAGAGCTGGGCTCCCTTTGCTGTTATGGAAGAGCGAACCAAGATTGTTGAGCAGGGCGACCAGGAAGCATTGAAGGCACTGGAGAAGACCTGTCTGGCAAACAACGCAAAATTCAAGGATTGGACCTGTACCGAGGACCTGATGAAGACCACCAAGGACGGAAAGGCACTCTACATGCACTGCCTGCCTGCTGACATCACCGGTCTTTCCTGTAAGGAAGGTGAGGTTGAAGCTTCTGTATTCGACAGGTATCTCGTACCCCTGTACAAGGAAGCCAGTTACAAGCCATACGTTATCGCTGCCATGATCTTCCTTGCAAAGTTCCAGAATCCTTCTGCAAAGCTGGAAGAGCTGCTTGAGGCTGCTGTTAAGCGCATCAAATAGTCAGTATTTTAAAGGTATCTAGAGTTTTTTGAGCCGGGAGAAATCCCGGCTTAAACTCTATCAGTTGCGTTCCACAAATTGCACACGGACACCGTTCGGGTCATGCACAAAGCAAAACCGGATTGAAGGATTCGGTGAGAATGGTCCCTCTGATATGGGAATGCCTTTTTCCTTGAGCATTGTCATGTAATCATCAAGATTCTCGACGCTTAATCCTATACTGATGTTTTTTCCTACGGGAGAGACATCTTCTCCTGGGTGATGGATCAACTCGATCTTTGTTTCTCCATCTCCTAAAAACACGATCTCAGCGGCAGGTGTTTGCATCCTGCTGGATATCGGTAGTGAGAGCACATTCTGGTAAAATTCCAGGCTCTCTTCCATATTCCGAACGGTTATGGTTGTCCAAAGAAATTGCATATAATCTTCCTCCTATTCTTGTATATGTTCTGCTACACAGTACGCTGTAGAGAACGCCGCCTGAAGGTTGTAGCCTCCACTCTGTCCATCAACATCCAATACTTCACCACAGAAGTAGAGATGCTCAACCACCTTCGACTGCATGTTGTTTCTGTCTACCTCTTTCAGGCTCACTCCACCACAAGTGACCATTGCTGCATTGAATCCCTTGATTCCCTTGATGACGAACCGCCTCTCTGTAACCATTTTGATCAGGTCCTGCCGCCGTGCTTTATTCAGGTGGGCTGGGGTACTGGTAGGATCGAGTGAAAGTTCCCTGACTACCTGCTGGGCAAGGGATGTTACAAGACCTGCCTCCTTGAGGATATTTGAAATCTGCTTCTTGGGTTGTGAGGAGAGGAGTGCAAGGAGATCTTCCTGCACCTCTCGCTTGTTCTCCATCGGCAGTAGGGAGAATGTGATGGAATCACCTGCTTTCAGTTCTCGACTGGCAGTAAGGATCAGGGGACCTGAGAGTCCATCGTGCGTAAACAGTATATCCCCAGTAGCTTGCAGGAACCGTTTTTTCTCCCCTGGGTGATGAAACTCTGCATATGAAGAGCGGATTGCATTACCTGCCAGGTGTGTCCACTGATATGTATCCACCATGATGGCAGCGAGCGCTGGTTTTGGAGGAACGATGGAGTGCCCAAGCGTTTTCGCTAGTTTATATCCACTCCCATCACTTCCCGTGATTGGATAACTCATTCCTCCAGTAGCCAATACCAGGTTCTTGCATGTAAAACTCCCGTTATCGGTTTGCACATGGAAATATTCTCCATCCTTGCAGAGAGAAGAAATCGTGGAGTTATACAGTATTCTGGCTTTGCTTTCCCTGACCAGTATATCCCTTATCTCATGGGCATCCAGTGAAGCAGGGAACACCTTCCCATCCTCCCTGGTCACAAGGGAAACGCCCTTGGACTCGAACCACCCAATAAGGGATGTGGGAGGGAAAGCCTGGAAGGAGGGAAGCAGAAAGTTGCGCTGTGCTCTGCTTCCATAATGCTGTAGGAAATCCTCTTTTGCTTTGGTATTGGTTAGGTTGCACATGCCTCCACCGGTGATTAGGATCTTCTTGCCTGCTGATTCCTTGTGTTCGATCAGCAGTGCCTTGGAAGTGGGAAGATTGGCAGCAAGAAACAGCCCAGCGGCTCCTCCCCCAATGATCACTACATCGTAGAGTGTATTTCTAGTATCCATAGTATGGCTTGAACCACGAGACAAAAGCCTCAAGCCCTTGCTCAAGAGGAGTATTGGGTCTGAAATCAAAGTCTTCCATCAAGTCAGTGACATCCGCATAAGTCTGGTATACGTCCCCAGGTTGCATCGGTAAATACTCTTTCTCTGCGTTCTTACCAAGGCACTGTTCCAGTGTCTCTATGAACTGCTTCAATCTCACTGGTTTGTTGTTGCCGATATTATAAACCTTGTATTGGTCCTTTGCTTCATTCTCCTCAGGTATATTGGGAATGATGTTCTCCAAGGCGGTGATGATGTCATCGACATAGGTGAAATCACGCCACATATCCCCATTGTTGAAGACTTTGATGCTTTTCCCTTCCATGATCCTTTTACTGAATGAGAAGTATGCCATATCCGGTCTACCATACGGCCCATAGACCGTGAAAAATCTCAGTCCTGTGGTCGGGATATGATAGAGGTGCGTGTATGCATGTGCCATCAGCTCATTCGATTTCTTGGTAGCTGCATAGAGACTTACCGGATTATCGACTTTATCTTGTGTGGAGTAGGGTATCTTGCTGTTCAAGCCATAGACGGAGCTGCTGCTGGCATATACCAGATGTTCTACTGCATGATGGCGACAGCACTCCAGGATATTGAGGAATCCAACAAGATTCGATTGTAGGTATGCATACGGGTTGTCGATGCTGTATCTAACCCCCGCTTGGGCTGCAAGGTTGATGACATGGGTTACCTGGTGTCTGACAAAGATTGCATCAAGCTCAATCCTGTCAGCAAGATCAACTTTATAAAAGATGAATTGTTCTGAGGCCAACATCCTCAGTCGCTCTTCCTTGAGAGACACCTCATAATAATCGTTCAGGTTATCCAAACCGATTACCGTGCATCCAAGCCCAAGCAATCGCTTGCTTAGATGAAACCCGATAAAACCGGCAGCCCCGGTGACCAAATACACTTTATTCGTATCCAATCGCATCATATTAGCGCGCATATATAATTCTCCTCAACGAATGCTATTGTACCGTAGAAACTGGGTGATGGGTAGGGGATAAAAATTGGACCCCCTGAGTAAGGAGGTCCATAAGAACAGAGCTGAAGCTCTTAGAGGGCGCCGAAAATGATCTTGATCACGAACAGAGCAAAAACAACCCAAGTCATCTTTGAAATGTCTTTGGTCTTCTTGGTGAAGAGCTTGAGCAATACATAGGAGAGGATACCAAACATGATACCATCAGCAATGCTGTAAGCTACAATCATGAAGATCATGGTCAAGAAAGCTGGGATAGCTTCAGTCATCTCATCCCACTCGATTTCCTTTACCGGGCTCATCATCATAACACCGACGATGATCAAGGCAGGTGCTGTAGCAGCACTAGGAATGGAACCGAACAACGGTTCGAGGAACAGGGAGAGAGCGAAGAGAATAGCAACGGTCAATGCGGTCAAACCAGTTCGTCCACCTTCAACAACACCACTGGAGGATTCAACAAATGTGGTAACGGTTGAGGTTCCGAGGATTGCACCTGCGGTGGTACCGATTGCATCAGCGAACAGTGCTTCCTTACAGTTGGGGATGGATCCATCATCCTGGATCATGTCAGCCTTGGTGGCACAACCGATCAGGGTTCCAACTGTATCGAACATATCAACAAACAAGAAGGTGAATACGACGACGATGAAATCAACACTCATGATGCTTGAAAATTCAAACGGGAAGAAATATGGGGCGGGGGGAAGGAAAGAACCGCCAGCATACTTCGTAACTCCAAAAGGAATACCGATAACGGTGGTGACGATAATACCAATCAGGAGGGCACCGTTTACCTTGTGGGCCAAGAGGATACCGGTGATGATCAAGCCAATCATGGCAAGGCCGGGAGCTCCCTTGAACCAGTCAGCATTCAAAGCAACCAAGGTGGCTCCATCAACGATGATACCAGCATTCTGCATACCTATGAAGGCAATGAAGAGACCGATACCAACACCGATTGCACGTTTTAGGTTGGCTGGGATGCTGTTGACAATTGCCTCACGGATATTGGCAGCGGTGAGGATCAAGAAAATGATACCTTCAACGAATACTGCCGTGAGGGCGAACTGCCATGTGTAACCCATACCGAAAACGACGGTGTAGGTAAGGAAGGCGTTCAGACCCATTCCTGGGGCAAGAGCGAATGGTAGATTGGCCAACAGGGCCATTACCAAGGTTGCGATTGATGCAGCAATTGCAGTTGCAGCAAATACTTTGGAGAAATCCATTCCGGATTCGGAAAGGATGCCTGGGTTGACGGCAAGAATGTAAGCCATAGTTAAGAAGGTAGTAATACCTGCCATGACTTCAGTCTTGACGGTCGTTTTTCGTTCTTTGAGCTTGAAAAACTTTTCCATCGATGCACTCCTTGCAGATGTTTTGGTTGATACCATTCTAACCTATCTGTATCAAATCGTACAGAAAAATCGTTACATTTGTTATATAACCAAATTAAGGGGTACAATTTTGGGAATCTGGCTAAATAAATTCGAGAAATTTTGCTATATAGCGAAAAATACTCACCTCACTATCAATACAAATTATTAATTATACTGTATACCTACTACCAATATTTTTCCTTGAAGAATTGTCGTGAAGTGGTACACTGATAGAAAGACGTTGCAAAATGTTGCAGAAGGAGCTCGAATGGTTACGAAGAATAGTTTGCAGGAAGTAATCGAAACTGCTACAAGAAGGCAAGAAGCCGACTTGTGTATTACGAATGCCCATATATTGGATGTATATAATAAAGAATGGTTTGAGGCTGACCTCCTGATTCAATCCGGATACATTGCTGGGTTTGCTGAGTGTGGCCAGGGAGAGGCCGAAACAGTGATTGATGGAGGGGGAAGATATCTTCTTCCTGGGTTTATTGACAGTCATGTGCATATTGAGTCCAGCCATGCCACTCCAGAGGAGTTCTCCAATCTCGTGGTTCCCTGCGGAACGACCACAATCATCGCTGACCCACACGAAATCTGCAATGTATGTGGTCTTGATGGATTGTCCTATATGTTGGAGGCATCTAAAGAGACAGCTTTGCAAGCTTTCTTCATGGTGCCTTCCTGTGTTCCGGCTACTACCTTTGAGCACAGTGGAGCTGTATTGGAAGCAAAAGATATCAAGGAAGCCTTGCAACATGAGAGAGTTCTCGGCTTGGGTGAGATGATGGACTTCCCTGGAGTTATAGCCGGGACAGACCTGGTTCTCGACAAGATCATGGAGGCGAAGCATCTTTCCAAGGTGATCGATGGCCATAGCCCTGCAATCGGTGGAGCAGAGCTTGATGCCTACGCAAGTACAGGAATCCTAACCGACCATGAGTGTGAGAATGAGCAAGAGCTGCGTGATCGTATCCGACGTGGTATGTATGTCATGCTTCGTGAAGGGTCGGCATGTAAAAATGTATTGATGCTCCTGGGAGGAGTGACAGAAAAAAACAGCAGACGCTGTATCTTCTGCACGGATGACCGACAACCGAAAAGCATTCTCACCGATGGGCACATCAACAACAATGTACGCATTGCAGTACAGGATGGACTTGATCCAATTGAGGCTATCTGTATGGCTACCATCAATAGTGCAGATTGCTATCACCTGACTGACCGGGGTGCGATTGCACCTGGAAAGCGGGCAGATTGCCTACTCTGCAATGACCTGAAAGAGTTTTCCATGCATCAGGTGTATGTAGCAGGAACGTTGGTAGCTGAAGATGGGGTTATCTGCAAGGCTGCAAAGGCAAAGCATGATGAGAGAGTCTCTGGCATGATGCATGTCAAGGAATTTTCTATCGACCGTCTCAGGCTTCCTCTTTCATCATCACATGTCAGGGTCATTGATATCATCCCAGGTGGGGTGGTCACTGGAGCAGGAGAGGCTTCTGTGATGGTGGAAAATGGTGAATGGGTTCATGATAAAAATCAGGATATCATCAAGCTTGCAGTGGTTGAGCGTCATAAAGGAACAGGCAATGTGGCTGTTGCGCTCTTGCGTGGGTATGGCTTGCAGGGTGGGGCGATGGCTACATCCGTTGCCCATGATTCACACAACATCATCGTAGCAGGGGATGATGATGAGGATATGGCCATGGCTGTAGAGCACTTGATCTCCATTGGTGGCGGTATGGTAATCGTGAAACAGAAGAAAATACTGGCGTCTTTTGCACAGAATGTTGCTGGTTTGATGAGCTACGAGGCAGGCTCGGTTATTGCTGAGCAACTGGACAATCTTCATCATATTGCGCAGGAATCACTACATATCGGTAAGGAGATCGATCCCTTCATGACACTTTGTTTCATGTCCTTGCCGGTTATCCCTGCCTATAAGCTCACCGATATGGGGTTGTTTGATGTAAGAAGTTTCAGCTTTGTTCCTCTGGAGCTCAATAAATAAGTGTCTTTGTACCAATTTGGGCAACGGTTAGCTCGGTATCATAGAGGGTGGTCAGCATAGCAGTGTTGACCACCTCTTCTTTTGGCCCGTAACAGAGCAGGGAACCCTTCTTCACCATCGCAACATGGCTGGCAAGTTCGTAGGCAAGGTTTGCGTCATGTGTAGTGAACAGAAGGGTCTTCCCCTTCGCATGCAGCTGTTTCAGGATAGTAAGAACCCGTTTCCGGTTGGCAGGGTCCAATGCACTGGTAGGTTCATCGAGCAAGAGCATGGAGCTCTGTTGAGCAATGGCCCTTGCAAGCAACAACAACTGATGTTCTCCTCCGCTCAATGTGGTGATATGCCTCTCTGCATAGTTTGCCAAGCCCACATCAAACAGTGCCTGATAGGCTATCTCTGCATCCACTTCACTTGGTGTTCCCAGCCCTGATAGGTAGGGGGAACGACCAAACAGCACATAATCGATCAGAGAAAAGGAGAAGTTGTATTGTTCAAATTGGGGCACCAAGGCTAATGTTCTGCCGAGCTCTTTCCGTCCATAGGATGAGATCGGTTTCCCATATAATGATACCTGAGCACTCTTCTGCCATCCCAACAGGACATCGAGCAGTGTAGATTTACCTGCTCCATTGGAACCCAGGATAGCTACACTCTGTCCTTCTTCTACGGAGAGTGAGACATCATTGAGCGCTTTGGTGCCGCTCGGGTAGATGAAACTCAGATGGTTTACCGTCAAAGCGTTCATGCTTTGCCCTCCTGGTGCTTGAGTGAGAGAATAATCATAAAGATAATGGCCCCAATGAAGCTGGTGAGTAGTCCGATGGGAATCTCGGTAGCCAGGACGGTCCTGCCAATGGTATCACAGACCAGGAGAAAGAATGATCCCAGAATCATGGAACCGGGAAGACTGGTGGAACTATCGGAACCAAACAACTTACGACCCAGGTGAGGGGTGATCAAGCCAACCCAGCCGATCAGACCGGTGATGGAAATGGTGACCGTGGTCCCTACCGTGGCAACTATCAGAAGAATGATCCTATCTCGCTTGGGGTTCATTCCCACAGAAAAAGATGTCTTCTCCTGGAGACTAAGCAGGTTGAGTTTCCATCTATATCCGAGGAGGATGGCCATACTGAGGATGACCACCCATAGGATGGAGAGAATCTGGGCCCAGGAGGCATTCCAGAGCCCCCCCATCATCCAGAAGGTAATGTCTTGCAAATCCTTGGTAGGTTCCGCCACCAATTTTATCACACCTAGTGCACTGGAGAAGAGGGCTGATACCGCTATTCCACTAAGCACCAGCCGCAACAACCACCCTCCAAACCTGAAACGGGTTGCAAGCACGTAGGAAGCAAGCAAGGCCAACAGACCGAAGAACGTAGCGCTTAGTTGTACAAAGAGGGTTGATCCCACTCCCAGGACGATCATCAATGCTGCCCCAAAGGCCGATCCTTGGCTTACACCCAGGAATCCAGGTTCAACCAAAGGATTGGAGAACAGCATCTGGAACGTGAATCCACTTGCACTGAGCATTGCTCCTGCAAGCAGGGCCAGAACAATACGAGGAAGCCGGATGCGCAGGAAGATACTCCTGGTCATGGCATTGGTTGACCAGTCTGTTGGGAATCTGAATCCGGCAGTGGGATACCTCCCTGCAAAGAGGAACAGGAAGGCCAGGAGCAGTGTTGCTCCCAGCATTCCTAGCAGGAGTCCTGTTCGTCGTTTACGCTCTGCCTGATAGCGCTGATGGGCATTCATAGTGCGTTGATGGCAACCGAATTACTGTAACGGTCTCTTAGGAAACCAAGCTTATTCTCATCGGTGAGATGATAGAAGTCCTGGTAGAAGGAGGTGACCTCATCTCGCATGTTCATCTCAGGATAGCGCTCGGGATAGACTTCCGCGGCCAGCCACTGCAGACCAAGGATCCAGGAAGCAACAGGCTGGATATAGTTCATCATATCATAGGGACTTGCCTTTACCTGTCTGTTCTCTACCGCTCTAAGGGTTGACCATATCTCTGATTTATAGATTGCCTCGATGTATTGGTCAGTCGGGGTACGGTAGCTCACAATGATAATGATATCAGGATCCCAAGCAGCAATCTGTTCGAAACTTACCGTAGACCAACCGTTTGCTGCCTTGTTGGCACCTTTCCAAACTGCCTCGGCACCAATAGTCTCGACCATCCAAGTCTGCATCCACGCATCCGGGGCAATCTTATAGGAGTAGGTGTTGTCGGCCATGTTTGCCTGGAGGAGGAGTACACGTTTCTTGTCCTTTGCATCGATTGAGGAGGCTGTCTTCCTGATAGGGCCAAGTCGCTGTTCGTAGAGATCAAGTATTTCAGCAGCTCGTGTATTGTTCTTCAGTAGCTTGCCAAGCTCAGCTACCTCTCTCTTCCAATCCTCGTAGGATTCCAGATTCATCGTAAAATTGGGTACCCCAAGTTGGTCAAGCTTTTGTGCAATTGAGGTAAAGTGGGTTGCCTTGGTCAACACCAGATCACTCTGGTAGCTGGCGATCTCTTCCACACTGGCTACCTGACTGATACGTGGGTTGTCATCCAACGAGGGCCTGATGAATGAGAAGAAATCTCCTAATCCCTGGTCAGTCTTGGGAAGGGTAAGGTCCATGTCAGTAACCTCAGGGAAGAGGAATAATGCGTTCGCTGGCATATTGCCCGCTTTTCCTGCAATCAATACCTTTGATGGCTTTTCCTGTAGTTTGAGTGTTCTCCCATTTGCATCGACTGCCTGGTAGTAGTCACTCTCCTGTATTGCTTGTTCAGCCGCTCCTTGTGCAAAGAGCAAAGCTGGGATCATGCAGAGTAGTAAGGCTAAGGTTCTAAACTTCATAGATGGGTCTCCTTTGTTGCGATTGGTTGCAGTTTACCATTATACTTTTCAAAAGGCAATCGCAAATCAGAACCTCTTCAATCTTTATCACCTTGATAGCTTCCCATAATCAGTTTAGTGTATACTTACTGTATATAAGGGGCTGACTATGGAATCAACAGACTTGCATCAGGGCATTCGTTCACTGAGAAAGAGTGCCAAACGCCTCGCCTCCAGTACGGAAAAAGAACGCAACCAGCTTCTCCAAATGATCGGGGAGGGTTTGCGTCGTGACTGGGAAACCATCAAGGTTGCGAATGAGAGAGATATTCTCCAGGCGAAGGAATCAGGGCAGAGAGAAGCCCTGGTCAAACGACTGGTTTTCAATGATGAGAAGCTGCATGCATCCCTGCTTGGGTTGGAACAAGTAGCTTCCCTGCCAGATCCAATAGGCAGCATCAAGCAACGAAGAGAACTTGATGAAGGGCTTTTGCTTGAACAGATTGTCGTTCCGATTGGCGTCATAGGCATGATTTTTGAAGCACGGCCAGATGCCTTGATCCAGATTGCATCACTCTGTCTCAAGAGTGGCAATGGCATCATTCTCAAGGGAGGAAGGGAAGCATTCCAGACCAATACTGCCATAGTTGCATCGATCAGGGAGAGTTGTAAGCCCTCAAGACTTGGATCTGACTGGCTGTTGTTGCTTGAAAGCCATAGTGATGTTGATACAATGCTGGGCATGGAAGGGGACATTGATCTCTTGATCCCTCGTGGTTCCAATGCCTTTGTACGCTACGTCATGGACAATACCTCCATCCCCGTATTGGGGCATGCTGATGGCATCTGCCACCTCTACATTGATGCCAAGGCTGATATTGCCAAGGCAGTGGAGATTGCCTATGATGCAAAGACCCAGTACCCGGCAGCATGCAATGCGATCGAGACACTGTTGGTACATGCACAAATTGCCCCGGATGTCCTTCCCCTGCTTGAAAAGCGTTTCAGAGAAGCTGGGGTTGTCATGCATGGGGATGAACAGGCTTCCAAGTTCATGGATTGCATACCCTACCAGGAAGGAGATTGGAAGAAAGAATATCTTGCCCTGGAAATCAATATCCATGTAGTGGAATCCCTCTCAGAAGCGATCAACCATATTGAAACCTACGGTTCGCATCACAGTGATGCCATTGTCAGTGAAGATGATGACTCGGTGAGAACTTTCTTTGCCGGTGTTGATTCAGCAGATGTCTTTGCCAATTGTTCCACCAGATTTGCTGATGGGTTCCGCTTTGGCCTTGGATCAGAGGTTGGTATCAGTACGGCGAAGATACATGCGCGGGGTCCTGTTGGCTTGGAAGGATTGATGACAACCAAATATCTTATCAGGGGGAGTGGTCAGGTGGTCGCTTCCTATACCAAGGATGGGGGGCGGAGTTTCACCCATCATGACTTGCCCTTGGATAGGCCGTCAATGCTTGGTGAAGAGGTTCTGTGATGAGGGACTTTTCATCAGTACGCAGGGTTGTGGTAAAAGTGGGAACCAATCTGCTCAGTTGTGAGAGTGGTATTGATGAGGGTTGCATCGACGTAATTGTCGATCAATTGGCTCAGTTGCAATCGCTTGGGTATCAGGTGCTTCTTGTCTCCAGTGGAGCAATCGGAATGGGAGCAAAGGAGCTCTCACTCAAGGGCCCCGTGAAACAGGTACCGATGCGTCAAGCTTGTGCGTCCATAGGACAGCCTCTTCTTATGTCCAGTTATCGCCGGTCCTTCAAGCGACATGGAATGGTATGTTCCCAGATCCTATTGACCCGTAACGACTTGAACAACCGTCTTACCTACGTAAATCTCAGGAACAGCGTCTTTACATTGTTGGACCTTGGGGTAATCCCCATTTTCAACGAAAACGATGTGGTAAGTACCGCTGAGATTGGGACAGCCTTTGTCGACAACGACAGGATGAGTGCCATGGTTGCCAGCAAGATCGATGCAGACCTTTTGGTCATTCTTACCGACATTACGGGGTTATACACAGCTGATCCGAAGAAAGATAAAGACGCTGTACTGCTCAGTGACATTACTTCCCTTGATGCAACCATCCTCTCCTATGCCGGAGGAGCTGGTTCTACCCATTCAACTGGTGGTATGAAAACAAAGCTGCTTGCTGCAAAAATCGCAAGAATGGCTGGTTGTACCACCATTATAGCCAGTGGTTATGAAGGGAATGTGCTTCCCAGGCTTCTTACCGGTGAGGTTGTAGGGACCTGTATACACAGTGTGAAACGTCTCAGTCAACGACAACGTTGGATTCTCTATAACTCCCATCTCGGATCCATTGTGATTGATGATGGGGCAAAAAAGGCGCTTATTGCAAAGAAAAGCCTGCTTCCCAAAGGTATTGTATCGGTGGAAGGAGTTTTTGGTGCCGGCGATGTGGTACAGATATGTACTACCGACGGTAAACCCTTTGCAAAGGCAGTCCCTTACTATAATAGTACTGAGATAGCTGCAGTGGCTGGCCATAGCAGCAAGGATATCCATAAGATTATCAAAGAAGGGCATAAGGGTGTGATCTTCCGCCCTGAGGACTTGGTGTTGTTAAGCGATGATGACTAACTATCGGATCTATCGGAGAAAACAAGAGATTGGCAAACGCATCAATCAGTTGCACAACATTGAGCAGCTTGCCATCGGGATTCTCGATACCGGTACTCCTGAACAGTTGAAGGAGGCCTTGGACTGGTATGTACAGGAGATGAATTACAGTCTGCATGTCATAACACAAGAAGGTCGATTTGATATCCTTGCCATGCAACAAGAGTATAAGGATGTCACATTCCTGGTATTTGCCACACACGCCTTTACCGGTGAGAAGGTAAATGCAGTTGCAAATGAATGCCATGCGAATTTATTCCTCATCGTAAGAAGCGATCTATTGCTCGTTAAATTCGATGGTTCCTTTCTATTCTCCGCTATGAGTGAGGGAGACCACCCTGCAGCGTTTGGAGCGGTTATCGCAAATGCCAATCGGGAAATTATCCCCTGCCTCAGAATTCCCCGCCTTACTGGACGGGAGCTCGACCCTGATTCTGATTTTCCTTCTCCCGATCCTTCCCACATCCGTTCAACACTCTATCCCATCTCCTGCCTTGGCCTCTATGACAGGGCACTGTTTCAAAGACTGAGGGGATTTGATGAGGAAATACACAGCGAGTACTGGCAGGCCCTCGATTGGGGATTACGCTGCCACCTCTATGGGTATGATGTTGCCCTAAACAGCAATTTGATAATGCAGGTCCCTGACCGGGAGAGTGTAATTGAGGACCGCAGTGAAGCGCAGGGTTTCCAGCGTTGTTATACCAAAGCCTTAAGCGTACAGCAAATCAAGGGAAAGAATGTAGCAAAACGATATAAAGGGTATGTCGACAAAGAAGTCTATAATGATGAAGTAAAGAAGCGGATGATTTGGTTGCAGAAATTTGATTTTCATACTCTGTGTGACCAGTGGCCCAAGGAGGATGTGTGAGACGTCAGATAGTAACCCTCCTTGTAATGATTATGTGTACCTTAGGTTTATTTGGTGCAACCGATCCGTTCTCTTACCCCTTGGGAACGGTAATCATTGATGCCGGCCATGGAGGACATGACCCTGGGGCTAGCAATGCATGGAGCTTTGCCGGTGGTACCATCTACGAGAAGGACCTTACCTTGGACATAGCCAAACGGCTTCATGCCCTGCTTGCAGTCTCCCATCCCCATTTGCAGCTTGTCATGACTCGCTCAGAGGATATATTCCTCTCTCTACAAGAGCGATGTAGCATCGCCTATACCACTCCTCTCCAACCGCAAACAAGTTCACTTTTCATCTCCATTCATGTAAATAGTGCTACGACCGATCAGGCAACGGGTTTTGAGATACTCACCAAGGAACAGGATAAGCGGGTTACATTGCTTGATGCGTCCACACCGATTGAGAATATCCCACTCTATGCGTCACATTCTCAACTCTCCTTGAACCGGTTGCTGAATCAACGGAATCTGGTGGTTGCATCTGTCTTCGAGCAAGCCCTGAACGGTTCGTTGGTTACCAGTCGTAATCGTGGGATAAAAGAACGTGACCTATGGGTACTCAATGGCTCCAGAATGCCTGCGGTATTGGTGGAGGTTGGCTTTCTATCCAATGAAGAGGATGCGAGAAACCTGGTGTCTCCCCAGTGGAGGCAAAGAATGGCCCAGATCTTGGCCCAAGCAGTAGAAGAATGCTTGTAGGAGGTAGTCATGGGTATTGGAGTAGGGCGAAAGTCTCTCTATAAAGCAAAAGAGACTCCTTCCATGGTTATTGTTCCCTCGGTTCCCTATCTGATCATTGATGGAGAAGGGAATTCGAATGAAGAAGGGTACACGCTTGCTACCCAGTTGCTTTTTTCCTTGCATGACCTTCTCTGCAACCGGGTTGGGTTGGTGGAGACTCCTTTTTTGGAGTGCGTATGGACGGCACAGGAAATTGAGAATCGGGAACCATGGAGTTGGTCGGCAATGATAGTGGAGCCACAAGGGATGACAGATTCCTTGTTTACAGAAGTAAGGGATGAGTTGGCTTTCAAGCAAGGCATTCCAACCCTTGATATCTACCGTTCCAATATTGAGGATGGTCTCTGTGTTACACTCCTGCATACAGGTCCTTTCAGTTTTGAAGGAAAAAGTTTCCAGATGATGGAAGCCTATTGCAAGGAGCAAAATCTGACTCGTCGGGGTCGATCTCATCGTGAGATTTACCTCGATCAGCCAAGGAAAAGGCGAAGGGATGATTTGAAAACCATCCTTCGTCTTCCTGTGAGGGAATTATAACCCTTCCTTGGTTTTCTTTCTTTGGGCAACCAAGAGATCCATCTTCAGTTTCTTCAGTTTGGAAGAGAGACTGACCTTGTAGATATGTGGGTTGATCTGTCGCAAGTAGCTCTTATGGAACGTCCCAAGTTCCTGCTGCACATACCTCTGGATCTCCTGGAGGCTTGGTTTCTCTCCAATTCTCTTACCATTTTCCATCTGTTTGCTGATCAATGGTTTTAGATGGGAATATCTACCACTCTGCATCTCAAAGAAGTCAGCCTCAGCAAATGGATGGTAGAAAACATACTTTTTCCCGAGGGTGATCTTTTCCTTATCCAGTGTGATCAGGTCAGCAATGGAACCGGCTTCGTCATCACTGAAGCGGTACACCTGCTTGATGCCGGGGTTTGTGGTTTTCTCGAAGCTATTGGAAATCTTCATGGTTGGGATGAAAACTCCATCATCTCCTTGCTTTGCAGCAAGTTTATACACCCCATTCAAGGAGGACTGTGAGCCACCCGTGACCAGATGAGTCCCAATTCCCCAGCTGTCGATGGGAACCCCATCAAGAACCAAGGTTTGCACAATCGCTTCGGTCAAGTCGTTTGAGACCACGATGGTTGCATCCTCAAGTCCTGCTTCGTCCAGGCGTTTTCTGATTACCCGAGGGAGGTAGGAGAGGTCCCCACTGTCGATTCTCACCCCAATCTTCTTCCCTTTTTGCTTCTGTTCCAATCCAACAATGATGGCATTGTCGATACCGGAACCAAGCGTATCATAGGTGTCGATCAAGAGTACCGTGTTGTCGGGATAGAGCTCTGCGTAGGCACGGAAGGACTCCAGTTCACTAGAGAAACTCATGATCCATGAGTGGGCCATGGTACCTGCAACCGGAATGTTGTACTGCTTTCCTGCAAGGGTATTGCTGGTGACCTGACAGCCGCCAATAAATGCTGCCCTGCTGGCTGATAGCGCACCATCACTTCCCTGTGCTCTTCTCAGGCCGAACTCCATCAGGAGTCCCTGCTTGCTTGCAAGAGACATCCTGGAGGCTTTTGTAGCAATAAGGCTCTGGAAATTGAGGGTATTGAGCAACAATCCCTCAATCAACTGTGCCTCGATCAGGTCGGTATGGATGCGGAGCAGAGGTTCTCCTGGAAAGACCACCGTACCTTCTTCCATGGCAAACAGATCCCCTTTGAAGCGATAGTCTGCCAGATAGGAGAGAAATTCAGGAGTGAACTTCCCAAGGCTTTCAAGATACGCGATATCCTCTTCACTGAAGCATAGTGATTCAAGCTTGTCTATCAATTCATGGAGACCGGCAAAAACCACATACCCTCCATCAAACGGATTTGTTCGATAGAACATATCGAAGACTACATTCGGGTTATGCTTGTTCGAGAAGTAGCCCTGCATCATGGTCAATTCATAGAAGTCAGTTGTAAGTGCGCTGATCTGCATCCTTCCGTCCTTGTTAGCGTGCCTCTATCTTGGAGAAACCCGTGTAGGGGACCAAGATGGGGGGGATCGTGATGGATCCATCTTCATTCTGGAAATTTTCCAAGACGGCAACCATTGCCCTGCTTAGTGCAATGGCTGTCCCGTTGAGCATATGGGGGAATTGCGTTTTTCCCTCTTCGTCCTTATAGCGAATTGCCAATGAACGTGCCTGGTAATCGGTGCAGTTGCTGGTGGAGGTAACCTCACCATATTCGCCTTCCTCTCCACGACCAGGCATCCATGCTTCAATATCGAACTTCCGGTAGGCTGGGGCACCAAGATCACCAGTGCAGGTATCAACTACACGGTAGGCTACGCCAAGTCCATTGAAAATCTCTTCCTCGATTGCGAGCAGTTCGTCATGGAATGCCTCAGACTTTTCACTTGTACAATAGATGAACATCTCAAGCTTCGAGAATTGGTGAACCCGGTAGAGTCCCTTGGAATACTGTCCAGCACCTCCAGCTTCCCTGCGGAAGCAATGGGAGAGACCTGCCATCTTGATCGGTAGCTGTTCCTTGGAAAGGATTTGGTTTGCGTAGTAGCCACCAAGGGTGATCTCAGCAGTTCCAACCAAGCATGTGTCAGTATTTTCAATGGTATAGATGTTGCTCTCTTCCCCTCTTGGATTGAATCCAATGCCCTGGAGAATCTCCTCCTTGGCTATATCGGGGGTAATGAAGGGGGTGAATCCCTTCTTGATCAGGATATCCATTGCATACCGTTCCAAGGCCATCTGCAGAATGACTGCTTCCCTCTTCAGGTAGTAGAACTTGGGTCCACTTACCCTTGTTGCTGTATCGAAATCGATCAAATCGAGTCGTTCAGCAAGCTGGACATGGTCCAGAGGCTTGAAGGAGAACTGGGGAGGGGCACCAACGAACTTGATTGCTGTATTGTCCTTGTCTTCTTTTCCGACCGGGGCGGCGGGGTGGGCATAGTTGGGAATAGTCCTTGCAAGTTTCTGAAACTCTTCCTCAACCTGGGTAAGGCTGCCCTCAATTTCAGCAATCGCTTCTTTCAACGATTTACCTTCTGCAATCAGACTGCTGCGGGTATCACCATCCAGCTTGCCTTTCATTTTCTTGGCATTTTCATTTCTCTTGGAGCGGAGTTCCTCAACCTGCTGCAGCAGTGCAGAGCGTTTTTCCTGTAAATCAATGATGGCATCAATATCCACCTGCATGTTTCTTACAGCAATGTTGTTTGCTATTTCGTCTCGTCTGCTTTTTAGTTCTTTCAAATCTATCATACTGATTCCTTCTTCCTTTCAGAATTACTTATTTCCCCTGATTGGTCGCTTTTTCCTCAAGCACTTTTGACTTCTCACTCGAAGCCTCGACAGCACGCATGACCAAACCTTCAAACCCTCCCTGAGCGAGAGCTTTCATGCCTTCAATGGTGGTTCCCCCAGCTGAGCATACCCGCGAGGCAAGGTCCACTGGATTTGCCTTTGTTGCGTCGATTAAGGAGGTAGCACTCTTCATGGTGTCACTTGCTATCTTCAGCGCCTCTGGATAGGCGATTCCTTGTGCTACTCCTCCCATTGCAAGTCCATGCAGGAACGAGAATACATAGGCGATGGCCGATCCGCTGATCCCGATAAAGGCTGAGAACTGGGACTCTGGTAGAAGGAAGGCAGAGCCAAAGGAGGAAGCAACATGCAGGGAGTCTTCACGGAGGGACGAGGAACAACCCTCAGCTGGAGCTACAGCGGTAACAGCAGATCCGTACTGTGCTGCAATGTTTGGCATGAAACGTACAACCTCATTGGTTCCTAGTTGCTCGGTAAGTACTGAGAGGGGAATGCCTGCTGCAATGGAAATCCATCGCTTCGCATCACTACCCAATGCTCTCAGTTCTGGATAGAGCGTAGAGAGAATCTGGGGTTTTACTGCAATGAGTATGGTTTGGCATGTACTCAAGAGTGCTTCGAGAGATTCTGCAACTGAAATGGTTTCCTTGCTTGATGCAAGCTGCTTGGCTTTCTGCGAATCACTGTCATATACCAAGACTTCCATTTGCAGGCTTCCTGCAATTGCTCCACCCATATTTCCACATCCAATGATGCCGATACTATCCATGCTCAAGCCTCCCATGTAAGTCTATGTAACGTTCCTGTCCCTTGTAGGAAGGGAAAAGATTGCTGTCTTAGGTATTCATATGCTGCGATTGCTACGCTGTTCGAGAGATTCAGACTTCGTGCCTCTTCCCTCATGGGGATTCTCACACAACGTTGCTTATTTTTGACAAGCAACGATTCGCTGATACCCGCACTCTCCTTGCCGAAGACAAGGTAGGTCTCTTCAGGATAGGTGACTTCGCTGTAGGCTTTTGGAGCTTTTGTGGTGAAGTAGTACAACGGTTTCTCTTGGTGTGCTACCAGAAAAGCTTCAATGCTGGGATGTTCAACCATCGTGAGCAACGGCCAGTAATCCAAACCGGCACGCTTCAGGTATTTCTCCTCCAAGCTGAATCCAAGAGGATGCACCAAGTGCAAGGTTGCACCAACTGCTGCACACGTCCGTGCAATATTTCCGGTATTTTGTGGTATCTCTGGCTCAAACAGGACAATATGCAGTGCCATGCTCCTCTCCCTTACACGGCAAATCTATCATTTGCAGGGAATCAACACAAGGTGGGAGAACTTATGCATGAGCGAATAACCAATCTTGTAATGCGGAACCGTTTGCTTTAGACTTGCTCAAGGTTGGAGGGGCATATGTTTCAGGAAGGTTTGAAATCACTGCTTTTGGGAATTGTACAGGGGATTACCGAATGGCTTCCCATCAGCTCAACGGGACATCTTTTGCTTTTGGATGAAGTGATCCATCTCAGTCTGGGTGAGGACGCAAGAGAACTCTTCTTTGTCATCATTCAACTTGCATCGATACTTGCTGTGATTATCCTGTACTTTTCAACGTTGAACCCATTCACCAAGGCTAAGGATGCCAGGCAGAAGACTGAGACATATATTCTCTGGATAAAAGTGATCATTGCCACAATTCCTGCTGGGGTGATAGGGGTCCTGATCGATGACCTGATGGACACCTACCTTTATCGGTGGGAAGTGGTTGCCGTTGCACTCTTTGCCTACGGGTTACTCTATATTGTATTGGAGAAGGGAAAATGGGGTAAAAGGGAGCACCGTGTAAAGGGGCTTTCCGAAATTACCTACCGTGATGCATTATACCTTGGCATCTTCCAGATGCTTGCCCTGATCCCGGGAACCAGCAGAAGTGGTTCCACCATACTTGGCGGGATCATCATCGGATTGGAACGGTCGGTGGCTGCAAAATTCTCATTCTTTATGGCTATACCGGTCATGGCAGGAGCTTCCCTCTTGAAATTGATGAAATTGGGAATTGACTACAGCTCAGAAGAGTATCTCCTCATAGGCATCGCTTTTGTTGCCTCTTTCCTTGTATCCCTGCTTTGTATCAAGGCATTGGTTGCATATGTCCGTCGTCATGACTTCTCTGCCTTTGGCTATTACCGTGTTGCTCTCGCGGTCCTGGTAACAGTCTATTTCCTTACTTGGGGAGCTGCTTGATATGGCTCTTTTAGTGGTTATCTATCTTGCCTTCATCAGTCTCGGACTGCCTGATGGTGTATTGGGCAGTATCTGGCCGGTCATGCAACAATCACTCGATCTTCCGTTTTGGAGTGCTGGGCTTATAGGGGCAACCTCTTCCATCGGCACGGTGGTTTCAGCTCTTCTGAGTTACCGGATGACCAGTCGATTTGGGACGAGAAAGGTTACCCTCGTCAGTGTAACGATGACAGCAGCTGCTCTTTTGGGATTCTCCTTTGCCTCATCGCTCCCTATGCTTATGCTGTGGGCTATACCCCTTGGATTGGGTGCTGGTTCAGTTGACTCTGCGCTCAATAACTATGTTTCACTGCACTATGAGGCGCGCCATATGAACTGGTTGCACTCATTTTGGGGCTTGGGAGCAAGTGCAGGCCCTGCAGTCATGGGACTTGCCCTCTCCTTGCAGATTGGTTATCGAAGCGGGTATCGGATACTCACCTTGATGCAAACCATTCTGGTCTTTGCCCTGATAGCTTCTCTATCCCTCTGGGTAGATCCGAAGGGGAAAAGGGAAGGAGAACAGCATACAGCCCATCAGAAGGGATCGCTTCGTCATAAGGCACTTCCCTTTGCTCTACTCTCCTTCTTCTTCTATTGTGCTCTGGAAATTTCTACAGGACTGTGGGCGGTTAGCTATCTGGTTCAGGTGAAGCAGTTGCTTCCCTCCGATGCTGCCTTCTATGGATCTCTGTTTTTCCTTGGAATAACTGTGGGAAGGATGGCAAGCGGTTTCATCAGTTACCGTCTGAGTAATATCCAGATGGTCTTCCTGGGCTTGTTTCTTTGCCTCATCAGCATTATTTCCTTGTTCTTCGCCTCCCTGATCTTTGCAGGGCTCTCTCTCTTGTTGCTTGGCTTGGGATGTGCTCCCATATTCCCTAGTCTGATCCATCAAACACCAAGAAGTTTTGGAACTGATTTGAGTCAAAGAATCATTGGTCTACAGATGGCCAGTGCCTATATTGGAAGCACGGTCACCCCTCCACTGTTTGGGCTGGTTGGGTCTTATGTGGGATTGCAGTGGATGCCCCTACTGCAAGGAATCATTCTGGTCTTGCTTGTCTCCAGCATCACCATTCTGGTGTTGCTTACCAGGAATAAGGAATACGCAGTCTAGTTCGCAGCCTCAACGTGTTTTGGTTTGATGGTTATGATATGGATGCTGACAATGGTGGCAATGGTTGCAAGCATGATGATCAAGGGAAGCTTTCCTACAAGGTAAAATGTGATCCCCATACCAATCCATAGCGTTATAAGTGCCTTGACCTTTGCTTTTTTCGGAATTCCTGTCCCTTTTCGATAATGCTTCAGGTAAGGACCCAATATCCTGTTCTGTTCCAACCAGCCTCCGAGACGTTCACTGGAAAAAGAGAAGAGAAGTCCTGCGAGCAGTACGAATGGAGTGGTAGGAAGTACAGGTAAAAATACACCTATACCTCCCAGGACTACTGAGATGATTCCGAAGAAAGCCAGTATGAGACGTAGTACCTTATTTCTAACCAAGAGCGTTGCTCCTTACCAATTGTGTTTTTTCAATACTATGATAAGATAAAGAAATACAAAAGCAAAGTAAAGAGCTAGGAATTGTAATGGTTGTTACTCTGATGGAGTAGTCGTTTCGAGGTTCTTGGCTTTGAATACCTGCTTGCCCTGTTTCTGCAAGGCAAGCACCACCTGCTCAATCTTTCGCTTTTTTTGATATGGATCCTCGAAAAGTTCTTCCTGCAGAGGACGGCTGCCTTCATAGAGCTGATATAACCCAACCCCTATCAATCTGATAGGGGTGCCGTCATGCCATTTCTGCAACAGGAGCTGTTTTGTCAGATGATAAATCTGTTCAGCACTGTAGATAGTACCCTGTGGGGTGATCTGAAGGGTATATGTAGTAAAATCAGGTAGTCTTACCTTGATTCCTACGGTCCGGCCGATTTTTTTCTCTTCCAATGCCCGGAACATCACCTCATGACTCATGGATAGAAGGGTCTGTTCCAGGATGGAAAGAGAGGAGACATCGCTCTCAAAGGTTGTCTCAGTAGAAATGGAATGACTTTTCGATTCACCAGAGAAGATTCCAGGGTCAATGCCTCTGCATGCAAGATAGAGAAAGTGTCCCATGCTTTTCCCGAACAGTGATTGTAGTGAGTCCATGGTAAAAGAGCGTAGTTCTTCGGTTGTTCTGATGTGGTGCTTTGCAAGCAGTGCTTGGGTGACCTTTCCCACACCCCAGAGTTTTTGCAGACCCACTGCATCGATAAAGGCAATCTCCTTGCCTTGGGATACCCTGCATAGCCCATCTGGCTTATCATAGTCACTTGCCATTTTTGCAATGAATCGGCTGGGACCAATCCCCACTGAAATGGTCAGCCCTGTCTCCTTCTTGACACGTTCTTTCAGCAATATTCCTGCCTGACGGGGAATGCCAAACAATCTTCTTGTTCCCGTCATATCAAGGAAGGCTTCATCGATCGATATCTGTTGCAGATCAGAGGAGAACTCCTTAAGGATATCCATGACTTGTAAACTGACTTGGTTGTAGCGCTCCATTCTAGGCTTTACCACTACTGCATGGGGACAAAGACGGCGTGCCTGTGCCATTGGCATGGCGGAGTGGATGCCATACTTTCTTGCCTCATAGCTTGCAGTGGCAACCACTCCTCTGGAACTGTTGCCTCCGATGAGCAGGCAAGTGCCAGCGTAGGCAGGGTTGTCGAGCACCTCAATCGCTGCATAGAAGGCATCCATATCTACATGAAATATGACAGGTTCCAAGTCACTCATTGTTTTGGCGGTGTGAAACAACGCCCTCGCTCCTCTCTGTTTCGTTGTATTGCGTGGTTTATCAGGCTGGTGACCACGCTCGGTAGATCAAATCCGATCGAAGCCATCAAGACAGGGTAGTGACTAAGCGCAGTCATGCCCGGGCTGGTATTGATCTCATTCAGGTAGATGGATTCTCCTTGGACGAAGAAATCAACCCTCGCATACCCATCGGCTTTGATCGCCAAGAACGCAGTACGTGCATACTCCCTGATTCGGTTCTCCATGGAAGGTGGCAATCCAGAAGGAACGCGGATATGCGCTGTATCGACCTGCCCATACTTATGGGCATAGCTCAAGAACCCTTCTTGCTCTCTTGCCGGGTCTATGACACTTCCCGGTCCTGCAACATGCAGGGTACCGTCCTCTGTTCTCAGTATGGCGCACTCTACCTCGACGATGGACTTCATGTATTGCTGCACCAGCACCCGCTCACTGTATCTTCCTGCATCCTCGACAGCTTCCAGAAAATCGTGATATGTCGCATTGATCAGCGCCTTCACACCCACCGACGATCCTGCATTCTCTGGTTTGATGAACAGGTCCTGGCCGTGGGTGGCACAGATGGTTTGGAACAGATCGCGGTTGAGTGTTGTCATCTGGTAGCTATCAATCGTGGTGGAGGGAACCGTCGGGATACCTTGAGCCGAAAACAGGGTGGAAGCGATGGCCTTATGCATGCCGATCGCACTGCTGAGTGTATCGCACCCACAAAGTGGAATATTACAGAGCAGACAGGTTCCCTGTAGGTTTCCATCCTCTCCCTGGTAGCCATGGGTGGTTGCAAAGGCTGCCCTGATCTGGAGTTTCTCTTCTCCGTGGTATATACCCAAACCTGGCCTAAGATTCAGTGGTTGGGTTGTATCAAATTCACTATTCAGCGTTTGTTGCAGGAACCATCCACCTTGGATGGTGATGGCTATCAAATGGACCGAATAGCCAGCACGGAGAAGCGCTTGATGGATCGTGAATGCACTGTTGATAGAGACCTCATGTTCTGCTGATCGTCCCCCATAGAGTAATGCTACTTGCATTGTCTTCTCTGCTCCTCGGCTCTCAGTGCATTCTTCACTTCAGTAATCTCATCCCAGGGAATTTTTCCAGAATCTCTCTCGATGGTCTTCTCATGCCCTTTCCCCAAGAAGAGCAGGGTATCTCCTGTTTGTGCAAGTGAAACAGCTTTTTTGATAGCCTCCCTGCGATTTTCAATTTCAAGAACGGTACAGGATGGATTATGCATCAGGAAACGGAGGTCACTGAATATGGCTTGGTTTCCTTCAAATCTTGGATCTTCCTCAGTAAGGATAATGGTAGAGCAGTACCTGTTGGCAATCTTTCCCATAGGGGACCGTTTGGTAGTATCGCGTTCCCCTGCTGAACCAAATACTGCAATCAAGTCACCTCCCTCACTGGTTCGTTTCGCAAAGAAGAATATACCTTCATATGCATCTTCAGTGTGGGCAAAATCGATGATTGCACGTACCCCAAGGGTGTTCTCGATCAGTTGCATTCTTCCCTTGACCGGTTCAATGAGTTCGATGAGACCAAGCAGGTCCTCAGCAGGCTTTCCTACAAGATGTGCAGCACAGAACACTGCAAGCAGTGAGTTGGTTGCCAGGCTGGGAAGCAGCAATGGTGTATGGACTCTTTTTCCCAAGATTTCCACCACCACTCCCTGGTATCCCATGAACTCTATACGCATGGGTACATCCTGGCCAAGGATGATTGCCTTTTGGGTAGGGGAGAGAGCTTCAGTGAATGCACTGATTCTGGCATTGTCGGTACTGCTCACCAATATTCCGTTCTCCTTGAGTGCCCGGACCAGATTGACCTTTGCATTGGTGTACTCCTCCAGGCTATGGTGGAATTCAAGGTGTTCACTGGTTACCTTGGTGATGATGGCAGCGCTGAATTCAATACCCCCAAGCCGGTCAAATGTCTTGCTCAGTGCATGGCTGGTGCACTCCAGGACAACGTGGGTTGCCCCATTCTGAGTACATCGATACAGGAACTCCTGTAGTTGGTCTGCCTCCGGTGTGCTCTGGCGGAAGGGGGAATCTTGCTTTCCTGAGCCATCATCCATATTGACGGTGGTCAACAAACCTGTCTTTATTCCCTGCCTCTGTAGTATCTGGTAGAGGTAGTCGCTGGTGGTACTTTTTCCATCCGTGCCACTTACTCCAATGATGCTCAGTTTCTTCTGTGGATAATCATAGAATGCAGAACACATCAAGGCAAACGCTGTATGAGGGTGTTTTGCCGTATAGTAGTGAACAGAGGCAGGGAGCCTTGGGCGTAGGTTTGTTTCCTCTGCAATGATACATACAGCACCATTGTCTATGGCGTCGTTAATATAGTTGCTTCCATCAGTTCTGAGGCCGCGGAAGGCAAAGAAAACCGAGTGAGGTTTGCACATCCCTGAGTGTTGGCAAATTTGATCGATGGTCTGTGTATCGGGAACGCTCGTATCGTTGATACCGATGGCGTTTAAAAGTGTCCGTAACGTTTTCATGTCTCTATGGTAACAGCAGTGTGGGTATAACCACAATAGAAAGGTTCAGCAAGTATTGGTGTCCTTCTTCTGTTTTTTTTGCTATGCTGAAAAGGAAGGAGCAAACGATCTGATGAGACGATGGATATTGGCTGGAGTGCTGGCAATACTGCCTCTCACTTTCCTACAAGCATTCCCCTTGGATTTTGCATCGACCGCTTCCTGGGGTATGGGAAGTGCAGGTCTTGCCTTGGACTATGAATCAGATTCCTTTGTTGCCAATCCCGCATTGCTGGCACTTCCTGGAAGGGAGGATACCCACTTGCTTGCCTCCTTGCGCTATCAGGACCAGATAGAGACCACTTACTTGGTGAACAATGAGCCAAATCCAAGACTGGTGCAGCCAATAACCGACTGGAGTGTCAGTTTCAGTGCAGGTAGCCTTGCCTTCACTGTCCAGAATCGTAACAGCTTGTTGGATAGACAGATTGCCTCCACGCAAACCAGTTACAATGGACACAAGATCACAATGTTCCAGTTTGATTGGGCTACCGGTAGGGCTCCATTCTATTTCGGGGTATCCGTACGTGCTACCGCTGAGAGTGATCGAACGATGATTGAGATCAGGGATGACAGGACATTTCTGGACTACATTGTGGAGACTTCCATCGGGCGTTATGAATCCATGAGCAACAGCTCCAATGTTGCTTTCGGTATGGGGTTGTTGCTCGATTACCAGTGGTTCAAGATGGGTGTGGTAAGCAACCAGTTTGCCTATGCCAGGGCTGATGATACCCTTATTATCAGCGGGGACTCGGTACTCAAGACCCTGGACTGGGGTTTCTCTGTCAGTTCCCCAACCTATGATGCCTCCAATCAGTTGCATTTTGTTAAATTGCAAGCTGCCTATGATTTCCTGAATATAGGTAGTGATGAGGACCGCCAACTTCGTCTTGGACTCTCGGTGAAGCTGCAACTGCTGCCAACCTGGTCTGTCAGCCTTCTCTTTGGATACCAAGAGGAAAAACCAAGCCCTTCCGATCTCCTTGCTATCAGTTTCAGCAGGGGATTGCAAACCATATCACTTGATGCACAGTTGGATACTCTCAAGATTGGCCTTGGGTATGGGTACCCCACTGCCTGGTATGTGGGATCCTCCACTGATATCAATCCTCGCTTCGTAATTTCCCTTGCGCTAAGCTTGTAATTGTTCGTACTTGACATGCAACGTCGACCACCAGTATAGTCAGATGAGTGAACATTTGAACCTGTAAGGAGTAATGTATATGTCCAAAGCACATAGAGGTAGTGGTATTCGCAATGAAGAGGTGAAAGGTGGCCGAGGCGAGTGTCCCGTTTGTAAGAGAACTGGTGTAAAGGTGCTCTACGAGGTAACCATTGACGGTGAAAAAGCCAAGGTTTGCAAGCCTTGCAACGCCCACCTCAAGGCTGCAGCCTCAAAATAAGGCACCATCCTTGAAGCTGAGACTGTCTTTCGTGGCAGTCTTTTTTTATTGGAGAACGTAATGCAGAAAATGGGAACTCACTTGTTCTTGGTAGGCATCAAAGGGACCGGCATGTCCAGTCTGGCATTGTTGCTCCAGTACTGGGGGTTCTCTGTCTGTGGCTGCGATACCTCCGAGATATTCAGCAGTGATGCTGTGCTCAACGATGCAGGCATTGTTGTATATGAAGGGTTTGAGGCGTCATTGCTCCCTCCTGATACAGACGGGGTAATCTTCAGCAGCGCCTACAGTGAATCGCTTCCTATTCTTCAAGAAGCGCGTAAACGTTCCATCCCCATCTATTCCTATCCACAATACCTGGCCTACCTCAGCAGACAGCAGGATAGCTATGCTGTTGCTGGAACACATGGCAAGACAACCACATGTTCGGTTACCACCCATCTGCTCAATCATGCATGTGACGGGCAATTCCCTTTTTATGCCATCTTTGGAGCCCCACAGGAAAATGTGGCAGGGGGAAGGGAGTGTGCACTCTTTGAAGCGTGTGAGTACCAGGACCACTTTCACTCCTACAAACTGCGTGGTGTGTTGATTACCTCGGTGGAATACGACCATCCTGACTATTTCTCTTCAAAGGAACAGGTCATGAGAAGCTTTGAGACCCTTGTCGACAACCTGCAGGGTGGTGGCTTCCTGATCTATTGCAGTGACGATCCTGGTGCAAGTGCAATCGGCTCCTATGCAAAGAAAGCGCGCCATGATTTGAGTATACTCAACTATGGATTTTCCTCAGACGGGCCCTTCAGGATAATTAAGGCTATAGGTGGAAAATATAGTCTTGCCTTGCTTAAGGACCTTCCCTTTTCCGTAACCAGTAAAGCCAAAGCACTGGTGGATGACCATGTGGGAGCATTGGTGCTCTCCATTGCCATGCTGCTTGACCGAAGCGAACCCAAACTCTATGTGGAAGACAAGGGAGTTATCACTGATGAGGTGCTGCCCACCCTTGCCTCCCTTTTCTTGCCCCATCTTGCCGGTTATCAAGGATGCAAGGGTAGGACGGAGGAGCTATTCAGGGATGGACAAGTCATCTACCTGGATGACTATGCCCACCATCCCAGTGAGATCAAGACTTCCCTGGAAGAGATTCGGCTTCGTTATCCTGGATATCCACTTCTGGTGATCTTCTCTGCACATACGGCAAGCAGGACCTTTGCCTTGTTGGAGGAGTTTGCTGAAGTACTTGCCCAAAGCGACCAGCTTATCCTCCAGAGTACCTATGCATCAGCCAGAAATGATAGTTCAGGCGCTGAAGACCCTGCATTGATACTGTTTTCCCTGCTTCGGAAATCCATCGGAGATGGGGTAGCCTATGCACCGAGTGATGAAGCAGCCATTGAGATTGCAGCTACTTGGTTGCAAGAGCGAAGGTTGTGTATTACCATGGGTGCTGGTAATAACCGGTCCTTGGGACCGAAGATTGCCGAAAGGCGAAGGAGTCTCCAATGAACAGCATGACAGGATACGGATTCTCTGAATCCGTGTGCGAGAAATTTCAACTCGCGGTCGAGTTGAAGTCATACAACAACCGATATCTTGATATCAATCATAATATACCTTACTATCTCTCTCCCTTTGAGATCGAGATCGACAATCGGGTAAAAGCTGTTGCAAAACGTGGTCATGTTGAGGTGAACATCCGGGTCAAGAATCTGGTCAGTGATGTCAGTCTTACGGTCGATCCTACTGCTGTCAAGCAATACACCGATGCATTTGCTCAAATCGCTGCACTCTCTGCTAAGGCGCTCAAACCCCAGCTCTCGGACTATCTTGGCAGTGAAGGGGTTCTCTCCAGTGTACGTGAGAGTGATAGTGAGCAGTATCGGCTCCTGCTTTTCTCCACTTTGGAAGAGGCTCTCAGCCAGCTCGCAGAGAGCAAGCAACGGGAAGGTACTTCCACCAAGGCCGACCTGAAAAGGTTGGGAGAGGTTATCCAGGCAGGATTGGATGTAGTGAGTAGTCATGCCGATGAACTGGAAGAGTTGGTCAAGACAAACCTTAGAAGCCGTTTTGAGGAGATGCTGGGTGATCAGAACTATGATGAAAACCGTATTCTCAGTGAAGTTGCGGTTATGCTGGTCAAGTATTCGGTGAGTGAGGAGATCAAGCGTCTTGCCATCCACCTGAGGGAATATTTCTCGCTTCTGGAAGATAAAGCTCCGGTTGGCAAGCGCCTCGATTTTCTCTGCCAGGAGATGAATCGTGAAATAAACACCATTGGAAGCAAGAGCCAAATGGTTGCATTGAACATCCAAGTGGTCAGAATGAAAGATGGATTGGAAAATATCCGGGAACAAGTCCGTAATATCGAGTAACGGGGGAAATGGTGCGTATAGCAATCAGTGGAAAGAGCGGCTGTGGAAATACCACGGTTTCCAGCAAGGTAGCCCAAGCATTGGGCTTTGAGATGATAAACTTCACATTCCGAAACCTCAGTGAGGAGAAGGGAATCGATTTCTGGCAGTTCTGTAAGATGGCTGAGGAAAGTGATGAGTATGACCTGGAGGTAGACCGCAGGCAGGTGGAGATGGCACTTGCACGAGAAAATTGTGTTCTGGGGAGCCGTTTGGCCATCTGGATGCTCAAGGAAGCCGACTTGAAAATTTATCTTACTGCCACTACAGAGGAGCGGGCAAGACGTATTACCGAGCGCGAAGGCGGCTCCTATGAGAATCGTCTTGAGCAGACAAAGATGCGTGATGCCAATGACAGTGCTCGTTATCTTAGGCTGTATGGCATTAACAACAGTGACACGTCAGTCGCCGACTTGGTGATTGATACCACCGAGTTGCAGTCTGATGAAGTTGCAAAAATCATTATAGAAGAGGCAAGGAAGCGTGAAACACAGTAAGTTGTTCCTCACTCTATGTATTGGTATTCTTTTTGTTCCTTCTCTCTTGTCGGCAGGGACCTTTCTGGGAGTCAGCCAAGGGATGGAGTCAACGACGCTTGAGGTGGGAATACTAGGGAGAAGAGCTGAGCAACACCTCTCCTTCAGCCTTCCTACCATTCATGCTGCACCAGAGGATTACTTCAAGGCTCCGGTACTTGGCGCGACAGTTTCTGTGAGAACACTCCGACTCAAGCCGTTGGTGCTGTCTGCTGGGATCAAGAGCCAAATAAGCTGGGAATCTACAGATGGATATGTGCTGGGTCTTGGGGGAGCGATTGCTCTCTCCTATGAGTTCATCGGAAGAGGTGGGGTGCTTTTCCTGGAAGGCTCATACCTTCCATGGATTACAACCCAGGGATCCCTTTCCACCAATCTGGGCGAAAAACAGCTTGGGGAATGGTTACGCCTAGGGTACCGTCAAGCATTCTGAGGGCTGTACATTATTGACAAAAATCTCTATGATTAGATAGTTGTAGCAAAGTGACCTTTTACAATCAAGGAGTTACGAGGTGAGCATTCCACTCAACAGTCTTATTGACTATGAAGATAATATCTACCAGATAACCTGTGTAGCCATCAAAGAAGCCAATATCTTGAGCAACCCAGGATGTGGTGGCGAAGAAATTGAGAAAAACAATGGCAAGATTGTCAGCGAAGTCCTCACAAGAGCACTCAAAGGTGAAATCCATTTCGAAGAGTCTGACGAGTAGCAAAGCTTTCAGCCGCATTATTTTTCTCTTCGGTCCCACTGGGGTCGGAAAAACAGAACTTCTGCTGGATCTCGATCCGCAGAGGTTTTCTGTTATCAATGCAGACTCCATCCAAGTTTATCGTCATTTGGACATAGGTTCTGCAAAGGCTTCCAAGGAAGTACAGAATGCGATAACTCACCATCTCATTGATGTGCAGGACCCATGGGAACAGTTCAGTGTGGGGGATTTTATCACCTATGCAGATGAGGCATGTGAAAAAATCCACCGGGAAGGGAAAATTCCCGTCATCAGTGGTGGAACTGCCTATTACTTCAAACATTTTCTCTATGGCCTCAGTGAGGCCCCTCCCAGTGATGAGGCTATTAGAGCCCAAGTATCTGCAGAAATTGAAGCAAAGGGAAATGAGTGGGCGTATACACGTCTCGGTGAAGTGGACCCCATCTCTGCTCAGCGAATTCATCCCAGTGACATGTACCGGGTGAGCAGGGCCTTGGAAGTGTATGAGGCAAGTGGTAAACCCCTGAGCAGCTTTTCTCTCCCCACTATTCCCAGAAATGGTATGCAGCCTCTGGTTATTGGCTTGGTGCGTGATAGCGCTCTTCTCCGCAGTAGGCTGAGCCTGAGGATCAAGATGATGTTCGATGAAGGCCTTGAGGAGGAGATTCGTTCCCTTTTAAGGATGGGAGCTGAAAGTTCTTGGCCTGGATTGCAAGGTATCGGCTACAAGGAGTTCTTTCAGGCAATGGAACATGGCGAGTGGTCCCGTTCCATCATTGCCGACCAGATAGAGAGAAACAGCCGCTTCTACGCGAAGCGGCAGATGACATTTTTCAAGAGCTTTTCAGAAGTAATGTGGATGGACCCTGCTGATAAGGAATCAATACTTACTGAGATTGAGCAGTATTGCCGTTCTTGAGGTAGGTTTCCACCATCAGCTTTTCCAGCGGTTGCACCGAGGCCTTGCCGATATCGGTGATCTCATACCATCCTCTCTCTCCCATTTTAACAGAGAATTCCTGATTCAGTTCATAGGTATACACTGGAGTAGCCGTAGCATTTTGTTCAGGTTCCTCATCACTATAGGCGTAGGGAGTCCACATAATTCCCTTCGCCAGGTACCTGTTCTGTCCTATCTGCTCGATTGAGAGATTGGTAATGCCATAAATGAAGGTTCCCGCCATGATGGGAGGTCTTCCCTCTGCTATCCAATCATTGGGATCGATCTGTGTATTGATACCCTCATAGGCTTGCCTGGTCTGACGGGTAACATAGAGGTTGGTGACCTCCATTGATGCTGGGTTCTTTACCCCTTTTGCAAGGGAAGCCTCCATTTTCTCCAGGCTCAGTTCATTCATGCTGTCATAATACGCTTCGATGATCTGTGTTGGTTCCATACCGGCAGTGTAAGGTGGCTTGCGTGATTCCTGTATCCGTGTGGTGGTGAACCAGCCCACGGAGATGACGATTGCTGCAATGGTAATGACCAACCAACCTTTCTTTCTCCAGAAAACTCGTCGACTTGCTCGTTTGTGTTGACCTTCCAGGAAGGAGGCACAGGCTGGTACTGTATTGAGTGACTCCCTGCTTTTTACCGAGTCGGTAGCTTCCAGTGTCCATTGCAAGGATTCTGTCTGGGAAAGGAACCAGGACAGTGCCTTCTGGGGCTCCTTGTTCATGACAGCATCCCTCTGCTTGGTTAGGCTTAAGGAGAGCGTTCGGTCGATGAACTGTATGGTTGATTGCGGTAGCGAGGCTCCTGTAAGGGATAAGGGGAGTGGTCTGAAAGAGTCTTCCCTGCTGTCTTTGTCATGGAACGGGGGGAACCCAATGGCTGCATAGTAGAGAAGACTGGCCATCTGGTCGCAAAGTGTGAAAGGCTGATGTAGTCCATGATGTACCCACGATGAGCTGTGGAAGTAGCGGGTCTCCTCATCACTGCAGGCAGCAAAGAGGTCTGCCAAATCCTGGGGAAGAATCAATAATCTACCATCTTCCATACCCCATACTCTCCAAAGCGGAAGAATGCCGCTTGAGAGGTCCAGGAAGGAGAAGGGCAGTGATTCCAGTGCACGAGCGAGATCCCTGACCAAGGTCAGAGCCTGAGCTCGTTTGCTGGTGGCAATGTCTGAAAAAGGAAACAAGGGGAGTGGGTCGAAGTAGAGACAGCGCTCTCCTTCCACTACGCTTAGGCCTTTCCAGTACCATTTCGTAAGAGTTCCATCCTCATAGATATAGCCACAGGCTTTTTCTCCCTGCAACAGGTAGGAGGGAAGGTCCATCGATTGAGGGCCTATCACAATACATTGCATCTTCTGTCCATCGATTTCACAGGGAAAGGTCCGACTCATCTTATGCATTCGTTTCTCCTTGATATGCACTGATGTGCCAAACATGTTTTTCCTTCAAATCGTGATGATCCTTGATCTCCGTTTGTTCGCCTTGCTTGTCAAAGTATCCACTGATCGTCCAGTTTCCAGAGAGAACCCTTATCTGGCGGAGCGCTTCCAAGCTTGAGCTATTGCAACTGCTTATTCTCTCTCCTCTCCTGTTTTCCAGAAGACTAGTTCCTGCCTTTAAGCGGGAGATGAATGTCCTTGCATCTTCCTCTGCTTGCGGGGAGGGTAGGAGAGCGTTTGCATTGGCCGAGACGATGAACAGTACGTTCTTTTCTTGCTTTGATACAGACTCAAGAATTGTATGGTAGGTTTGTAATTGTTCACCGGTACACGAGGAAGCAAGAATGGGGAGTACCGGGACATTCCCAAAATAACTGTGAATCATGGGAAGTGTAAGCTCAAGAGCAGGTTCCTCTATCAGGTAACTGTCTTCCTGAGCAAAGAAGGGAGCATAAGAGGTAGCAAGTTCCTTGATCAAGGTGGTTGCAAAGCGATATTCCACACCTGCTATGGATATGCCTTCCATACTGCTGGTGAACAGGAAAGATGGAGCATCTGCTTCCAGCACTTCCTGGTGCAAGGGCCCTAGAAAGACGATCAAGGAGGGCTTCAGGTCCCCTGCAACAGAAAAGCTCCTATGCAGAGCCTCCAGTGAAAACTGGTATGCTGCATGAGGTACAAGAATTGCAGAGGGAAGAGAGCGAAGATGCACTTTTGCTTCTCTCTTTGCCGTTGCAAGGGAGAGTGTCTCCTGGTCCTCAGGGTAGAAGATTGTATGGTGGTAACTGTCAAGCATGCTCATGTCCTAAAAGTAATCGTGAAAGTCTCCCTTCGTCCAGTGTAACTGTCAAGTTTTTCTCCTGGGTGGGGAGAACCGTCCCGGTTTTCCCTCCCTTTGCTCTTCTTAGGTGTTTTACCTGGGTATAGTATAGATCTGCACGGCCTTGGTTTTTTGCCTTGCTGAAGACAAGCGCGAGGTTTGCTGCATCAAGCAGGACCTCCAGAGGGACACTCTTTCCCCTGATGTACTTGATGAAAACATACCCCCCAGGGACATCACGGGTATGCATCCAGTAGTCATTTCCCTTTACATAGTGACGGAGTAATTCGTCGTTTTCCTTGGCATTGCGGCCAACAAGCAGGGTGAACGAACCACTTTGGATGGTGAGGCCCGGACTCTGCTTTTTTTGTGTCTCACTCCCAGTGCTCTCTTCAAGTTCCTTTGTCAGGCTCCTGATCGCCTGTAGTTGGTCACGGTTGGGATCAAGGAGCGCCAGGTAGTGTGCTTCTCTCTGGGCAATGAGCGCTTTGGTTTTCTCAACCTCTGTGATGGCGTTCTCGTGGGTCTTCTTCGCTTTCTGGTATTTCTCATAGTAGAGATGGATATTCTCGCGAGAGAGGATCTTGTCATCCAGGGGTATGGTTATTGGCTCTCCAGTCTCCCAGTCTTCCAGGGTTATTTCATCCATTGTACCTTTGAGTAGGTGTTGGTTTGCACTGAGTAGATCTCCAAACTTCTTGAAATGCATGAAATCCTGGGTGTTCGCACTGGTACGTATAAGACTACCGAGTGTGGTATTTAGGCTCTTGAGCTCCCGTTCCATCTTTCGTTCAACACGTGCAGCCAGCTCTTCACGGGTAAGTGTATTGCTCTGCGCACCGTAGGCTTCCTCAATCTGCTCATTGAAGGAATCGCCGGTTCTCTCTCTTACTAGAAACGCTTTTCCCTCTTCCGCTTTCGGCTCAGGGAGTGTGAATGGTTGTCCACTCTGCTCCTCTCTTCCAGGACGCCTATAGAGCAGGTCAAGTAGGATGTCATGCTCATCGGTGACCAGGATATTTGCTCCTGGCCCGCTGTAGAAGCGAAGATAGAGATTCAGTATCGTACCATGGTTGTCCATGCGTAGGCGCACAACCCGGTCAAAGGGCTGTTGATAGACTGATTCAACCTTAGCACCCTCCAGATTTGCACGACAAAACTGGATAAAACGCTGGAGCTTTGCGGTCTTTCCCATCTGGTTTGCACTAATGGGTTTCCTAAGTTCATGCAGTCGACTGAAAGGGGTTCCTACCTCGGTGTATAGTGTCCACCTTCCTGCCTCGGGGTGGTAGAAGTGCCAGCTGAGAGAGTGGAAGTCATGTTGGGTAGTGCGTTGCAAGGAACTGCCCACCAAGGGCAGCTCCTCCAGAATGAGGGCAATCTCACGCCAGTTGAGACTCATGGGAACTCCTGACCTGCTCATAGGCAGATGTTATACCTCCGGCAAGGTAGAAGGATCCACAGGTAAGGATGGCCCCTTCCTTTGCCGTACGTGAAAGTGCTTCTTTCAATGCTGAGAGATTGTCCTCGATCAAAAGAATTTCGTACTGTTTTTCTCGCTTGGCGGCAAGCTCCAGGAGAAGCTCATGCAGTTGATTGATATCACTCTTCTTGAAAGTACCTGGCCTGCTGATGATGATTCTCTGGAAATAGTCGAGCAGAAGTGAGAGCATGTGGGTATGATCCTTGTCTTCCAGTGCCCCAAAAATGACTGTATTCTCCTTGCTTGGATGAAGGCTGGAGAAGGAAGAGAGCAGGGCCTGCAGGGAGCGGGTGGTGTGTGCACCATCCACATAAAGGCAGGGATCCTTTGAGAGCTGCTGGAACCTCCCTGGTATCTGGTTTGACTCGATGGCAGGGAGCATCGCCTGGTCAAAGAGATTGAGTGTCTTCAGGACAAGCATGGCTAGCGCACTGTTCTGTGCTTGGACCAGCCCTCGCATGGAAAGACAAAGATGTTCCTCCTCCCCATTCTTCCACCGGTAGTGGACCTGTTCGCCTTCACTGGTGGTGCTGCTTGTCAGGGAACCCAGATGTTCCTTCAGTAGGTAGGGAGTACTGTGTTGGTCCTTTGCTTCAGCGAGGAAGACATCCAATGCTTCACCCTCTTCGAGGCCAATGAAGACAGGTACTCCTTTCTTGATGATCTTGCTCTTCTCTGTGGCAATTTCCCTGATGGTGGAGCCAAGAATCTTTGTATGCTCCAGCTCAATGGGACAGAGAACACTTGCCTCAGGGATGATGGTATTGGTTGCATCAAGACGCCCACCAAGGCCGGTCTCAATAATCGCCCAGCTGCAACCACTGTTCCTGAAGAGCAGATAGGCATAGGCGGTGAAGAGTTCAAACGTGGTAGGATTGGTCTCCCCCCATTCATCGCGGAAGGTGAATCCTTCAATGCTGTCTGCCAACTCCTGGCCCGTTGAAACGAGCAAGGATTCGTCAAAGAAGGTACCACTTAGGGTAAACCGCTCCCGGTAATCGACCAGATGAGGGGAAAGGTATAGGCCTGTTTTATAACCCATGGCAGTCAGGGAACTTGCCAGATAACTTGCTGTTGAACCCTTTCCTTTTGACCCTGCAAGATGAATTTTCTTGAAGGCCTGCTCAGGATTGCCCAAGTGGGCCAACAGGTCGTGCATCCTGTCAAGTCGATAGGTACGAGTGGTGTAGTGGGACGTCTGCTTCTCGAGGTTGGTGAACTGCTCGGTGAAGCGGATTACATCTTCAAAGCTGGAAATTTGCATGCTGGAAACTACCTCGCCTGTCACTGTAGACGGTAAGGGCCTCCTTGGTCAACGCAGTGAAAACCGGTAGAAAGTATCATATCTTTTGATAGTCACACGGAAGGTTTTTTCGAGTATCCCACAGGCAACTGCGTCTTGGGGCTTCCCATCAAATACTACTGTTTGTTGGTCGATAAGGATGATCCTGCTTGCAATCCTCAAGGCTTCTGAGAGGTCATGGAGGGAAGCCACCACGCAATGACCCTCAGATGCCAGGTCTTGCAGGAGCTGGTGGACCATATACATATGTGAGATGTCCAGATGGGCATCCGGCTCATCAAAAAAGAGATAGTCAGCTTCCCTTGCAAGGGTCATCGCGAGAAAAGAGCGTTGCTGATACCCTCCACTCAGATGCTTAAGCGGGGTGTCCAGTACGTGCTGGAGATTCATTCTCTTGGTTGCCCCCTCGATCGCTCTATGGTCTTTCTCTTCGAGCCTCCTTACGAATCCTTGATAGGGATACCTGCTGTGGGCGAGCAGGACCCTGGTGTTCATATCTGGAATTTCATGACGCTGTCCATGGTAGGCGATCAGTCTTCCCAGATGCCTTGGTGCATAGTCACATAGAGGTTTCCCCTCCAGAAGCAAGGTTCCCTTTTCTTTCTCCAGCAAGCCGGCCAGCATTTTCAGAAGCGTGGATTTACCACTTCCATTCAAGCCTAGGACTGCTATGAGCTCGCCTTTTCTGAGTGAGAGCGAAACATCCTCAAGAACCCTTTTACCTGGGTATCCCCCACTAAGGTGTTGGGCTTCAAGCATACCTGTCTCCTCGTCTGTGTCTGATCAAGACAGCCAGGAAGCTTGGTCCTCCCAGAGCAGAGAGTACAATGCCTACCGGTAGCTCATAGGGTGCGAATATCAATCGGGCAGTGGTATCGGCAAATAGGGCGATGCACCCACCAAGCAAGGCGGTGAAGGGAAGATGAAGTACCTCATGGGGGGGTATCATTCTTCTGGCAATGTGGGGTACCAGTAGCCCAAGAAATCCTACCAGCCCACATAAACTGATTGCAAGTGCACTGAGTACTGCGCTTAAAGACAAGAGCAAGAGACGAACCCGATTGACCCTGAGACCAAGGGATGTTGCACACTCATCACCAAGACTGAGCATCGTTAGGGGACGACCCATCAGGCAAGCATTGAACATGGTCATCACAATAATTGGAGAGAGCATGGACAGCTGAGTGGGAGTGATATGGGCAAAAGACCCAACAAGAAAGTCAATTTTCACGGTCGCCAGATCTGGAAAGATGGTCAGTAAGGCATCACTGATAGCACCAAGCACTGTCGATAAGGCAATACCACTGAGTATAAGGGTGAGTCGGCTGAATCGATACATGGCTGCGAGGGAAAACACCATCAAACTGCCAACGAGTGCCCCAATTGAAGAGAAAAGCGGCAAGAGCTCAGTAAGAGAGGGAAAGAGGAGCATTCCAAGCAGTACAGAGAGCGCCGCTGATGCGTTTATGCCCAAGATGCTTGGCCCGGCCATGGGGTTGTTCAGCGTCTGTTGTAACAAGGAACCGGAGAGGGAAAGTGCACTACCGCAGAGGAGTGCGGAGGCTATTCGGACCATACGCAGATGCATGATCATGGAAAGGCTTCCCCCGCTTGAAAGACTGGAAGTCAAACCAGAGAGCAACTGCCCTAAAGAGAGGGCGATTGCCCCCTTGCAAAGCGAATAACATGCACCGGCTAAAGTGAGAGCGAACAGTCCGGTGAGTTTCCCCTTAGAAGAGTGAGGTAAGATATGCATAACTTTCATCCCATCGATCATTTGGTTTATAGCCGAACAATGCTTTTGGCAGTAGCTGTACATTGTCTGTCTTGATCGCCTGTACTTCACAGAGAATCGGGTTGTCACGGATCAAGGTCTGTACCTGTGCTTCTGCTACCGATACATTTCCCATGGGGACAATCAGGATCAGTGTAGGGTCCTCTTTCAGGATAATCTCCCAGCTCAGTTGATCAAGGAGGGATGGGTACTGGTCACAGAGTGTATCAATATCCAGGTCTCGAAGCATGGCCCCAACCAGGGAACGTTCATCAAGCGCTTTTATTTTGGTGCTATGTGCTCTGAGCAAGAGGACTCGTTCTCCTTGAGGAGGAGAAAACGATGAGATGATTGATTGAGTGCGTGTTGCAATCTCCTTGCCATGAGTCCTGTATTTATCATTATTTCCAGTAATCTCGCTACACCACCGCAAGGCTTTCAGGTAAAGTTCCAGTGTATCAAGATCAAAAGCTTTGCACTCTATCTGGAACGATTCTAGCTGACGCTTGATACCTTGGTGACTTGGAAGCAGTGGGGAGAGTAATACCAGATCCGGATTGATGGAGAGGATTAATTCGATACTGGGGTCCTTAACCGTACCCAGATTGATGCAATTATCCCCTACATCAATGGGATGTTCCTGGAAAGCATCATTAGTTGTAGCTGCAACATCACCCCCTGAGAGGATCCAGAGTTCAGCCAAGGAGGATGAGAGTGCAACCACTGTCATCTCATTCCCAGCCTGGCTGGAGTCTACCTTGGTACCGCATGAGATAAGCAGTACCATGAGTAAAGGCACTATCCACTTATACAGTTTCATGCAGAACCCTCGCAATATGGTCCATCCCAAGGCGTTCCACCACGGATGCAAAACGCTCTCCTGGTCTTCCCTCTTCTTTGTAGAGGTTTAATATTCGGGTGATCAAAGGGAAGAGCTGTTCTTCACTGTACAAGGAAGGGAGAGGTGTCCCGCACCGTTTCTGCTTGCCCCAGCGGCCACCAAGATAGATCTTGTAGCAGGATTCTTCACTTGAAATCTTTCCAAATGGGCAGGTATCGAGGCATCGGCTGCAGTTGTTGCAGAGGCTTCGGTCTATATACCGTTTCCCATCTTCATGTTGCTTGATTGCTCCCATCGGACAGTGTATCTCGCTGATGCAACGGCCACAAGCCTTGCATTCAGGTGCCAGATACACCATTTTTTGTCCTACAATACCAAGATCATTGAGCTCAGGCTTTACACAACTGTTTGGGCATCCTCCCACTGCTATCTTGAATTTGTGGGGAAAGATGACCTCATGCCAACCTTCATAGAATGTTGTATGGATTTTCTGCGCAAGGGATTGGGTATCAGCCAGCCCATAGATGCAAGTACTTCCCTTGCAGGCTACAACTGGTCTGACCTTCGCTCCTGTTCCCCCGGTTGTCAGGGAGAGGGAGGCAACCTCATTTTGGAAGGCTGGAATATGTGAGTAGGGGATGCCGGGGATCTCAACAGTGAGCCTCCCGGTAAGACTTACCATACCATTGCCATATGTCTCACTGAGGTGGGAGAGTTGTGAGAGCATCTCTGCCGGTAATGTACCGTTTCCTGTAATGATACGGGCGGAAAAGTTCTCTGTTCCTCGATTATGTAGAAACCCTTCTGCCTTCAATGCTTTGATCGTTTGTTCTGTGAGCGCCATAATTCCTCCAAATCGTGTTGCAGTCTAAAAGGGTTTTGGTATAAAGTAAATAATGAAAAATATATGCAATATATAGGTAAAAACAAATGACTATTCGAGACCTTTCCATTTTCATTGCAGTAGCCGAACAGCTATCCATGAGCAAGGCTGCAGAGAAACTGCATATTGCCCAGCCAACAGTCAGTGCCGTGATCGGTTCCCTCGAGAAGGATTACGGGGTCTTGTTGTTCGACAGGTTGGGACGGGGTTTGCACTTGACCGACGAGGGGAGGTTTCTCCTCTCACGATCCCGTTCTATTGTTGGTTTGGTTGATGCCCTTGAAAATGAGCTTGGAGCATATACCCGACAGCAGACGATCAGGATGGGTGCAACCATCACAGTTGGCAGTACACTGCTTGCTGACCTTATTGCACGCTTTGAAAGCGACTACCCACTCTTGCGTGTTCAGGTACAGGTTGACAACACCCAGACCATTGAGAGACTGCTCCTTGATGGCAGCTTGGATTTAGCTTTGGTAGAGGGAATGGTACAAAGCAAGTCACTGGTATGCACCCCCTGCTTCGTTGACGAATTGATTAGCGTATGTGCTAAAGAGTTTCCTGCCCCTTCAACGCTTAGCCTAAAGACATTGAGTGATTACCCACTCATCCTCAGGGAGGATGGGAGTGGTACACGGGCGTTGTTTGTTGGATTGCTCCAGGAAGCAGGATTTCCCTATGAGGAGAAATGGTCATGCCATAGCAGCGATGCAATTATAAGTGCAGTATCTGCTGGTCAGGGGATTACGGTTATTTCCCGGCGCCTGGTACGTCATCTGATCAAGGATGGAACGCTCAGGGAATTGTCATTGCAGGGAGTGGATATGAAGCGGTATTTCTCACTTGTCCACCATAAGGACAAGGTATTTACTCCTTCGATAGAGAAGTTATTGCAATTGCTGAAAAGTGATACGATTGAGGAGTGATGAGTGCATTACACAATTACGCATTGTGAAAACTTGTCACAATAATCTTGATTTTTCATGATGCTTCTGCCTATAGTATAGAAAGATTGGAACCAGAAATCGAACACAGGAGGTTGGAATGATGGCAACACACAAGAAGGGTGAAAAACCTTGGGATTTCCTTGAGGCTTATCGGGGTAAAAAGTTCAAAGGTGCATGGCCTACTGTGGTGGAAATGTTCGAGATCTCAGTCGAACGCTATCCCCAGAACAAGTGTTTTACAGCCTTTGTTCCACAGTACGAAACCTTTACCTATTCAGAAGTTCATTCATATGTTCTTTCGGTTGCAGATTATCTTGTATCCAAGGGTGTCAAAAAGGATGACAAGATTGCAGTGATCGGAAAGAATAGTCCTGAGTGGGCTATTGCCTACCTTGGTATTCTTTTTGCCGGAGCGATTGTAGTACCCCTGGACAATACTTTAACCAATAAGGATATGTTTAAATACTTGGAGTTTGCAGGGGTGAAGATTCTCTTTGCAGATGCTGACCGTGTGGAAACCTTTGACGCAGAGAATAAGCTTGGTTTGACTGACCGCATATCCCTGGAGAAAGAAGGAAACATGCCCTTTGTCCTGGACCTCAAGGCAGAGGCTCAGGATAGGCATAGGGCAGAGAGTGAGGATACCGCTGCGATTCTCTTTACCAGTGGAACCACTGGTACTCCAAAAGGCGTTATGCTGAGTCATCGCAATATGGTAGCAGACTGTTACCTTGCTCAAGGACATATGACGCTGTACCCCACTGATGTATTCTATGCAATTCTTCCGATCCATCACTCCTACACCATGATGGCAGTCTTCTTCGAAGCTATGAGTGTAGGTGCTTCCATTGTCTTCGGCAAGAAATTGGTGATCAGCCAAGTACTCAAGGAACTGAAGGAGGGCGAGGTAACAATGTTCCTTGCTGTTCCTATGCTCTTCAACAAGATGATTGCAGCACTGATGAATGGCGTAAAGGAGAAGGGCATTGTTCTCTATGGGATCATACGATTCATGATGGGTATTTCCGGCGTCCTGAAGAAGATATTCAAGGTAAATGTCGGAAAGAAGATGTTCGGCTTCTTGCTCAAGAAGCTCTCCCTCGATACCAACCGTATTTGTATCAGTGGGGGTGGCCCGCTTCCTGCCTCTACCTTCAAGATGTTCAATCAGCTTGGAATTGATTTTGTGCAGGGCTATGGTCTTACCGAGACCAGTCCCATAACCCACCTCAACCCAGTGGAAGCCTATATCGAGAGCTCTGTTGGTAAGAAGCTGCCCCAGACTGAGGTCAAGATCATGAATCCTGACGCTGAAGGTAATGGAATCATCTTTATCAAGGGACCCATGGTCATGCAGGGGTATTACAACAACCCAGAAGCCACTGCTGAGGTGCTTGAGGATGGATGGCTCAATACCGGTGATGTTGGCTATCAGGATGCACAAGGGTATCTCTACCTGACGGGAAGAGCAAAGAACCTTATCGTAACTGAAGGTGGTAAGAATGTATTCCCTGAGGAGATTGAGGACCACTTCCAGCTCTATACTGAGATAGATACCATTTGTGTACTCGGATATCTCATCGACAAGAAGAACAAGAGTGAAGGGATTAGGGCTTTGATTTATCCTGCTGAGAAGTATCGTGACGAAATGGCAAAAGAGCACGGGGATTCGGCCAAGGCGAAAATTGAGGAGCGGATGCAGCAAATTGTGAGCGAAGTGAACAAGGAGTTGCAGTCCTACAAGAAAATCACTCGTGTCACCGTGGTGGATGAGCCGCTAGAAATGACCAGTACAAAAAAAGTGAAGCGCTTCGTAGTTGCACAAAAGTATAAGGACTAGGTATAGTACTTCCTATGAATAGCAGTGTGAGAAATTTCCTTCGGTCTCAAGCACACTCCCTCAAGCCGATTGTTATGGTCGGCAAAGAGGGTGTTGATGACCGAGTGGTATCTGCTTTGAATGAAGCCTTATCCAGTCATGAACTGGTAAAGGTCAAGTTCCAGGCACAGAAGGATGAGATGAGACCTCTCTCAGAACAGTTGGCCCAGAAGACGAATAGTGATTTGATCAGTATTATCGGCTTCATTGCGACGTTTTACCGTGAGAGCGAGGAGCATCTCATACATATTCCCAGGGAACTTGCCAGAAAGGGTGAGTAGGATTGGGTATCGTACATGAATGCAAGGCTGTTTCCTTAGGGAAGCAGCTTTCTTATTTGTATAAAGCAAAAAGCAGGCCCGCATTCCAACGGAAGCAAGGCCTGCACTAGAGAAAATCCACCAGAAGGTGGTACCCTAGTGGTATCACAGCTCTCTGGTGGAAAGCAAGAGGTCAGGCAAGAGGACCTCTGTAACAATTAATCGATAAAGCATCACATACCTTATACAATAATGGAATTCTGTCCAGTATTGTTTCTGGATCCTGCGGGTTCCATAATCGTTCAGCCAGTACCATCAACCTGGGGAAAAGCATATATTCTGCTTGTCGACCGTTCGTGATTTTCTCGGTCCAAAGATTTCCTTGGCTTCCCAGTACTCGAGTCTGAGTTGTTTCATCCTGTAGCCCTGCAAGTGGATCGAATTGTGCTACCTGGGTGATGCTGCTCACACCCAAATTGCCCATCTCTTCCTCATCATCAGTATGTTGGTAATCAAAATAACATCCATCGGTATTGGGACACATGATCACCTCATGCCCTCGCTTGCTTGCTTCAATGCCACCGGTAACACCTCTCCAGGACATGACGATCAAATCCTGGGGGAGACCAAGGGACTCCGTTCCTTCAAGGACCTCATCCCAGCCGATGGGGCGTTTGCCTGCCTTGTTTACCATTGCACAGATTTTACTTGTCATCCAACTCTGAAGTTCCTTTTCCTTGGATAATCCCTCTTCTTGCATCCTCCTCTGGCATTTTGGGCAGGACTCCCAGACGGTGTGGGGACACTCATCCCCTCCAATATGGATATAGGGGTCGCTGAACAGTGCTGCTGTCTGGGCAATGGCATCCTCGAGGAACTCCAGTACCTGGTCGTTCCCTGCACAGAGTACTTCGTCAAAGATTCCCCAGCGGTCCTGTACCTCATACGGTCCTCCACTGCACCCGAAGTGGGGATAAGCTGCAAGTAGGGAAGAGACATGCCCTGGAGTTTCAATCTCCGGTACTACGATCATATGGCGGGCATGGGCGTAGGCTTGGACCTCCTGTATCTCCTCTTTGGTGTACAACCGTCCGTATGTTCTCCCGTCCGTGTATTGCAGGAGTGTTCTCTTACTCGCTACCTTCTCCAATTGTGGCCAACCATCCAAGGGAATTCTCCAACCTTGGTCATCACTCAAGTGCCAATGAAAACGGTTGAGATGATACAACGAGGCTACATCGATCAGTCTCTTGAGAAAAGCAGGGCTGAAGTAGTGCCTGCTGCAGTCAATCATGAATCCTCTCCAGGTAAAGGAAGGGGAGTCCTCGATAGAGCAGCAGGGGATCCTATGCTCAGAGGTATAGGTAAGATTCCTCAGGGTAGAGAGGCCACGAAATGCACCTTCCTCATCACTTGCCCTGATCACTATCTGCTTCTTGCCAATGGTGAGGCTATATCCTTCACTTGGAAAGCCCTCTTGTTGCTTTACGAGGATCTCTTCTCCGCCACATTGTATCTGCAGAAGTGCAGGTGCAGTCTCGATGAGGGATGTGAAGGAAGGATCGACTGCGATGGTAATCCCATCGTGGAAGCGAAAGAACCCTTCCTTGTCTTCGACGGTTCTGGGTGTGGGAAACAAGAGTTCACTTGCTTTTACTGTATTTGTTTTGGCCATGGTCTTGTCCTACCATGACTGGAAACTGAAGTCAAGTACAAAGGTTGTACAAACTCGTAAAATATTCCTTGACAGTGGAAAGGGGTGGTGTTACGCTTAGTTTGTACAGAGAGCGAACAAACAAGTCCTACACGTATGTACCTGGAGTATACAGAACCAGTATGAGAATCAACAACAACAATTTTCAGAAAAATGCAAATACTTCCTTGGTTGCTCAGTTGATCTGGAAAAGTCCAGGTATCAGCAGGGTCGATATTGCCAGGGAACTGAACCTCTATCGCTCCACCGTTACCAATATTATCAGTGCTCTCATTGATGACGAGGTTGTTTATGAGGGAGAAGAGGGGAGTGGAGTAAGCAGGGGAGGAAGGAAACCGATCTGCCTGAAGCTGAATGAACGCTTTGGCTGTGTTGTCGGTTTCGACATCCAGCCTTCCCACTACAGGGCAGTCATCCTCGATATAACCGGTGGATTGCTCTACCAGAGCAAAGGGAAACTACCGGAAGTTGGATTTGATGAAATCCTTACCTTCCTGATGGACCTGGTGCTTACAGAGATTGAGAAGCTCTCCATACCATTGCTTGCCGTCATTGCCGGAATTCCCGGTATTGTGAATGCAGAGGATGGCATCATCATATATGCAGAACCCTTCGGCCTTAAGAATTATGATTTCTATGATTTCTTTGCAAAACGATATGACGTACTGGTTTTTGTAGAGAATGATGCGAACTGCACTGCCTGGTTGGAGATGACGATCAACAGGAATGTGAATCTGGGCGATTTCATGTGCATGATCGCAGACTACCATGAAGGAAATTACCAGTTCGGGGACCGTGCAGGTATCGGTGTTGGTATCGGGCTCTCCATTGGTGGGAAAGTTTATCATGGATCCCATCACAGCAGCGGTGAAATCTGTACGCTGAGCTGGCGGGAGCATAACAAAGGACAGACTGGTTTACCGGAAGATCTACTGATCAAGTCTGTCTCTGACGAAAACGCATGGAAGACGTTCATGAAAGATCTATTTGGATCCCTCGTCCCCATCCTTTCTGTATTGGATCCCCGTGTGTTTTTTGTCCATGGGAAACCGTTCAGTGATGAAGGAAGGATCAGGGAGTTCCTCAAGGAGGAGTGCCCGCAATTCCTTGCTGTCATGGACAAGATTGGATGCAAACTGCTTTTCGATACCAAGGATGAGTTTGTGGTAGCAAAGGGAGCTGCGACCATGTTCTTGCAGAAGTTATTTGCTGTCCCTGAGCTCTCAGAAATTGAAAGTCGTACTCATTTTGATTGGGAGGATGTCATCGACCAAGCATACCCTATGAAGAAAACGTATAAAAAACCCAGGTTGGAGGTTACGCATGCCTAAAACGCATACGCTGGCAGATGCGAAGCGAGAGCAGAAAAGGGCCTATTGGACCTTGGTGCTTCCCGGATTTCTCATCTATATATCGGTCATGGCATTCCCGACGCTATTTTCGATCTTTCTCAGTTTAAGTGATTATAGTGGAGGAAAACTCTTTGGTGGCAAGCCGGTACATCTGGTTGGCTTCAAGTGGTATCAGAATCTCTTCGCTGATGAGTATTTCTACCTGGCATTGAAGAACAATATGTGGATTGTCTTTGTCTCCGTGTTTGGACAGATTCCCCTCGGATTCTTTCTAGCCTATGTGCTGTACCGGGGAATTGTGAAGTTTGCAGATTTCTTCCAGACCATGATCTATCTTCCCACCGTCATATCCACCGTTGTCATCGGTATTCTCTGGAAATCATTCTTTGCCCCCTATGGTGCATTCCCTGAACTGGTGCGCTTGTTCAATCCTCACTATGAGTATGGGATAAGTAATCACCCCATGTTGCCGGTTCTCTTCGTAATCCTCTGGATGTATACCGGTATGTATTTGATTATTTTCATTGCCAACCTGCAGAAAATTGATAGTGCTGTCATTGAAGCAGCTCGAATCGATGGTGCGACTGAAGGGCAAACGCTCCGCTATGTCATTCTACCTGCACTCTCGGGGGTACTGGTTACCACAGCGATTCTCGCTATTAGTGGGTCGTTGAAGAGCTTTGATCTCATTTATGTTATGACTGCTGGGGGGCCGGCAAATCGTACCAGCGTGCTCTCCATCTACATGTTCGACAAGGCCTTCAAGGGAGCCCCGAGATATCCCTTGGCCAATGCAATCAGTACGGTGATGGTAGTGATCAGTTTTATGCTTATCGGCTTGACCAAGTGGGTTGAGAAAAAGTTCGGGGGGAGGGAGTAACCATGCGTGATGTGAAAGATACCCGCTCAACCAGGGCTAAAATCAATCTGGGGTTGACCTACGCTGTCATGATTTTCTTTACAGTTATGGCTATCTATCCTCTGCTATGGCTTGTGATGAACTCCTTCAAGACCACTACTGAGTTTCAGTTGAATAAGCTGGGCATACCCCAGGATTGGGTTCTGATCAACTATCAGGATGCCTGGGTCAGGGGAAAATTTCCCAGTCTGATACTTAACAGTATCATCTACACAGGTATTACCACGGTAGCAACACTAGTGTTCTCTTTCATGGCAGGCTTTGCATTCGCAAAGATTCCCAATAAGGCTACCAAGTATATCCATGGCTCCTTTGTCATAGGGTTGCTGTTGACCCTCCAGTCAATCATGGTCCCGCTCTTCTTGATCATCAACTGGGTAGGATTGTACAACTCCCGCCTTGGCGTCCTGATTCCGTATATCGGGATAGCAATGCCGATGGGTATCTATCTTGGCACTGAGTATATCAAATCCATTCCCACTGCTTTGGTTGAGTCTGCACGTATCGATGGCGCAACCTATATGAAGATATTCATCTCAATTATCGTTCCGATGGCGGCCCCGGTCGGGGTAACGGTTGCAATCCTTACCGTCACTGGTACTTGGAATGAGTTTATGTTGATTAATATCCTGACCAGTAGTGATGCTCTCAAGAGCCTGCCGGTAGGAGTGCAGAAGTTTGCAGGAGCTCTGAGTAGTGACTTCGGAAAACAATTCGCTGCATTGGTGATTGGGTTGATCCCGATGTTGCTCTTCTACATGTTCTTCCGCAAGGAGATTACCAAGGGTGTCGCCGCCGGCGCTGTGAAAGGCTAACAGGTGAAACTGTTTGACAGCTGGTGGTTGTGATGGTAGCATTAGTTTGTACAAAGTATGAACTAAAAGATAGGGATTACTTCACACCTGGAATATGGTGTGGTGAAACAAGAACCGAGCGGGTGGGGAGTCCAACCGCAGGAATGTAGGAAGAAGTCATTAGGAGGTAAAAATGACTGGTTTGAAGAAAATTTCCGTACTGGCGCTTGCGCTACTGATGGTAGTAACATCAGTATTTGCCCAAGGTACCAAGGAAGATGCTAGTGCATCTGGGCAAGTAGAGCTTACCGTATTGAACTACATTGACATGTCCGAACCAAACAGTGCCAATGAGATCAAGATGGTTTGGGACAAGTTTGAGGAAGAGAATCCAGACATCAAGCTGGTCCGTGAGGATCTGTTCAATGAGCCTTTCCACCAGAAGACCGAAGCTTATGTTGCCAGTGGCCAGGTTCCTGATGTGTTGTATATGTGGCCCAGTGGTCGTTCCACCAGCCTTCATACTACCAATAGCGTGAAAGACTTGATGCCGTTCCTGGAAAAAGATGGTCTGGTAGATGATTACAATCCAGCAACCACTGCTCCTCAGTTCGCAGGATATCTTGCTGAACTTCCCAATGGTGTAACCACCACACACATGCTCTATGTGAATGCAAAGGTGCTCCGTGAGAATGGTCTCGATATTCCCAAGAGCTATGAAGAGATGAAAGCAATGGTCAAGCCATTGAAGGCAAAAGGCATTGATTTGATCGCCATGGACAACATGGACGCTTGGGTCATGCAGAGCTGTCTCTTCTCCATGGTCGTTGGACGTTACGGCGGAGTTGATTGGTATGACCAGCTTGCAGCCGGAAAAATCGACTTTACTGATGATTGGTTCGTTAAGTCCCTTGAGTTGATCGATGACATGTATAGCTCTGGAATGATTAACAGAAACAGCCTGAGCAGCCCCTACGGCTCCTCTCGTGGTAGTTTTGCAAGCGGAAAAGCTGCCTTCTACATTGATGGCGACTGGTCCACTGCATCCTTCCAGACTGATATCACCACCGGTAAGGCTCTGATCAGCCCCGAATCCCAGCAGAACGATTTCGAGCTCATGGTCATTCCCAACCTTCCTGGTGAAGTTATCAAGAACTCCAACAGTGGTGTTGTAGGAACCGGCTGGGGAATGAGTGCAAATATTCCTGCTGGTTCTGCCAAGGAAGCTGCTGCCTGGAGATTGATCAAGTACTTGCAGGGCGAGTATGTCCAGACCTACCGCCTGACCACTGGTGCTTCCTTCCCCTCCAACCTCAATGTTGATGTTGAGAAGGTAGTAGAAGAGAAGAATCTTGAGCCGTTCATTGCCAAGAGAGCTGCCTACTATGCCGCTCACACCCCGATCACCCCGGTTATCGACGGTGTCTTGCACAGTGACGTCTACAATGTCATCAACACCGGTTTGCAGGAAATCGGTCTTGGGGACAAGGCTCCTGCTCAGGTTGCCTCTGAAGTACAGAAAGCTTGGGACAGCTGGAAGAAGAACCAGTAAGTTCAAACAAGCATAGCAAGAAATGGGGGAGCCGAAAGGCTCCCCTGTTTGTGCATTACTATCTCAGAAAAATTTCTCAACATTCACAGAGAGAGAAACTTCCCTCAAGCGATTAATGATGATTGCCCTTAGTGACTACTTCCCCAAAGATCATATATCTTCAGTTTCTTCTTGAAATCTTCCAGGCTGACTTCTCCTCTTGGCTTGAAGGTGACCACTTTCTGTGCGGTAGGACGTATTGCAAACAGATTGTCACTGAATACCCCACTCATTCCCTCAGCTTCCAGTGCGACCTCGAAAGCAGGATAGGTACAGCTTACGGTGACGGAGAATCCTCCTGCTGTTTTCGTTACCTCGCTCTTTATCTCAGGATTCTTCAGGTTGCTCCGCTTCGGCTTCTCCAACATCAGTTGATTCTCGATGTAGAGATCATCGCTTTTCAGCTTCAGGTAGATGAAGGTATTCTCCCGATCAATCTTACGTTTCTTGTGGAGGTTGATGGTACACATATGAGAGCTGCTTCTTGCCTTGCAGTCCATACGGTATTCCATCTTGCTCAGCTTCTTGCCTTCATAGGTACAGAACTTTACCGAAAGTTTTGCATCCTTGATCTCCTTTGGCCCGTCATTTACCACGTAGACCTCCACGATACCATCTTCCTTCATGTAGGCGATCGGGAGGGCGGGACTGTAGAAACGTTTTGCTGCATAGTGAAGCAGTTTCCAGTTGCCGTAGTAGTCGATGGAGGACCAGGAGGCAACAGGCCAGTTGTCATTCAGCTGCCAGTACAGTGCTCCCATGCAGTGTGGCATGGTGGTTCTCCAGTACTCGATCGCCATCTTCATCGCCTTTGCCTGCTGTACCTGAGAGAGGTAAAGCATTTGGGCGAAAGAAGAGGGGAAGCGGTAATATCTGGTGAAGTTTTCCATGATGATGGAGTTACCACGTGGATTCTTCTGGTGGTGTTCCATCACCTTGCTGGTAAGATTCCACATCTCTTCTGGGGCGTAGCTCTTCACTGTGTCCAGGAGCGGAAAACTCTGGAAACCGAACTCACTCACAAAGCGTGGGTTGATGGAGTAGTACTCCTCGAAGCTTTTGCCTTCATGCCAAACCGACCAAAAGTGCATATCGCCCTTGCTGTCATCATGCCAATTGTCAGAGTAGTCATTCTCTCCAGCACTTGGGCTGCTTGGCCACCACTGCCTGCCTGGATCAAGTTCCTTGATGACCCTTCCTACCACTCCCTCATTGAGTCGGTCGTAGTCTATGACATAGCGGATATGATTCTTTCTCGACTCCTCGTACCAGGAGATAGCACCCAGATCCTCGTTGTTCCCGCACCAGAGGGCAAGGCTCGGGTGATCCTTCAGCCTTGGTACCTGGTACCGGAGCTCTGCCTCCACACTGGAGAGGAACTCAGCATTGGTTGGGTACATTGAGCAGCTGAACATGCAGTCCTGCCACACAAGCAGTCCCTTCTCATCGCAAAGGTCATAGAACACATCTTTTTCGTAGAGGCCACCTCCCCAGACGCGAATCATATTCATGTTTGCATCAACACAGGACTGCAACAAATACTCATAGCGATCGGGGGTCAACCGACTGGGGAGGGCATCAAGTGGGATCCAGTTGGTACCTTTTGCAAAGATATCACGCCCATTGACGTTGAATACCATGGGCTTCCCACCGTCTGGTTCAGCAACGGTGCGTACAAGCAAGGTCCTGAACCCGATACGTTTTTCTGTCTGTTGGCTTCCCACACTCAGTTGCAGAGGATAGAGCGTTGCCTTTCCTTCTCCATTGGGCCACCATCGTTTTACCTGTTTGCACTGAAGACGGAACTCTAACTTGTTGAGCCCTTGCTTCATGTGCACTGTCCCTTCTTGCTCTGCTCCAGCAAGCATAAGACGGCAATCAAGGCTCTGCTCCTGTTTTGCGTTGTAGATTACCCGCACTACTGCGTCCCATTGATCTTTTCCCGTCTCAATGGTATCACAGGTCAATTCCTCGATGATACCTTCATCAATGAAGGAGAGTTCTATCGGTTCATAGACCCCCATGGCAAGAATGCAAGGACCCCAGTCCCAACCACTGTGACATTGACTCTTGCGCACCAGGTTACGGTGCTTGGCACTGACAGGATACTCAGAGTAAGGAATTGGATAAGGAAGGGTTTCTGCCAATGCTATTGCTTGCTTCTCTGCGCTGGTGAAGGTCAGGGTGAGTGTATTCTCTCCTGGCTTGAGTATATCTCCCAAGTCAAAACGCCAACGACGGAACTGATTGTCCAGTCTGCCCACCTCTTCTCCGTTCAGATGGATGTTGATGATGGTATCAGCCATTTTCAAGGTGAGTATCGCTCTTCCTGCAGTGAGCAATGATTCATCCACATCGAACGTCTTGCTCAGCACCCAGTCGTGTTGCCCGACCCATTGCATGTCCAGTTCTTGCTGACCTATATAGGGGTCTGCGATTACTTCTGCCGCCAGAAGGGCTGAGTGAATATCGCCAGGGAGATTACAGGGTATGGACTCGTGTTCCAAAAAATACTGACAATAAGGAGTGATTGCCTTGTTGTCCAATGGTCTCAAACGCCAGATTCCGTTCACATTGAGTGTTTGCATGTAGGGTAAACCTCCAAAAATGAGTATAGCATAGACGCCTTATATAGGGGCGAATTCTTCATTGCTTCTCTCTTGAGGCTTTCGGTCAACGAAACTATACTGCAGGAGAATACAATCTGAAAGGAGAGAGGTAATGAAGGCAAAAGCCAAGTTGCGATGGAATTTGAAGGCTTTTCTGTTGGCATCTCTCCTGACCATGCTCTTATTGCTCACAACATATGGGCTCTACACTGCCTGGAAGTCGCAGTACATAGAGGAGCGGAAACAACGTGCTCAGACTGAACTCCTGAACTTGCGCAAAAATCTGTTCTTACTCCTTGGTAACCAGGAGATGTTCACTACACTTTATGGCTTGCGCCTAGAAGAGAGTCTGCAAGAAGGAATCATTCCCAATCTGGAAGATTTTCACTCCTATCTAACCGTTTTGGAGAAGGCTAAGCAATCCTTCAGCTTTGCTACCCTGGCAATGGATGGCCTCGTCCTCGACCAGTATCCTAAGGAGGGAGGCCGTCAGGTAGGCTTTGATCTGAAAACGCTTCCCATGTATCGCCAGCATATTGAACACCTTATGAGACAGGCCTCTGTAAGCATTGATGGTCCCCTCTACCTGGATGATGGAAAACCATACCTGGTGTTCCGTTACCCACTTCTGGTGGAGAACAAGCAAGCATGGGGACTGCTGAGCCTCTACTTTGAAATGGAATCATTTCTGCTTGGAGCAGGTTTGGAAGATCTCTCGGCGCAATATCGCTATCATTTCTCATTCTCTCACCTTGGAGGAGAAGACACTTATGTATGGGGAGAGCAGATCCTGGATGATTGCGACCCGGTTTCCATGATACTCTCTTACTCCCTCCTTACTTGGGAGATGGAGATTGCCCCGGTAGATTCATGGTACAACGGTGAGTTGGTCTTGGTCCTGTACGCGATCTTGGGGAGCTTGGTTTCCCTTGGTGCAGGAGTATTGAGCTATCTTAGGCAAATCAAGTTGCTAACGTTCATGCATCGTTCCCATACGGATAGCCTTACTGGGCTTCTGAATAAACGGGAATTCCTTGTCCAGATACATGAAGAGCTCAGAAGTGGGAGACCCTTTGCGCTCGCGCTTCTCGATATCGACAATTTCAAACTGCTCAATGATACCCATGGGCATCTAAGTGGAGACAAGGCACTGCTGACTCTGGTCTCAACATTGAAGGAGCGTCTGCGACGTGATGACCTGGTAGGTCGTTTTGGAGGAGATGAATTTATCATCATCCTCAGGGGATGCACCCAGAGAGAGACCTGCCTTCGTATCTATGAATACATCTCTCATGTCTCAGTCCCCTTGGATGGTGGTAGCATTGAATTTGCTATCAGTATGGGGGTCGCCTTTTCTCCCAAGGATGGCAGTACGAGCGAGGCATTGCTGGAAGCTGCAGACAAACGGCTCTACCAAGCCAAGCGTGAGGGCAAGGGAAGAATCCGCTGTACTGACTGAAGAAAAAACCGGATCACCATAGGTGGCAATCCGGTTGAATGCAGTACTGTTTATTGGCTATTTTGCCTGTTCCAAAGCGAGTGTGACTGTTGTAAGGTCGCATACCTCTGCAGGTCCATAGTACTGCACGGCACCTGGATAGGTGTAGCAAGTCTCACGGGCCCACTTGTCACGATGCTCTGCAAAGTACTGGAAAGGCTTTCCATCAAGTTCCACCAAGGCTTTCTTGATAACTGGCTTGTCTTCCCCGTGGCGTACTTCCATATTCATCATCATGGTGATGGGGATACCACCAGCTTCCCAATTATCAGCAGGTTCTGCAAGGTTGGTTACCGATGAAAGGTACCCAGAGAGACCACTACCGATCAACATGAATGCGTTATAGCCAAGGCTGTAGCAGTAATCTGCATCAAAGTTGGTAGGGAAAGCACAACGGCCCTCGTAGCCAAAGAAGTGGGTCATTGAGCTGAATTTGCCAGTGTAGGAGCCTTCCTTCTTCATGACTGAAAGTTTCTCTTCCACCATCTGGGCAAGCAACTTGTCTGTTTCGATCCTGGATACCTGTACATTCCCATGAGGGTCACGGTCCATCAGGAGCTGCTTCTGAATCTCTTCAGGTAGAATGGTGAATACCTGGGCTGCTTCCTTGCTGAGTCGCTCTGCGACAAAGGCGATACGCTCACTGCTGTCCACAATCTTGTTGAAAGCTTTCTCTTCCTTGGCAAGGAGATTGTTGATCTGGCTGATCAAGACCTTGATCTCAGGGATGAATTCAATCAAGCCTTCAGGAATAAGCGCAATACCAAAGTTGTTCCCATCTTCTGCACGCTCAGCAACAACCTTTGCAATGTAGTCCACAATACTTACCAGACTCTGTTCCTTGGCCTCAACCTCTTCGCTGATCAGGCAGACGTTGGGCTGGGTTTCTAGCGCACATTCAAGAGCGATATGACTTGCTGAGCGGCCCATGAGTTTGATGAAGTGCCAATATTTCTTTGCACTGTTGGCGTCTCTCTCAATGTTGCCGATCAACTCACTGTAAGTTTTGGTAGCTGTATCGAATCCGAAGGAGATTTCAATGGATTCGTTCTTCAGGTCTCCATCGATGGTCTTCGGACAACCGATTACCTGAATTCCGTGGTTCTTGGCAAGGAAGTACTCAGCCAAGACAGCTGCATTGGTGTTTGAATCATCTCCGCCGATGATAACGAGGGCATCAATCTCATGCTTCTTGCAAACTTCAGCGGAAACCTCAAACTGGGCCTCAGTCTCAAGCTTTGTTCTTCCGCTTCCGATGATATCAAAACCGCCTGTATTGCGGAATGCAGCAAGATATTCCTCGTCAATGATCCTGTAGGAGTCTTCCAGAATACCTGAAGGACCACCTTTGAAGCCATACAGGGTATTCTCCGTATTGGCTGCCTTCAGTGCATCGAATATTCCACTGATGACATTATGTCCACCAGGAGCCTGGCCGCCGCTCAGGATAACTCCAACGTTTCGCTTCTTGGTGATATCATTATTATCTCCGGCAATGAACGAAACTCTTGGGAGTCCGTATGTGTTGGGGAAGAGTGCCTTGATCTGATCTGCGTCAGATTGTGCACTGGTAGCTTCTCCCTTCTTTGGGGATACCTTGGTGATGCTCTCCCTCAAAATTGCGGGTAGCTTGGGTTGATAGGCATAACGTACTTTCTGCAAAGGGGAAATGTCCATGCTGAACTCCTCTCTAATTTGGACTCTGAATTTCTTAACCATAGAACAAAAAGGCTCCCAGTTTCAAGCATCGTCGCTTGCTCTGGTGCATTTGCTCTGCTATACAGAGAAAGGGAGGATCCAATGTATCAGGAAAAACCGGTCAACGACCTCTGGCTGTTCCGCCAAGGCTTCAGCGAAGACTTTCTCGCTAGCGAATTAGACGACTCTGCCTGGCAACAGGTCTCTCTTCCCCATACACCCGTGCAGTTTGCCCCTGGGTACCATGAGGAGCAGTTCCACTGGGGATCCTACACATACCGTAGGCAGTTCTCCTTCGATATATCCGATTCCCAGCAGGTTGCCATACGATTTGAAGGGATTGCAAATAAAGCAGACTTCTATGTGGACGGAGTGTTGTGTGGAAGCTGCGAGGGAGCCTATCTTCCCTATACGCTGGATTTGGGTGCTCGCTCCTCTTTTACCCTTACCGTGGTGGTCTCAGGGGATGAGGATCCCTCCTTTCCTCCCTTTGGTGGGAGTATGGACTACATCTCCTTCTGTGGCATCTATCGCGAGGTAAGCCTGATAATACGTGAGAAATGGTATTTCACTTTTCTTGGTGTGGAAAGCCATCGAACGGATTCACTTACACTCAAGGGTAGAGCAGAGAATGCAGAAGACCAGTGTGTGTTTGTTACGCTGAAAGACGGTAGTACAACGATTGAGGAGGCAAGTACCACTGTCAAGGATGGCATTTTTTTCCTTGCAATGGATGGCTTGGATTTGCAGCCATGGACCTTGGAAAACCCCTTTCTCTATACCTTGGTAGTTAGGCTAGGAGAGAGCGATGAGAGAATACTCACCTTCGGGAGTAGGAGTGCTCAGTTTACCAAGGATGGGTTCTTGCTGAACGGAAAGCCCATTCCACTCGTGGGGCTGAACCGCCACCAGGATTATCCCTTCCTGGGATATGCAGCCCCACCTTCACTGCAAAGGGAAGATGCAAACATTTTGAAGGAGCTCGGGGTGAATTTAGTCAGGACAAGCCACTATCCACAGCACCCTGCATTCCTGGATGCTTGTGACCGACTGGGCTTGCTTGTCTTCGAGGAGATTCCAGGATGGCAACATATCGGGAAGGAAAAGCATTGGAGAGATCAATGCCTGCAGAATGTGCAGGGGATGATCGAGCGTGACTACAATCATCCATCCATTATCCTCTGGGGTGTGAGGATCAATGAATCACCGGATGATGAGAGTCTCTACCGGGAGACCAACCGCATTGCGAGGTCTCTTGACCCCAACCGTGCCACAGCAGGGGTTCGTAACCTGAAGAAGAGCCAGTTTCTTGAAGACGTGTACACCTACAACGATTTTTCGTATGCCGGGAGAGGACGACCTCTACAAAAAAAGAGCCGGGTTTGCACAAAGGAAGTGCCATACTTGGTGAGCGAGTTTTGTGGCCATATGTATCCCTGCAAGTCGTTCGATTCCCCAGAGATAAGGGCAGAACATGCACTACGCCATGCAAGGGTGCTTGACCAGGGTCTGGCCACAAAAGGCCTAAGTGGGGTCATCGGGTGGTGTATGCATGACTACTTCACCCATGCCAATTTCGGAAGTGGGGATCAGATCTGCTACCACGGCGTGATGGACATATTCCGCACTGATAAGGCTGCTGCCCATATCTATAGAAGCCAGAAGGATAGCCCCTACGTCCTTTCGGTGCTCTCTTCCATGGATGGTGGGGATTACCCGGGAGCGGCACTCCCCCCTGCTGTGGTCGCCACCAATTGTGAAGAGGTCAGGTTGCGCTACAATGACCGTGTGGTAGGACTCTTTCATCCCCAGAGAAAGATGTTTCCTCATCTTTCCCATCCACCGGTTATCGTCGACGATTTCATCGGGGACCGACTGAAGGCAGAACCTTACCTGAGAGAGCGGGAGATACCATCCCTTGCCCGTCTGCTTGGAAAAGTGGGGAGACAGGGTGGATCTCTCAAGGCTGGCGATGTCCTTAGGATGGGTATTTTCCTGAAAAAACATCATCTTCGTTACCAGGATGCGGTCGATTTATTCACCAGGTATGTTGGAAATTGGGGGAGTGAGGGAGGCATCTGGGTCTTTGAGGGATTGGTAGGAGGGGAAGTGGTTGCAACTGAGACATGCAGGCAAGGGGGCAAGCCTTCCCTCCATCTTATTGCTGACCGTTGTAATCTCACCATAAAGGAAGCTACATATGATATGGTCTCCGTACGCGTGGAGGTGAGGAAGGAAGGTGGGCATCTGCCTTTGCCATATGCACATATCCCTCTCTCAGTCTCTATATCTGGAGTGTTGTCCATGGCAACTCCTTCACAGATAAACACCATCGGCGGTAGTGCAGTGATCTATCTACGTACCATGGGGATGGTGGGTGAGTCAGTATTGCATGTCTCATCTCCCGTGGGTGACAAAACCCTCCAGTTTACGGTAGTCTAGGCGCATGTTCACCCTATATGTAGATGCGGACTCCTGTCCGCGAAACCTGAGACAGATCATTCTCAAGGCGGTAATCCGGCGAAATCTCACGGTATACTTTGTTGCAGACCGAGTGCTCAAGGATGTGGAGCAAGCCTACCAACAGCATACCAATGCCTTGCGTAGTGAAGCAAAGAAGCAGGGAATAAATGATCAGATTGCCCTCCGGGACATAAAGAGCCCTATCAATCAGGTGCAGGTGGAGAAGGGGGATGACAGTGCCGATGACTGGATTGTCGAGCATGCTGAAATGCCTGCCCTTGCCATCACCCATGACATTCCTCTCGCTGGTCGTCTGGTTGAGAAAGGTATCACTGTACTGGATGATCGGGGGAACACCTATACCAAAGAGAATATGGCAGAGCGACTCTCCATACGTAATGCCATGACAGAGTTCAGGGAGTTGGGAATTTTCAGCGAGCAACACTCCAGGATGAGTGGAAAGCAGACCAAGGCTTTCAGCGATTCGTTTGATGCATTGCTTACCAGCATGCTGAAGCAATATACCTGAGTTGCCCTCTTAGGAGGGCATGAACAATGAAACAATTTTACTCTATCGTAATGCCTTTGAACGAGAAAGGATGTTGAGTCGACTGGCCGGTTATCCTCAGCTGAGACTACATGCACACCGTCTTGGTACTCACTCCCCGGAAATTGAGATGAGAAACTGCATCTGCTACTGCCCCGACCTTCCCTCGGTTGTGCAGATGAAGAGGATGTTTCCGTCCAAGAACCTCCTTATCTTTTGTCCGAAATCGATGAAAATGATGTGTTCCTTGCTGGAGGACCAGTACACGATTGTACTCTCCCTTACCTGTAGTGAGCCACTGCTTGAGATGATGCTGGGGAGATTTCTCTCCGCTCCCCATCCTCATGATGGAGTCAATGAGCATCCTGCTGTTCTGACCAGGAGGGAACATCAGGTACTTACCCTTATGGTAAGTGGCCAGGAAACCCGTCAGATTGCCTCTCTCCTGGGTATCAAGGTGTCGACAGTCATTGCACACAAGAAGCATCTGTTCCTTAAAAGCGGGGTGCACACTACCAGCCAATTGATCGTGTGGGCACTGTTCTCGCTGTACCGGTAAAAAAGGCGGCCTATGCCGCCTTATACCTAGAAGTCTGCCAGTTTTGGAGCCCTTGGGTAGGGTATGACGTCACGGATGTTTCCCATTCCTGTGACGTACTGCACCAAGCGCTCAAACCCAAGACCGAACCCGGCATGAGGTACTGTCCCAAACCGTCTCAGGTCAAGATACCACCAGTAATCATCAGGATTGAGGTCGAGTTCTTCCATGCGCTTGGTCAATATGTCCAGGTCTGCCTCACGTTCACTGCCGCCGATGATCTCACCCAGACGGGGAACCAGGACATCCATGCCACGCACCGTCTTCCCGTCCTCATTCAGCTTCATGTAGAAAGCCTTGATCTCCTTGGGATAATCGGTCACGATCACGGGTCGTTTGCATATTACCTCTGTGAGGAACTTCTCATGTTCACTCTGCAGGTCACTGCCCCAGGAGACAGGGAACTCAAACTTTTCGTTGTGCTTTGAGAGTTCCTCGATCGCCTCAGTGTAGGTCAGGTGGGCAAACGGTGTCTCCACGATTGCCTTAAGCGTTTCCTGTACTCCCGATTGTACAAACTTGCTGAAGAAGGCCATATCTTCTGCACACTCCTCCAACACGGTCTTGAACAGGTATTTGAGGAACTCCTCAGCTAGTTCCATATTCCCTTCGAGCGTGCAGAAGGCCATCTCAGGTTCAACCATCCAGAACTCAGAGAGATGTCTCTTGGTATTGGAATTCTCTGCTCTGAAGGTGGGGCCGAAGGTGTAGATGTTCTTCAATGCCATTGCGTAGGTCTCTCCCTCCAGCTGCCCACTTACAGTAAGATAGGCTTCACGGCCAAAGAAGTCCTTTGCGTAATCGATCTTTCCATCTTCACTGCGGGGAATGTTGTCAAGATCCAGGGTGGTGACCAAGAACTGTTCACCTGCTCCCTCACAATCGCTTGCACTGATGATCGGGGTATTCACATAGGAGAACCCATGTTCCTGGAAAAAGGTGTGGACAGCATAGCTCAAGGTATTTCTCACCCGTGCTACTGCACCAAACATGTTCGTTCTCGCTCTCAGGTGGGCAATCTCACGAAGATACTCGATGGTATGCCGTTTCTTCTGGAGAGGATAGGTGTCCACCGGACAGGGGCCTACTACCTGCACGTCGACAGTGGCCATCTCAACTGCTTGGTTGCCACCTGCGCTTGCAACGATCGGGCCCTTGCAGATAACTGAACAACCGGTGGTGATATCGTTGAGAATGGAGAGGTCAGGAAGCTGCTCCTTGTCGATGACAACCTGCAGTCCCTTAAGACACGAACCATCATTGACCTCAAGGAAGCATACATTCTTACTGTCTCGCTTGGTCCTTACCCAGCCTTCTGCCACAACAAATTCAGCCTGTGGTTCTCTCTTGAGCAATGTAGAAATTCGTTCTTTCATGGAAAAGTCTCTCCTTATCGTATTTGGCCATTATGATTTGTTTCCCTATAAAGAGTCAATAATGATGACATTTCTCGTAGTTTTGGCTGTACTTGGGGGAATTCTCCTAGGTGTAGGAAATATAAGGAAAAAGGTTGAAAATATGTTTATTCTGACAGATTGACAAATATTGAAAATGTGTATATATAATAGATAGTACCATACACGGAGGCTACTATGTATAAGACCATACCACAGATATTTGCAGAGGTCGTTACACAATATCCCGCATACACCGTTCAGATGAGCAAGGACAAGAACGGCGTTTTTCAGTCGATCTCCTATTCTGACCTTTATAGTGAGGTGAACAGCTTGGCTGCCAGCCTGATGAACCATGGCGTCAAACGCGGAGACCTGGTTGGCCTGATCAGTGACAACCGCCGTGAATGGCTCGCCAGCGATTTGGCTATTCTCAGCTTGGGGGCTGCTGATGTTCCCCGTGGTCGGGATGCAATGCCCTATGAAGTCAGCTTCATTCTCTCTGTAACTGAAGCAGCATTCTGCTTTGTCGAGAATGCGGTTCAGCTGCGGAAGATTCTCAACATCAGTGAAAACCTTCCGACATTGCAACACCTGATTGTCATGGATCGCGAGTTTACCCATCAGCAACGTGACGAGGCAGCAACCAACACCAAGATCGAGATCCTCTGTTATCAGGATCTCGTGGATGAGGGGAGGGCATTGCTTGATGACCATGCCATGGCAAAAAAGGTTGAGAGTGAGCGAGCAAAAGGGAACAGTGAGGAGATCGCTACCATCATCTTTACCAGTGGTACCACTGGTGACCCGAAGGGAGTCATGCTCACCCATGCAAACTTTGCTTACCAGCTGGAGGCTGTTCCCAAGTTGATCGAAAGGTTTGCCCCTGGTCAGCGTTGGCTCAGCGTTCTTCCCGTTTGGCACTCCTTTGAACGAATATTGCAGTATGTCATCATTGGCAACGCATCAACAGTTGCCTATTCCAAGCCACTGGGTTCAATCCTGCTCGCTGACCTGGCACTCGTGAATCCCCATTGGATGGGTTCTGTTCCCCGCATCTGGGAAGCAGTAAAGGCCGGAGTATTTGCCAGTATGAAGAACAAGAGTCCTGTTGCAAAAGGTCTGTTCTCCTTCTTCATCAAGGTTGCAAGCATATACAGCAGAAGCAGGGACCTGGTACTGGGAGAAGTTGCCACCTTCAAGAAGCGAAGCCGAATCCTTGATGTATCGGCTGGACTTCTTCCAATGATACTGCTCTACCCACTCTATAAGGCTGGAGACCATCTGGTTTTCTCCAAGGTCAAGCAGAAACTTGGCAAGAATTTCATTGCCGGTGTCAGTGGTGGTGGTTCTCTCAGTGCAGGGGTGGATATCTTCTTTGCCTCAATCGGTGTGAAGTTGCTTGACGGCTATGGACTGACCGAGAGCGCACCCGTTGTAGCAGTTCGTCCTCTGCTCCATGGGGTTAAGCGTACAGTAAGTCCACTGGAAGGGACAGAAGTACGTATTGTCACTGAGCAAAACCAGGATGCAAAGCCCGGCGAGAAAGGAATTGTCATGGTCCGTGGGCCACAGGTGATGAAGGGGTACTATAAGCGTCCAGATCTTACCCGATTGGTCTTGGATGAGAAGGGCTGGCTCAATACCGGCGATCTGGGTATCTGGACCCACCGCGGTGAGTTCGCTCTTAATGGAAGGGCGAAGGATACCATCGTTCTGGCGGGAGGAGAAAACCTTGAGCCGGTACCCATCGAGGCAAAACTCTGTGAGAGTGAGTTCATTGAACAGGCAATTGTACTGGGGCAGGACAAGAAGTATCTGGGTGCCTTGATCGTGCTCAACAAGCAACGCATCGAGGAGTACCTCAAGCAGAAGGAGATTCCCTACCTCGCCGATAAGCTGTATCAGATGCAGGAGGTGAGAAGCCTGATCGAGCAAACAATCGGGGATATCATCAACAGCAAACATGGTTTCAAGAGTTTCGAGCATATCGCTCGCTTCCGTCTCCTCTCCAAGAGCTTTGAGGTAGGTAAGGAGCTGAGTGCAAAGCAGGAACTGAAGCGATTTGAGATCAACCGTATCTACCAACGTGAGATTGATGAGCTCTTCGTGAGTTGACACGTTTCGGCAATCTGTCTGGTTTCTTGCCTTTTTACCCTGTCTACTATACTATGAAGATGTAGATAGATGACAGGGGAAGGCATGATTCAGATAATCGGGACAAAAAAATGCAAAGATACAGCGAAGGCAATCAGGAACTGCAAAGAACGTAGTATTGCCTTCCAGTTTGTTGACTTGAGCCAGCGCACACTCTCCGAAGGGGAGTGGCGTTCGCTTTTCGGCGCATATGACGCTGAAACGTTGATCAATGAGTCTAGTGCCTATTATATAAAAGAAGGCTATGCATGGAGAAGCTTCGATGCTGCCCAGGAGTTGGCAGAGCATCCCCAGCTGCTTAAGACTCCAGTGATTCGCTATAAGGGAAAGGTTCACCTAGGCTATGATCCAGCAGTACTTGCTGCATGGGGAACGCTTTAATGGTGCAATATGCCGTTCTGGGCAGTGGGTCCAGTGGAAACAGTTATCTTTTCACCGATGGCACCTCCTCCATCTTGATCGACCAGGGCTACAGCGTTGTGGAGCTCACAAGACGTCTGACGCAGTTTTCCGTACCATTGTCTACCGTACAGGCGGTATTCCTCACCCATCTCCATCCTGACCATGCCCGTGGTGTCGGTGTGCTTTCCAGGAAACTGCCCATACCCGTGTATGCCCACGATCGTATGGTTGCTGAGCAACCGTTGCTGATCGAGAAGTTGGGTATTCCAGAGGGAAGCCTTCAGACAGTTTGTACATCGGAACTTGTCCAGGTCGGACCCTTCTCCCTGTTCTGTTTTGAAACAAGTCACGATAGTGGTGGTTCTGTTGGTTGGTATATTACCCATCAGGATACCCACTACATGGTGTTGACTGATACGGGCATCACGAGCGAGCAACAGAGGATGCTTGCAGAGGGTGCTACCATTTTATTTCTGGAAGCGAATTATGATGAACAGATGTTGAAAACCGGCCCCTATCCGCCAATGTTGAAGCGGAGGATATCCGGTAATCAGGGGCATCTGTCCAATGACCAAGCCTTGCAGTTTCTCTGTGAGAGTGGCTTCAAGGGTGAACATGTCTATTTCATCCATCTCTCTGAATGTAACAATGATCCTGTGATTCTGGAAAAAGTGGTACAGTCCATGACTGACCTTCCCTTTACTGTATGCAGGAAAAATCAGTGGTATGGACCAAAAAACGAGGTGCATTTATGAAGAAAAAACAAGCAGAAGTATGGTCCTTGAAGAGAATAAAAAAACTCAAACGTGAAGACGGGCTGACTATGAAGACCGTCAACAAGTATACAATGGACGCAGTGGTTGATTGTACATCCAGCCGCAATGGGGACGGAATTGCCTTACGTACCTACCGTGAGGAGGGTAGTGAGATAACCTATGCCCAGCTGAAGTTGATGAAGGATGCCATTTCCATAACCCTCCTTGAAGCTGGATTCTCCCGTGGGGATAAGATTGCCATCATGGGGGAGAGTTGCCCGACCTGGATGGTTGCCTATTTCGGCATCACCTCCATTGGATGTGTTGCTGTTCCGATCCTCCCCGATTTCTCAGCCAAGGAAACCACGCAAATCCTTGAACATGCTGGGGCGAAAGGTGTCGTTATAAACGTCAAGCATTTTGAGAAAGCAAAAGAGTATGTCCATGCTCATGACTCCTATCTGGTGAGGATGGAAGACTTGTTCCATATCCCTTCATCCATCGTGCAAGGGCTGGAGGACAAGACGCAGTTTGCGGCTGCTCCTGGAAAGGACATCAGCCGGAGAAAGATCGATGAGAAAGGAAGGAAGCTTCGAGAAACCTCCCTCGCCCGGGAAGATGATTTGGCCTCCCTGATCTATACCAGTGGAACGACCGGCAGCAGCAAGGGAGTGATGCTCACCCATAAGAATCTTGTGTGGAATGCTGATATATCGACTGATGTATATGTAGATTTAAATCATAAGTCGAAGGTGCTTTCCATTTTACCGGTAAGCCATGTCTATGAGTTTACCACCGGACAAGTATTGGAGCTCATGTGTGGTTGTGAAATCGTATTCCTCGGGAAGCCGCCAGTTTCTTCAGTCCTGCTTCCCGCTCTCAAGGAAGTCAAACCTACGATTGTGATGACTGTCCCCTTGCTTATCGAAAAGGTTTACCGAAGTGCAGTGCTTCCTGTCACCAAGGGTAACGAAAAGATCAAGAAATGGATGCGTTACTCCTTTACCCGAAAGTTGATCAGCAAGGCAATAGGTCGGAAACTGAAGATGACCTTCGGTGGCCATATGAAGTTCTTCGGTATTGGAGGGGCTCCACTTGATCGAGAAGTAGAACAATTCCTTGCTGATGCAAAATTCCCCTATGCCATAGGCTACGGGCTTACCGAGACCGCTCCCCTGATCGCTGGTGGGAAACCCAAGAAACATTATGTTGGGGTTATCGGCAAATTAGTTGAGCATGTCGATGTGAAGTTGGCCGATCCTGATCCGGAGACTGGAGTAGGCGAAATCTTGGTGAAGGGCCCCAATGTCATGCAGGGATACTATGACAATCCAGAGCTGAACAAGGCAAGCTTTACTGAGGACGGATATTTCAGGACAGGTGATCTGGGACACCTGGACAAGCATGTACGACTCTCCATCAAGGGAAGGACCAAGACCATGATCCTGGGCAGTGGAGGGGAGAATATCTACCCGGAGCTGATCGAGTCGGTAATAAACAATCAGGATTTTGTCACTGAGTCATTGGTTATCCCAGAACAAGGGGGCTTGGCTGCGTTGATCAAGATTGACGTTGAAGCTTTTGCCAGCAAGATGGCGTTGAATGTCAATGAGGCCAAGGATGAAGCCCTGAAATATGTCGCCAAAATCCGGGAGGATGTGAATAAGGAACTGAGTGCTTTCAGCCGACTCAGCAGTGCTGAGTTGCAGGAAGAACCGTTCCAGAGGACCCCGACCCAGAAGATTAAGCGATTTCTGTACTCCAGAGGCAAGGATGATACAGCAAAGGAAACCGAAAAGGGTTGAGCCTCATCGCTGAGACGTGGTATACCTTCCCAAAGGAATAATCAGCATGGCAAACGTAGATATTAGAATTAAGCAGGTTGAACCACTTGCTACACCGCAGCAGGTTGTCACCCTGCTGCCGGTTGATGAAAGAACGGCAGAATCCATACGTCGAAGCCGCCAAACGGTCAACGATATCATCCAAGGAAGGGACCAACGATTGCTTGCAATCATCGGTCCCTGTTCTCTGCATGACCCCAAGGCAGCGCTTGAATACGCACGGAAGCTCAAGAAGCTTGCAAGTGAGATCGAGGAAGAGATGTTTGTGGTGATGCGGACCTATTTTGAGAAACCGAGGACCGTAGGTGGTTGGAAGGGCCTTATCCTCGATCCAAAAATGGATGGCTCCTATGATATCGGTGGTGGCATCATGGCTGCCCGCTCCCTCCTGCTGGACATCGTGAAGATGGGACTTCCGGTCGGGTGTGAGGTGCTCGATCCCATTATTCCCCAGTACATCGACGAGTTGATGAGTTGGTCTTCGATTGGTGCAAGAACAACTGAGAGCCAGATCCACCGCAATCTTGCCAGTGGCTTGAGTGTGGCTGTCGGGTTCAAGAACAGTACCAGCGGGGACTTGTTTAATGCAATCAATGCCATCAAGAGCGCACATCAACCGGCATCATTCATTGGTATGGATGCCTCTGGCGCCAGTGCCATCTTCAGGACCACCGGTAATGATTGCTGTCACTTGATCCTTCGTGGTGGAGACCAGAGTCCAAATTACTATGAGGATGATGTAGAGAATGCAAGGGTCTTTATGCAGAAGGAGGGGGTGAATCCCTCAATCATCATAGATTGTAGTCATGCAAACTCCAGAAAACACTATGAAAGACAGAAACGGGTACTGCGTTCTCTCATAGACCAGGTCTCCTGGGGTGAGAAGGCCATTCGTGGCTTCATGTTGGAAAGCAACCTGGAACAGGGATGTCAAAAAATTCCTGAAGATCTATCTACCCTGAAATATGGAGTCTCTGTAACTGATGCCTGCATCGGTTGGGATGAGACTGAACGAATAGTACACCATGCTTGCGATTTGCTTCGCAAGGCTCGCAGCGAAGGCGGCATTATTCAGCCGCTGTGAAGAATGGAGGTCTAAACATGGTTCCCTCAGTTTTGGTAATCCTTGCAGAAGGATTTGAAGAGGTCGAGGCTATCACACCGATCGATCTGCTTAGGCGAAGTGGGGCAAAAGTTACCGTAGCTTCCCTTGATACTCTTACAGTGAAAGGTGCCCATGGCATTGTGATTCATGCCGATACGACCCTGGCATCCTGCAAGAAGAAGTCATTCGATTGTGTGGTCCTTCCAGGGGGAGGGCAAGGATCGAAAAATCTAGCTGCATCCTTCGAGGTTTTGGAGAAGGTTATTGAGACTGCCCAGAGCGGGGTGATCGCCGCCATTTGTGCCGCTCCCGCAGTTGTCCTTGGCAAAACCGGCTTGTTGGACGGTAAACGGGTTACAGGATATCCAGGGACAGAAGAGACCTGCCCTGGGTTGGTGCTAGAGAATGAATCATTCATCGTGGACGGTTCTTTGGTTACCGGACAAGGACCTGGGGCTGCCATGCCGTTCTCTTTGGCGCTTATCGGGGTATTGTTCGACCAACGGACGCAAGAAGCTATAGCAGAACAACTGCAATACAAGGGGTAAGAAGCGTGGGTGCAATTGGATTTGACAATGAGAAATATCTGGAGGAGCAACGTCATTATATCCTCGAGCGAGTGAAGCAGAGTGATGGGAAGCTCTATCTGGAATGTGGTGGCAAGCTCCTGTTCGACTACCATGCATCACGCGTGCTTCCTGGATTTGACCCGAATGTGAAGATGCGCGTATTCCAATCACTTAAGGAACAGATTGATGTTATCATCTGTATCCATAGTGGTGATATAGAACGACGAAAAATGCGGAGTGATTTTGGAATCACCTATGATACTGATGTATTCAAGATGATCGATGATTTCTCCAAGTGGGGCTTGAAGGTCACCCGTGTGGTAATTACCCGTTTTGATGAGGAACCAGGCTCGGTCCACTTCAAGAATATTCTTGAGCAACGTGGCATTACCGTCTACACCCATCGTGCAACCCATGGATACCCAAATAATGTAGACCTCATAGTAAGTGACGAAGGTTATGGTGCAAACCCGTACATTGAAACCGACAGACCGGTCGTTATCGTCACCGGTCCTGGCCCGGGTTCCGGAAAGCTTGGTACCTGCCTCTCACAGATGTATCATGACTACAAGGAAGGACGGCATAGTGGATACTCAAAGTTCGAGACGTTCCCGATCTGGAACCTGCCCATTGATCATCCGGTGAATATCGCCTATGAAAGTGCAACCGCTGATCTTGGGGACAAGAACCTGATCGACCACTTCCATGCAAGTGCCTACAACCAGATCACGGTCAATTATTCCAGGGATCTGGAAGCCTATCCTCTTCTTAACCGGATCTTGAGCAAGATCACCGGCGAGGATTGTCCTTACAAGAGTCCCACTGACATGGGGGTCAATCGCTGTGGGTTTGGTATCATCAATGATGAGGTTGTCAGGAAAGCTGGTGAGCAGGAAATTATCAGGCGCTACTATCGAGCTGCCTGTGAATATGTCCAGGGTATAGGCACCAAGGATACCGTCGAGCGGAGCCTTTCCATCATGGATGGTGCAAAGCTTTCCAGTGAAAACCGCAGTGTTGTCCCTGCAGCCAAGCAAGCCCTCGAGCGAGGCATTGAACGGAATAAGGGCATAAATGGGATTGTCTGTGCTGCGGCAATTGAGTTGCCTGATGGGCGGATCGTCACCGGCTGTAATTCACCATTCCTACACGCTTCCTCTGCCTTGATTCTCAACGCAGTGAAGGTGCTTGCGGATATCGACCACGAGATCGACCTCATCCCTCCTGCAATCGTTCAGTCTGTGACAGAGATGAAACGTGATGTGCTTAATGGTAGGGGCGTAAGCCTGAATCTTGATGAGGTGCTCATCTGCCTGGCCATGAGTTGCGCAATCAGCGAGGATGCCAAGAAAGCAAGTGCAGTCCTGCCACTTCTCCATGGATGTGAAGTGCATATGACCCATATTCCTAGTAGTGGAGACTCCTCAGGGTTGAGAAAACTGGTACTCAATGTTACCAGTGATCCAAGGTTCCCCACCTCTTCCATGTATAATCCAGCCTAGATACCACCAAAAAGACCGGCTATCAAGGGAAGTACCCCCAGGACCGCCAGGATGCGAAATGTATGCATCAAGACGATTTTGGGGGTTTCCAGTCCCAATTCATCGCTGATCAAGCCCATTTCCTGGATTCCTCCAGGGGTGGAGGAGAAGAGACTGGTAGCCCAGTCCAAACGACAGAGTTTGTGAAGGATGGCGGCAGTGACAAATGCCATGAAAAAGAGTTCAACGGTCAGGATGAGAGCAGGGAGCAACAACACCTTAATCTCAAAAAGGGTCTGCACAGTGATTCTGCTTCCTATATAGGATCCTGCTGCTATTTGCACTAACATTTTCAGTGTTCTTGGGTACGTCGCCTTGTCGCTTACAAGATTCAACAGTGCAACCCCTACGATGGAACCAAGGATCGCTCCTGCAGGGATTGCTGCAGCATTGAAAAGCAGCCCACCGGTCATTGCACAGGCGATGGTGGCAAGGAACCACGAAGAAGAGACTGATCTGGATGAACCAACCCGCTCTGTTTCTTTTTTTTGGGTGGTATGATCATCAATCTTGAGCATTGCCCTGATCATCGGGGGAAATACTATGATCACGGAGACCAAGCGGAAGAGTTGCAAGAGGGCAACGTGTTCCATTACTGCCCCGAAATCAGTAGCCACCAGAGCCAAATCAGATACTCCTCCAGGAGCACATGCAAAGAAGCTTGTCATAAAACTCAAGCTGGTGAAGTGTTGCATGATGAAGGCAAAAAGAAGGTTGGTCGAAAGTAGTACCACCACCAGGATGATGATGGGGAATGCCATGGTTTTCAGCGTTTTGATATCGCCACGAGTGAAACGGGTCCCGATCACCAGACCACTAAAGATCTGTACAAAGACACGAAGATCTTCAGGGTATGTAGTGGGAGAGGACTGAACACTGTTGAGAATCATTACAGCAACAAGGGCTCCAATCAAGGTCCCTGCAGGTATTCGAAACCGCCGTAAAAGCAGTGCCCCTGTAGCCCCGACACCATGCAATATGAGTAATGGAAGTAAATTCATAGGAAATCCTTGATGCATTGCTCCAGCAAAGAATTGTTGTATACCATCTATCTAATGATTATGGTGGCTATTATACCATATGTAGGGTGATTGGTGAACTGTTTGTATACAATTAATGTGTCCTCTCCAACGCTTGACGTTGTGATTGCCTACTGATACCTTCTAGATATGAAATTATCGACAAAAGGCAGGTACTCGTTGCAGACCATGGTCTATCTGGCCACCTGCAAGGAGAATTGCAGTATACGCTCAATCAGTGAAGCGACAGGTATCAGCAGTGGATATCTGGAGCAATTGATGATTCCTCTCAGACGTGCAAAACTCGTGGTTGCAGAGCGTGGTGTACAGGGAGGATATCGTATTTCCCGTAATGGAATTACTTGCCATGAAGTACTAAATGCCAGTGAAGGTGACTTTCATCCAGTTCCGTGTAAGGAATGCAGTAGGACTGAAGCCTGTAAAACGCACCAGATTTGGGCGTTGTTGCAGAACGCGGTAGTTACCTATTCAAAGCAGGTTTTGATTGAGGACCTAGCCTCACATTTGGTTGAACTTGAGGTGGGGGGAGGCATATGAAGATTTCCACACGAGGTCGCTACGGCCTGAGATTGCTTGTAGATCTGGCTGAACACCAGAATGAGGGTCCAGTGGCACTATCCCATGTTGCACACCGACAGGATCTCAGTGAGAAATATCTGCAGCAAGTTGCATTACTCCTTACCCGTGGTGGATTCTTGATCTCCATCAAGGGAGCTGGTGGGGGATACCAGCTCAAGGACAGCCCGGAGAAGATTTTAATCTATGATGTGCTCGATCTCCTGGAAGGTAATATTACCTTTGAGGAAACATCACCAGGACAGGAATCAGCCATTGAGCGGGTGATCAGGTTGCACTTCTACCAAAAATTGGACCAGGAAGTACGTAAGGTGTTTGAAAATGTCACCTTGGCTGAGGTGACCAGGGCAGAGTGGTTTACCTATATGATCTGAGGGTTTGGCCTTGACAGGAGTCTGTATTTTAAATACTATAAAGACTATAAAAATACTAGGATATAAAGATACAGCAATGGAGGCTATCCGATGAGTGGACATATTTACCAGGATATCACAGAGAAAATTGGCAAAACACCCTTGGTCAAGATCCATCGGCTTCATGATGGGGATGCTACTGTGCTTGCTAAGCTTGAGAGCTTCAATCCTCTCTCCAGTGTGAAGGATCGTGTGGCCCTGTCCATGATTGAGGGAGCTGAGCAGCGTGGCCTGCTTTCAGCTGATTCGGTCATCATCGAGCCTACCAGTGGGAACACCGGGGTGGGATTGGCCTATGTTGCTGCGGTTAAGGGCTATCGCTTGATTATCACTATGCCTGAGACGATGAGTATTGAAAGAAGGAAGCTTCTCTCTGCTTTGGGTGCTGAATTGGTCCTGACCGAAGGGGCCTTAGGCATGAAAGGATCAATTGCAAAGGCTGAGGAGCTTGCCAATCAGATTCCTCATGCATTCATTCCAAGTCAGTTTGATAATCCCGATAATCCAGCTGTCCACTATCGGACAACTGGTGTGGAGATATGGGAGGACACCGCTCATAATGTCGACCTGTTTGTTGCAGGAGTCGGCACGGGTGGAACCATCAGTGGAGTGGGCAAGTATCTCAAGGAACAAAATCCACAAGTAAAGATAGTTGCCGTGGAACCTTCAACCAGCCCAGTGCTGAGTGAAGGATATGGTGGTCCTCACAAGATTCAGGGTATTGGGGCAGGGTTTGTCCCCGGTAATCTCAACCGCTCAGTAATCGATGAGATAGTGACTGTTGAGGATGCAAAGGCAGGAAAGACTGCACGATCTCTTGCAAAGCAGGAGGGACTGTTGGTTGGCATTTCCAGCGGGGCGGCAATGTATGTTGCGCTCCAGTATGCTGCAGATCCAGCTTGGAAGGGTAAGACCATTGTTGTCCTGCTACCTGATTCTGGAGAGCGGTATTTATCCACCTGGTTGTTCGAAGAAGACTAGGAAAACCTATCGATTGTGATATAATTACGTATGAGAGCGTTGTTCAGATTACCACAGATTGAGGCAGCAAGGACAGCCGCTTCCTACAAGCTGCTGAGTGATGATGCGCTGTATGCCATGGGGTTAGCCTACGTTGAGGAGGCACTTCATGAGATGGGTCAGACGGTTGTGTTCCGTAGCGGCAGCAGAAACCGATACCCGCAGCTCAAGGTCCAGAAGCAAAATGGTAGACTCTGGTGGATTATCGTCGGAGTGGGTATGTACCCCAATCGTCCTCACCTAAGTGAAGAGGTAGCCAAACAGGTACTCAAGCATGCACCCGAGGAACAAGCAAAAGTCTATTTTGCTCCCGTGATGTTCATCAATACCCGTTCTCAGAATCTTTCCCTACCGAGTCAGAATGGATCATTTACAGCCCTGTTCAATGGGTTGAAATCGGTAACTAAACGTTCCCTTCCGTGACATAGGTGGGAATGGCTCGACCCTCGCTGTCTTTCTCCAACCCCCAGGTCAGGGTGAATGGTACATCGATCAGTGTGGAAAATAGATGGGAAAGAAAGAATTCATCGCTGCACGCCACCCTATGGCAGGCATACCGCCTTTTCGTTGATTCCCCTTTGAGGAGAGAAGTATGGACATACTCCAGCAGTTCAAAGAGTTCCTTCTCTGAAGGTTCATCTACCAAAGTATTGACCAACGGATCCTCAAGAGAGGAGAGAGCTCTTTGCTCCAGTTCTTCCTGGTTTTTTCCCAAAGCCACAATTGTGGTGAGACCTGTTTGGTAGTCAACGGCAACCAAGGCCTCGCAGTTTCCTTCCTTCCCATATTCTGCCGCACGATCAAGTATCTGGCATTGCATGCCAAAATCAAGAGCATTGTATATGGCCGTTATCTCTGGATAGGCTTGCAGATGCAAATCGGCAAAGCTGAAAGGATATTGTAGCGAGAAGGAATCATCTTCAAGCGTAGTGAGAACCTGCGCAACAGTCTTGATCTGTCCCAGGTCAAGATACGACAAGAGCGTTCTTTTCTCATGGACCATGAATCGATAGCGAGAACGTAAGATAGTATCATGTACACTTGTTCGTATTCCCGTCTTTCCTTGATTCATGGAAGGCAGTATAGCACAATGACGAAATTATGGCTAATAGAAGTGATGCATGCTTTGCTTGAAAGAAGCGAAGAGCTTTGCTATTGTTTCGGCTATGAATGATACCCTGATCAATCTCGAGGCAACGTTGTTTTGTGGACAAACATTTGCTTGGACCAAGGAAGGCTCAACCTATGAAGCGGTGCTGGGAGGGCGTCATGTCATGTTTGAGGAAGCTGACTTCCCCACATTGGTGGCAGAGGATACCCTCTTCTCTCATTACTTCGATATGGAGTGGGAATATGATGAGGCTGAGCGTGAGCTCAGCGCACTAGACCCCCATCTCTCTACGCTCATCAGCCAGTATCGCAGTATTCATATACTCAACCAAGATCCATGGGAAGTGTTGGTCAGTTTTCTTCTCAGCCAAAATAACAATATCAAGCGGATTCGTGGTATGTATCAAACCCTTTCCAGAACATATGGGACAGAGATTTCTCCAGGTATATTTGCCTTTCCCCGTCCAGAGCAGCTTGAGGGGGTGAGTGAGACTGCGTTTAGGGCACTGGGCATGGGGTTCAGAGCTCCCTACCTTATCAGCGCAATCTCCCATGCAAGTCTGCTTGAATCCATCCAATCCCTGGACTACCTGTCTGCAAAAGAGTTGCTCAAGAGCATTAGGGGAGTAGGGGAAAAGGTTGCCTCATGTATTTTGCTGTTTGGGTATCATCATATGGAAGCATTCCCACTCGATACCTGGATGCAGAAGGTGATGAAGCGACACTATCCCACTAAAGATGAAACATTCTTTGCACCGTATGCAGCACTTGCTCAGCAGTACCTGTTCCATGGGGAGCGTCTAGGAGGTAGGCAGTGATAGGTGTAACAGTAGTTGGGATCCGGTTTGATCAGTTTCCTCCTTCAGTCCATTCGAAATTCTCATTCACTGAAAAGCAGCTTAGTGCAATAACCATTAAACTGCGTAAGCAAACCCGTAGTGATGCGGTTATCCTGCTTTCCACCTGTGACCGTGTGGAAGTGTGGTGTGAGAACCCACAAATTGATTGCAAGGAGCCGTTCCTCAGGGCACTATCCCTTCCCGTGCTCATATGGGTTGAACATACCTACCATATCTTCGGAGAGGAGGCAATCGAGCATCTGTTCACATTGGCATGTGGATTGCTCAGTCCCTTGTTTGGTGAGGACCAGATTATCAGCCAGATACACACAAGCCTCTTGAGAAGTCGAATCCATGGCTGTGCTTCACCCAGGATGGAGTACCTCTTCAGGGAAGCAATTACCACGGCAAAAGCAGTTCAGTCGAAGGTTGACTTGCAGGTTCCCGATGAGTCCCTGGCTGAGGCAGTGTTTATGCTTCTTGAGAAGCGGGAAGTCGAAAAGAAGGTGATGATTATCGGGAGTAGTGCCCTCTCTCGTCTTGTGGCAAAGGTCCTTTCTGGAAAGGGCTATCAGGTAAGCATGACCTTCCGGGATCTTGAGAAAGCAGATCTTTTGCTGCCAGGGGGAGTGAAGGCTCTTTCCTATGAGGAGCGTTTTGATCATTTCAGATCATACGATGTAGTGATCAGTGCAACCAAGGGAATGGAGTACACCGTTGATCTCGACAGCCCCGATGGCCCAAAGCTTTTTATTGACCTTGCCCCGGTAAGGGATGTCAATCCAGTACTGGCTGAAAGGAAAGATGTTGAAGTACTCACGGTGGAAGACTTTTCCGTGTCCCTGCCCCGTAAGGAAGCAGCTGCTGTTCAAGCAAGCACGATAGTCTCTGAGCGTCTGGGTAAGGCTATACACTATCTAACCTACCGACATCAGGTGGAGGAAGTGCAACATATGGCAGGCCAGGCTGCAAACGACTTGGTCTATCGGCTCAATAGCTTGCTCGCTTCACACAAACTGGACCTTGATTTCCGTAAGAATCTGTATGAGACCGCCAGAAAGGCATTCAGTCACCAACTCTACCAGGAGAAAAAGAGGGAAGCTGCAATACAGCGGTATGATCTTTCCGTAAGCTTGGAAAGTGGCCATGCAATTTATGATGGGGACCCTGATACCATTCTCGAACCATTGCATACCATTGAGAGAGAGGGGTGGAACCTGACCAGGCTCTCTCTCGGCTCCCACACAGGTACCCATATGGACAGCCCTGCTCATCTGTTGAAGGATGGCAAAACACTCGATACCTATCCGCTCTCCAGGTTCTTTGCCACTGCCTATGTGATGGATTGCAGGAGCCTTGAAATAATTGATCCAGAAGATATTCCTGAACTAGATCCTTCCTGTGATGCTGTTCTGTTCTGGACAGAAGGCAAGGTACAACTGAGTGTGGCATCAGTGAACAATCTGCTTGCAAGGGGAATTCGCTTATTCGGGTTTGATACCCCAAACTGTGACCGCAGCGGAGATCTTTCATTTCCAGTCCATCATGCTATCTTTGCTCAGGATGCCTTGATCATCGAGAACTTGGTTAAACTGGATATGGTAGTTTCCAAGGTGGTACAGCTTACCTGTCTCCCTCTCTCATTCAAGAATGCAGACGGCGCTCCCACTCGGGTTATTGCCACGGTAAGGTAGATATTTCTCCATCCTGCACGTTGGGCACCTGCACACTCTCCATTGGTATGATATACTCTACATAGTGGAGGGACCTCATATGAGTACAAACACCGTATTTACCATTGGACGACAGTTTGGAAGCGGCGGACGGCAAGTAGGGAAGAATCTGGCGGAAAAACTGGGAATTCCCTTCTATGACAAAGAACTCATTGCGATTAGTGCACAGGACAGCGGCCTTAGTGAGGCGCTCTTCTCAAACGCTGATGAGAAAGCGACCAGCAGTATCTTTTACTCTCTTGTAATGGGTAACTATCCTATGGCCAGTGGAGCCCTAGGTGTTACAGAGATGCCGCTGAATGACCAACTTTTCCTTATCCAAAGCAAAACGATCAAGCGACTCGCATCAGAAGGGTCTTGTGTTATCGTGGGCAGGTGTGCTGATTACATTCTCAGGGAGATGGAGAATACCATCAATATCTTCATCCATGCAGATTTGGAGAGTAGGGCAGAACGTGCAATTCGTGTATATGAGATTGAAGAGAAGAAGGCAGAAGATATATGTCTGAAAACAGACAAGCAGAGGGCCAACTTCTACAACTACTACAGTGATCGGAAGTGGGGTATGTGCCGTACCTATGATCTGAGTCTTGACAGTGGAAAGCTTGGAATTGATGGCTGTGTGGATCAGATCATCAACTACGAACAGCTTTGGCAGAAGAATAAAGGTAAGGCGATCTGATGCTTGTTGATCTCTTGGACAATCTTGAATGGTATCGTGCCCTGCATCCTGCGATGCAGGGTGTTATCACCATAATGGACCGAAGTCTTCCCTATGATGACAAGGCGGGAACCTATACGGTTGATGGTATTTCCTATCAGGTGATGGAGTATGAGAGCTCGGTAACAGGGGCGCTCGACGAAGCTAGTGGCAACCAGGTGCATATTCTCCTGGAAGGGGAAGAGATACTCAGTCTACAGCGTGAGGCATTGGTGGAGGTGGTGACTCAGTGTACCACTGGTCTGTTTGTCCTGCTTAGGAAGGGAGAGCGTTTCCGCCACAAGCAGAGTCGAACTATGCAGAACAAGGTCAAGAAGGTGGTTTTTACCCTTCCTGATCCTGCTTCTTGAACTGATTGCGTTTTCTCCAGAGATGGGCGAGCATGAAACGCTCGCCTTTTATTGCGTCATGGCTCTTGATTGCTGCAACCAGCTTCCTGTGCTCTTCCTGGGTCTTTCTTAGTCCACGCTTATTCAATGTCTGGCTGAACAGCAAGGCAGCCTCCCCAAGATTCAATCGGCTGTAGGTGAGGGTGAGCAGGTCGTTTCTTGCAAGCGACACCAACTCAAAGTGGAACTGATAGTGCAGTTCGCTGAATTTCTGTATGTGGAAAGGTCCCTTTTCTTCTATCAAACCATCCATGGTATCAAGAATTTGCTCCAAGGCACTTGCATCGGCATGTTGCTCGCAAGCAGAGCGGATGGCAAGCGCTTCGAGGTATGCTCGTACCTCGGTCAGGTGCTGGTATTCCTGCATGGTCAGGTCCTTTACATAGGTCCCGCTATGGGCGATGGTAACCACAAACCCATCCTGGTCCAGGCGCTTTAATGCCTCTCTTACCGGAGTCCTGCTGCATGCAAATGTCGCCGCCAATGTGTTTTCAGAGAGTTTTGTGCCCCCAGGGAGTGTTCCACTTCGAATTTGGTCCCGTAGGGTATCATAGATATGATCAATCAATTGGCTGCTTATGGTTTCTGACATGAAATCAGTATATCCAAAGTAGGGTTGGATGCCTAGTAACGAAAACGGGCCACGGATACGATCCATGGCCCGGTATAATCAAGAAAGAGTTACCTAGTTGTCGATACCGACGAGCTCAATGTCAAAGACAAGCAGTGCATTGGGGAGAATGGTATCAGTTCCTGCTTCACCATAGCCAAGGCTTGGGTGAATCCAGGTCCTTACTACACTTCCGGTGTTCATGGTAAGCAATGCTTCAGTGAACCCGTCGATCAATCCATCTACAGGGAAGTGAGCGGTCTCCCCTCGGTCATAGGAACTCTCGATGACAGTCCCGTCAACCATTTGGAGCTGGTAGTTTACCTCTACGGTATCACTCTTGGTGGGCTTCCTTCCTTCTGCAGCGGTCAATACCTGGTATTGCAGGCCACTAGCTGTGGTGATGACACCATCGTTTGACTTGTTCTGCTCCAGGAAAACCTCAGCTTCCTCAAGGTTGGTTACTGCAACTTCAGCAAGCCATGCATCGTATTCTTTTTCCAGTTCAGCCTGGTATTCGATGAAGGCAGTCTGCATTTCCGCCTCATTCATCAAAAGATGATTGCCGCATGCATAGTCCAAGGCTCCGCTTGCATAGAGATCTCCATTGACATAGATGCCTTGGCCAGACATATTCAGTGCCAAGAGGTATCCATAGGTATAGCTGAAGGCGTCTGCAATTCCCTCTGGCTTGGTCAGTCCTCTTACATCATCAATACTGTCATAGGACTTACCATAATCGGTTTGGGCAAGACCGAGACTCCAGATCTCTGCCTGATACTGCTCAACATTGGCATACAGCTCTTCAAGGGTGTAATATCCACTCATTGAATCGCTCTGGGAGTCCTTATATCCATCGAGGGCACCCTTTACATAGTATCCTGCATCGAAGAACAGTCCCTGGTTTGCAAAAGACTGTATCAACATAAATCCATAGGTGTAGCTGAAACGGTCCTCAAGGCTCTCCAGTGCCGTCGCCTGGGCAGTGCTGATGTTGTAGGGAAGTACACCGGTAGCAACCAAGGGGTTGATGTAGCGGATATGTGAGGCAATGCCATTCTCTACCACTACCTCAAGGTAGTCACCTCGCGAAAGCGATGCAATGGGGTATGTTGACTCTGTCATATTGTTTGTCATGAAGACAAAGTCCACGTTTTCCAAGGTCCTGACAGTAAAAGCTCTCTGGCCTTGCTGGTCGAAAGCGGAAAGTACTCGCACAGTGACTGCATCGGGATGGGCTTCTTTTGCCCCAGCTGCAAAGAGTGCAGTGGAGATGAGCATCATCACCAACAAGGTCACAATCATTTTTGTTCGATTAGGTTTGTTCATAGTCATTCCTTTTTGTATGTTCGTTGCTTCTTGCAACTTACTCTAATGTACGTGCTCTTTAGAGAAACGTCAATGCAAGAAGATTTCCAACACCATGAAATACATACCATTAGCCCTTGTCATGGCGCTAGATATCCGTTTCGTGAAGTTTTATGTACTTGCATCTGATTGTCATCCCCAGCCTCTCATGATAGGGTAAGGATACTAATAAGAGAGGAGCTGTCATGCCTACCATCATAAGAAAGAAACCCAATGAACAAGATATACAGCTGTTGTATGAAACAGTCAGAATTGCCCACCAGGCGAAAGAGAGAGGAAATCATCCCTTTGGTGCCTTGTTGGCTGACAAGGATGGCAAGATCCTCCTTGAGCAGATGAACGATTACGAGGAAGGCGGTTCTGCAATGCACGCAGAGACCCTTCTGCTCTTTAAGGCCAGTAAACTGTACGACCCAGAGTTTCTTGCAACGTGCTCGCTCTATACCAATGCTGAGCCATGCGTTATGTGTACCGGAGCAATGTACTGGACCAATGTAAAAAGGCTGGTCTTTGGCATTACCGAGGAGAAACTCCTTGAGCTGACTGGAGCCGATGAGCAGAACCCCACGTTCAATCTTCCCAGCCATGAGGTTCTCGCCCATGGCCAGAAGGATATGGAAGTGGTAGGGCCTGCGGAGGACGAAGTCCTTATCAAGGCAATCGTGGAAGATCATCTCTCTTTCTGGGTGCATTGATGATCACCCTTCCTTACCTCCTCAGAAGTGAGAATATCGCTCGAATCGAGGGAAAGCAACTCTTGATCGGAGATAGACGGGTCTACCCGTTTGAAAAACGCTTTGAACGTTGCTCCTCCATCCCTGAGATTGCCTCTGCCCTGAAGCGGATGGTCACCCAGGGAGGGGGGCCACTGGAGGTTGCCCTCACTGCGATGGTCTTTGTCGTAGAGCAGATGAAAGAAGGTTCAGTTGAGAAGGAGTTCAGAGAACTTGAAAGTGCAGCTGCAATGCTTATCGCTTCTCGTCCAACCAATACCACAATGAAACGGACCTTGCTTTCCCTTCTCGATGAACTGCGAGGAGATCCTGGTTTCATCGATAGGGTAGCGCCTCTGGTGGAAGCCAGGAAAGAGGCTTTTGATAAGCTCTACCACCAACTTGGTAGAGCTGGAAGTTCTCTCATTCCTGATAAGGCCGGTGTACTGACCACTTGCTTTGCTGAGCATACCTTCCTGCTTTCCCTTGCATATGCAAAGGAGGAGGGAAAGGAAATCAGTGTATTTGTCCCTGAGACCAGACCGTATTTGCAGGGAAGTCGGCTTACCGCTCCCTCTCTCCAAGAGATTGGGATCGAGGTCAGTGTGATCACCGATGGGATGGGGGCAACGTTCCTTGGAACAGGAGATGCAAACCTCTACATGACCGCCGCTGACTTGGTCTGTATGAATGGGACTGTTGTGAACAAGGTGGGGACGCTGGGGAATGCCATTGCAGCAAAGCATTTCCAGGTTCCCTATTATGCCTTTTCCGTCTCCCCCGATCCTACGAAACAGGATACAAGCTGCATACAAATGGAGTGGCGCTCGGCCGAGGAGGTAACTCATTGCATGGGAAGCCCTACCTCCTCAGATGGAATGAAGGCACTCTACCCAGCCTTTGATATCATTTCTCCTGATCTGGTAACAGGGGTTGTTACGGGTAAGGGTGTACTTAAACCGGAAGAAATCAAGAGGAATTTTCAATGAAAGCAATTATTGGTGGCACCGGAGTCGATACCCTGGAAGGGATCGATTCACAGCGGAAGGTAGTGAATACTCCCTACGGAGATGTTGAGTTGTTTGTAGGACAGGGCAAGGATGCTTCCTTGGTCTTTCTTCCACGACATGGATCCGATCACTCAAACCCTCCTCACCTGATCAACTATCGTGCTAACATCAAGGCGCTTGAAATGCTTGGGGTAACCCATGCAATTGGTATCTATGCAGTAGGTTCCATCACTGAGAAACTACCTCCAGGAAAGGTTGGTTTGGTCAGTGATTTTATTGACCTCTCCTCCGGGAGAGACCATACCTTCTTCATAGGAGGGGCAAGCGGGGTGGTGCACACGTCCATGGATGAGGTTTTCGACACATCGTTGAGATCTCGTATCCTCAAGGAGGATGAGTCCCTCCTGGATGCAGGGGTATACATCTGCACCAATGGTCCGAGACTGGAAACCCCAGCTGAAATTCGTTATTTGCGCCATATCGGTGGCGATACGGTAGGGATGACCTTGGCAACAGAGGTTTCCCTGCTACGTGAGGCAGGCATATCCACGCTCGCCCTTGCCTACAGCATCAACTGGGCAGCAGGGGTCGAGCATGGCCAGGTCACATTCATTACCGACAAGCAGATTGCCGCGTTGAAGGGTCGAATGACTGAACTCTGCTGTAACGTGCTTCAGTCAAGTTCCTCCAAGTGATAGGGAGTGTTCTGGTAGACATGGTAGTTCAGCCAGTTGCTGAACAGTAGGTTAGCATGGCCTCTCCAGGTAACCTGAATTTCCCCTGAAGGATCATCTCCTTTTACGTAGTTGACCGGGAGCTGGGCATCGAGCCCTGCCTTTCGGTCTCTTGTATACTCATCTAGGAGTGTTCTCTCGTCATATTCACTATGCCCAGTGACATACACCTGTCTTCCATTCTGGCTTGCCGCTAGGTAGACTCCTGCTTCCTCACTGGTTGCAAGTATCTGGATATCATTATGTTTTACCAGGCTCTCCTCATCGAGCCTGGTATGCCTGGAATGGGGTGCCCAGAATTGGTCATCAAAGCCACGAACCAGTGGATGATTCCTTTCCTGTACCGTATGACGGTAGATACCTGAGAGTTTCTGGCCCAACACCTGTTTTCCGATACCATAGTAGTGGTAGAGGGCTGCTTGAGCAGCCCAACACACGAACAATGAGGCAAACACATGCTTGTCGGCCCAGCGGAGGATTGTCTCCAGCTCCTGCCAGTAGGCGACTTCCTCGAATGCAAGAGTCTCTACAGGGCTCCCTGTGATGATGAGAGCATCGAAGTGCTCCTCCTTCACATGCTCAAAGGTCTGATAGAAGGCCTTCAGGTAGGAAGAAGGGGTATGTTTGCTTTTATAGCTCGCTGTGGTGAGGAAGGTAATCTCCACCTGCAGGGCGGTATTGCCGAGAAGACGGAGAAATTGCTCCTCTGTCCTCATCTTATTGGGCATAAGGTTGAGGATGGCGACCTTGAGTGGGCGGATATCCTGGTGTATGGCCCTCTCAGCGGTCATGAAAAAGATATTTTCCTGTTTGAGGACCTCAGCGGCAGGGAGGTCTTTTGGGATGGTCACTGGCATGATGAACCCTCCCCAAGTGCCTGAGACAGGTCTGCAAGCAGGTCGTCGATATGTTCACAGCCGATCGAAAGACGTATTGTGGTCTCGGAGATACCTTGACTCTCCAGCTCTTCCTTGGTGAGTTGGGAGTGGGTAGTGGTTCCAGGGTGGATCACCAGAGACTTAACATCTGCTACATTGGCAAGAAGGCTGAAAATCTCCAACCGGTCTATGAAGGCCTTTGCATCCTCTCCTATTCCCTTGATATCGAAGGTGAAGATAGAGATACCACCTTTAGGGAAGTAGTGCTTGTAGAGTGTGTGGTATGGGTTATCTTCCAGACTGGGATGCTGTACTCTTGCAACGCAAGGATGGCCAGAGAGGAATTCGACCACCTTGAGTGTGTTCTGGACATGCCTCTCTAGACGTAGAGGAAGGGTTTCCAGCCCCTGGAGGAACAGGAATGCATTCAGGGGGGCAATGCACGGTCCAGTGTCCCTGAGCAGTACGGTACGTGCCTTTGTGATCCAAGCAGCTTTTCCCGCTGCGTCAAGGAAACTCAATCCATGATAGCTGTCGTTCGGTTCTGTTACCGATGGGAACTTTCCGCTCTGTTTCCAGTCGAAGTTTCCGCTGTCAATAATGACACCACCGAGGGATGTCCCGTGGCCGCCGATGAACTTTGTTGCAGAATGAACCACGATGTCAGCACCGTGCTCGATGGGACGAAGCAGATAGGGGGTTGCGAAGGTGTTGTCCACCACAAGAGGAATCTTATGGCTGTGGGCAAGGTTGGCCAAAGCCTTCAGGTCACAGAGGGTGGCATTCGGGTTGCCGATGGACTCAACAAACAACGCCTTGGTGTTGTCCTGGATGGCCCTCTCCACGTCTGCGATATTGGTGGTATCAACAAAGGTGGTGTTGATGCCCCATTCAGGGAGCGTATGGGCAAACAGGTTGTAGGTTCCTCCGTAGATGGTCTTCGCTGAAACGATATGGTCTTGGTTTTTAGCAAGGTTGAGTATAGAGAGCGTAATGGCAGCCGAACCGCTGGCAACAGCCAGAGCACCAACACCGCCCTCAAGTTGGGCCATTCGATTCTCAAACACTTCCTGGGTAGGGTTCCCCAGTCTGGTGTAGATATTACCAGCCTTGGAGAGGTTGAAGAGGGATTCTGCGTCATCGCAGTTGTCAAAGACATAGCTGGTGGTTTGGTAGATGGGTACTGCACGGGATCCGGTTGCGCTGTCTGCTTTTTCTTGTCCTGCATGTAGGGCTAGGGTTTCAAAATGGTAGCTATTGTTGGTTTTCATGGGTTGCTCCTGAATAAAATGATAGGGACCTGGCTACGCCGGGTCTGTGGAATACTGTTCAGAAGCCTCGCATGTGGTCGGTTACCGACCCACAACGTGGATGTTTTGCATGTTTCATGATGGTTCCTTGAAGGTCTTAGGCGAGTGCGTTTTGGCACATGTCAGATTCAATACTGTCTTGCATGCTTTGCATCATTGATGTGCCTCCTTCAAGAAATTACCTATCGAATGGCTAGGGATTGGAGCAAGTATAGGGAAACTTGGAGATGCGGTCAAGTGGTTAAATACAAGAATCGGGTAAGGTGTAAGTAAACCGGGGGGAGTCCCCCCGGTTCTGCATCTTAGTCTTCTGTTGCCATGAAGGCATCGAACTCTTTGAAGACCTCTTCATCGGGATGCTTCTCAAGCAAGCTGAAAATAACCATACAGAGGGAAGCGATTATGAAACCAGGGAGCAACTCATAGACATCGAATATGCCTCCTGAAAGTTGCTTCCAGACCACGACGGTAATACCACCACCAAGCATGGCTGCTACAGCTCCATTGCGACTGGCACGTCTCCAGAAAAGAGAAGCGAGAATGACAGGTCCAAAGGTTGCCCCGAAGCCTGCCCAAGCGTAACTTACTACATCGAAGATGGAGGAATTGGGATCCATTGCCAGGAAGATGGCAATAATGGTGATAGCAACGACGGTGAGTCTGCTGACCAACAAGGTCTCCTTGTCAGAGGCATCTTTCCTGAGCACTGCCTTATAGACATCCTTTGAGAATGCTGAAGAGGCAACCAGGAGCTGACTGTCGGCAGTACTCATGCTTGCTGCTAGAATTGCACAGAGAAAGAACCCTGCGATGAAGGTTGGGAATATTTTCTGCATGCTGACAATGAACACGGCCTCTGCTGCACTCTGGGAGTCAAATGTGGTGGGCTGAAGGAAGATTTTTCCCACCACACCAACGAGCAATGCTGCTGCCATGGCAATAACAACCCAGACCATGGCAATTCTTCGGCTCGTCTTGACCTCATGGTTGCTCCTGATGGACATAAAGCGAATGAGGATGTGTGGCATGCCGAAATATCCGAGGCCCCAGGCAAGCGCACTGAGGACCTGAAGGAACCCATAGCTGGTTCCTGGTGGGGTGGCAAATGGATTGATGAAGTGCTGGCCGAACTGGCTGAGCTGTTCGAAGGTATGAACTGGTCCCCCGATTGCAAATACTGCGATCACGCCGGTCATCACCAAGGCAAAGAACATCAGGGTTCCCTGCAGGAAGTCAGTTGCTACCACAGCCAGGTATCCACCGAGGAGCGTGTATCCAAGGATAACCAGTACGCCTAAGATGAGCGCAGCATAGTAATTCATACCGAATACAGCGGTGAACAGTTTTGCGGAGGCAAGAAATCCACTTGCTGTATAGACAATGAAGAACACCAGGATGATGATCGAGCTGATGGTTTGCAAGAGTTTGCTCTTGTCATGAAAACGGTTGGTGAGGAATTCAGGGATGGTGATGGAATCCTTGGCGTGAATGGAGTATTTTCTCATTCTCTTTGCCACCAATAACCAGTTGAGGTATGTTCCTACCAGCAATCCAACTGCGGTCCAGAACGCCTCCTGGAGCCCCGTGAAGTAGGCAAGGCCTGGAAGCCCCATGAGCAACCAGCCAGACATATCACTCGCTTCAGCGCTGAGTGCTGTGAACCATGGACCGATTGAACGGCCACCGAGAAAGTAGTCACTGGTGGATTTTGTTTTTCTGAATGTGAAAAACCCGATTGTTAGCATAAGCCCCAGATAGAGTGCAAAAGCCAAGGCTGTGATGAGCTGATAACTGTTCATGATCACCATTCTCCCAACATTTAATACATGTTGGTCTAGAATACCTGTTGAAAAAGAGGGTGACAAGGGTAATGGAAGTTATACTGCAAAATAAATGCATAAATATGCATAAAATTGGGGTATGAATTGGAGCTTTTGCCACTATTCAATGAGACAGGGGCGCCAGCTAACTGCTGGCAGCCACTGTCTTGAGGAACTTTCTGAAGAAGAATGCGATGAGCATGGTGCCCAGAATCATGACAAAAGTGAGTGCGTTTATCACCGGGGATACGCCATAGCGGATCATTGAGTAGACATACAGGGGCAATGTTCCTGAACCAGGACCCGAGACAAAGAAGGTGATGACAAAGTCCTCAAGTGACATGGTTATGCACATCAGGAATCCTGAAAGTACTGCAGGTATGATGGAGGGAATGATGACCTTGAGCAGGGTCTGCCGCTCATTGGCTCCCAAGTCACGTGCAGCTTCCAGGGTGGAGTAGTCAAACTCATCCAAGCGTGCACTTACCAACATAAACACAAAGGGTAGGTTGAAGGTGGTATGTGCTACAAAGATGGTGAATAAGCCGAGGCGAATCTTCACGGCAGAGAAGAAGATCAACATGGAAATACCGATGATTACCTCGGGGAGGACCATGGGAAGGTAGCTTACCGTGGTAATGTAGCTTCTTCCCTTGAATCGGTACCATTTAATGCCGATGGCTGCCAGGCTTCCTAGTATGGTGGCAGAAATGGAGCTGGTGAGTGCGATGATAAGACTATTCCTGAATGCTGCCCAAAGTGAGGGGCTTTCATAGATGAGTGTCTTGTACCAGATAAGACTTGCACTCTCCCACTGCATACCTTTTACGCTGTTGAAGGAGAAAAAGACCACTACAAACAGAGGGATGAAAAGGAACACAATGACCAAGGAGAGCATGGTATAGGAGAAAGAAAAGCTGGTTCTGGAGGTATTTCTTTGATGACTCATCTCTTCCCCCGTGAGCTGTGGTGCAGCTTGATATTCTGCTCGAGTGCCTGTTGATTGCTCTTCTTCTGGTGAAGCTCTCTCTTTCCGCTGTACAGCATCCAGAATACTCCAATGAGGGAGATCAGGGTCAGTACCATGGAGAAGGCAGAGGCAAGAGGCCAGTTCCTGGTCTTGGAGACTTGGTCGACGATGATATTTCCGATCATGGTGGAGTCCTTGCCGCCAACCAGGAGTGGTACGGTGTAGGCACCAAAGATAGGAATGAAGGTGAAAATGAAGGCAGTACTTACTCCGCTCTTGATATTGGGAATCATGACCTTGATGATCGACTCCAGCTTGGTTGCCCCAAGATCCCTGGCTGCATCGAGCAAGGCAAAGTCGAACTTGTCTATGGTCGTGAAGAGCGGAAGAATCGCAAAGGGGAGATACATGTAGATCAGGACAACAATGACTGCCTGGTTGTTGTAAATCAGGGAGAGGCTCTGATCGATCAGCCCAAGGTTCTTCAGAAGAGAATTGAGAAATCCTTCACTCGATAGTATGGAGATCCAGGCATAGATGCGGATCAGGGAGTTGGTCCAGAAGGGTATGATGATCAAGAACAGGAGGAAGGTCTGGTGCTTGCTTTTTGCCATCGCATAGCCACAGGGTAGGGCAATGAGAAGACAGAGCAATGTTGAGACTACACTGATCCACACTGTCCTGAGCAGTACCTTGGCAAAGCTTGGGTTGAACATCTGCTGGTAGGCAGAAAGGGAGAACTCCCACTCAACACCTCCATAGAGACCTCGCTTGAGGAAACTGTAGAGGATGATGATACTGATGGGAATCGTGAAGAATAGTGTGAACCAGAGCCCCATGGGAGCGCTATAGAGCGTTCCTAGCAATCGCTCCCGTTCCCTTGGTTTGAGAATTCGTTTCATTGCTCCGTGTCCTTCACCAGGTAGCCGTCGTTTGCACTCCAGCTCACATAGACCGTATCCTTCCACTGGATCTCAGGGCCTTCTTCCAAGAATACTGTGTGCTGCTTGAATACTTTCACCAGTGTGTCAGGTTCTTTCTCCAATTTGACAAAGAACTTCGATTGGAATCCTGAATAGATGGGTTCTTCCACAATACCCTTGAAAGTGTTCATGGTAGCATTGTTGCTTCGTGGAGGATTGGGCGAAATCCTGATTTTCTCTGGGCGGACGGTAAAGTCGAGTGAAGACCCCACTTCCTGGGCCTCTGAATCAGTTACATACACTTCACCCTGCAGCTGAGGGACCTCAACACGTAGGAGGTACTCCTCTCCCTGTGGTTCACAGGAGAGTACGGTACAAGGGAATATATTGGACTCTCCGATGAAGCTGGCAACAAATCTGGTTGCTGGAGCTTCATAGATTTCGTAGGGAGTTCCTATCTGCAATACCTTGCCCTTGTTCATGACTGCAATACGATCAGATACAGAGAGGGCTTCACTCTGGTCGTGGGTTACATAGATGAATGTGATGCCGACCTTATCATGGATAAGGTCGAGTTCAACCAACAGGTTCTGTCTCAGTTTTGCATCCAGGGCTGAAAGCGGTTCATCAAGCAGTAGTACCGCTGGTTCATTGATCAGGGCACGTGCGATAGCTACTCGTTGTTTTTGCCCTCCACTGAGCATGGAAGGTTTCTTGTAAATATGTTCTTCCAGTTGTACCAGTTTTACATATTCCATGACTTTCTGTTCCACGATTGCCTTATCGGTACGACGAAGTCGCAACGGGAAAGCAATATTCTCGTAGACAGTGAGATGGGGGAACAGTGCATAGGTCTGGAAGACGGTATTTGCCTGACGTTTCTCAGGGGGTAGGGGGAGGATGTCCTTGTTGTCGAAGGCAACGTTTCCCGAGTCCGGATAATCGAATCCAGCGATAATCCTCAGCAGTGTGGTCTTGCCACAACCAGAAGGACCCAACAGCGAGAAGAATTCTCCCCTCTTGATTTGTACGCTTACATCATCAAGAGCCTTGAAATCACCATAGGAACGGGATACCCGTTGAGCAGTTACTTCAACACCTTTCAATCTTTTCCATTTCCTCCACTCGTTTCAGGCATAGAATTTCCAAAAGAGGTGTTTTGGAGCCTTCACGATGGTAATGCGAATATCGAATATTTACCCCCCACTGTCAAGCATTCATCCGATAAAATTTCAATGAAATTGTATATTCATACCTCAATGGAAAGAGAGTGCTTAACGCTGGAAATCTATCCGAACGACCTCACCAGTTCTGGGGTCTTTTCTGTAGACTGCTGGGCCTTCTTCATCATAGCCATACCAGATGAGCCGAGAGAAACGCAAAAGCTCATGTTCCTTCGGTGGATCGAAGACTCTGCAATAATCAAACCTGAAAGTGGTTTGTACCCGTAAATCGTAGCCCAGCATACAACTCCTCCTAAGGCTCAATCACCGTCCTATGATTGAGGTGCTTGTGTCATAAGCGTAGATGAGCATTGGTTACTCGTCAAGGGTATTGGAGCAACAGAGAGGATATTCGTGTTTGGTAGTGTCTCTTCTATGATTGTTTTGCTTGCAGGTGTGGCTTAGGCAGAAAAAAAAATACAGTACCGACCAAAAATGATCGGCACCAAAACTCTATTACGCCAAAGAGGTCTCGAACCTCTGACCTACTGCTTAGAAGGCAGTTGCTCTATCCAACTGAGCTATTGGCGCATCGCTTACAGGTCTTAAGTCCCTGAAACGAGCAAACAGTAACGTAAAAATAAAAAAAGGTAAAGATGGTTGGAAAAAATTGTTTAATGCGTGAAATATAATCGTGTTCCATTGTATTTTGACTTGCCTAATGGAAGAATTCTATGTATACTTACTAATACCTAGTTAAAGACTAGGAAATAGACATACGATACATAGGAGGTATTTCATGTTTAAGCAAGTTGAACTTTCCTACGGTTTTGATGCGTTGGAACCGCATATCGATGAATTAACCATGGTGACCCACTACACGAAACACCATGCTGGATATACAAAGAATCTTAATGCTGCGGTAGAGAAGGATCCAAGCCTGAAAGATCGCTCCATTGAAGACATACTCAAGAACCTCGATTCTATCTCCGACGAAAAGCTCAGAACCGCTGTGAGAAATAATGGGGGAGGGTATGCAAACCATAATCTTTATTTCTCGATTCTCAGTCCATCAGCCGCTCATGCACCTAAAGGCTCATTACTCGATAGAATCAAGAAAGACTTTGGAAGCCTTGATGCTTTGAAAGAAACCCTGAACAGTCAGGCAGCAGGAAGATTTGGTTCAGGCTGGGCATTCCTTGTTGCACATTCTGACGGGTCACTGGAAGTGGTAAATACCCCGAACCAGGATACACCCTTGATGGACAAGAAGGGTGGGGTGCCCATTCTTGGTATCGATGTTTGGGAGCATGCATACTACTTGAAATACAAGAACCTTAGGGCAGACTACCTGAACGCTATTTGGAATGTCCTTGATTGGGCAAAGGTAGAAGAAGACTACCTGAAACTCCTTTCATAGACGTATTGTACTCTTCACGGCCCCCCTGGTTCAGGGGGGTCGTTTTGCAATGGTCTCCGCCATCAGAAAGGTACAGAGATATACAAAATAAGAATTATGATTAACTGACAACGGAAATATGCAAAAAGAGAGCGGAACAATACAAATACATTAGTCTATCAGTACTTGATTATCGAATAGCAATTCAGTAGAATATAGCCATGATACAGAACAAAGACAAGGAGACCTATATGGATAACCACGATATACAGAAAAGACAAAGCATTGAGTACATGATCAAGAACTCTGACATGTTCCTGGACGCAGACTATGAACGTCTCGCTTCACACATTGAGGGACACCGCTACTTCCTTGGAAAGAACCTTTCCATGCCAATCACCTGGGATGAGGCAACCTACTCCTGGATGAGTAATATCTACCAGCCGATCAGCCAAGTAATGGAAAACTGGGCAACCCAGCTGAGTTTCCCTGGAAGAAGGAAAGCAGACCTCTTCTTCGAGATTTGTGACCATCAGTACTTCCTGAGCCTGCAACAGCAGAAGGAAGTCGATGTGTACAATGCTGCACTGGACTACGACGTACAGTTTGGCAAGACCATCGGAAGGATCATTGCAAAGATTCTCTCTTCCAACAATGCGGCATAAAAGCCAGAAGCAAAATACCTAGGGCATGCGGTCTAACGGCTGTGTGCCTTTTTTTATGCCCTTATTGATCTAACAGAACAGTACGATTATCACAACCGTCTTCCACTTACGCTTAACCTTCGTGCAAGTAATGCTTTCTGGAAGAGCATGGCATAAACTGAATGCAGAAAGCGTAATAAAATGTTTAAAATTCAGTTTTATCTAGGCTATGAACCTATGATAGGGTTAGTAGGAGATGATTGAGTGTAGGAATTGCATTCTCCCGATTATTACAAGGATGAGTACATGTGGCAGTATGACATGATATATAAACGGAAGTCCTTCCATCTTTTTCGTGGCGTAGAGCGCCCCCTTACAGATGAGGAGCTAGAAGAGATCAATACAGCCTTACGTGGGTGTAAACCTCTTGTCAGTGATATCAAGGTTGCGACGAAGATTGTTCCGGCCAATGAGACAACCTGTAGAAGAGGGGAAACACACTGTATCCTGTTCTACAGTGAAAAGAAGGAAGGCTACCTGGAGAATATTGGCTATATCGGGGAACAAATCGATCTCTACCTGGCCTCGAGAGATATCGGTGCTCTCTGGTATGGGATCGGGAAGCCAAAAGAGAAGAACCACTCTGGGCTTGAGTATGTCATCATGATAGCCTTTGTAAAAATGCCGCCAAAAACATTTCGTAAGGATATGTTCAAGGCTAAGAGAAAACCGCTTGAAGATATCAGGGAAGGCGAGGGCTATGATGATATCCTAAATATTGCACGCTTCTCCCCCAGTGCATGCAACAGCCAGCCATGGTATGTTTCCTGCGAAAAGAAAACACTTTCCGTGTATCGCTGCACCAAGCCAGGAAAGGTTGGCATCATGCCCGCAGGGAGCGTCTCGTACTACAACCAGATCGACATAGGCATATTTCTTTATATACTTGAACTCTGTATGGAACATGGAGGTCTTGTTCATGCAAGGACCCTCATGTTTGAACATAGTGAACTTGGGAAAAATCTCACAGCGCAATACGAGATAACCACATGAAAGAAAAAGCAGTTCTCTACATACACGGCAAACATGGCAGCAAGGATGAACTAGATCGTCTAAAACCATTACTTCAGACCAAAGAGTATGATGGATATGCCATCGACTTGCCAGGGCATGGCCAGAGCAAAGAAGATCTTGCAAGCTTTACTCCATGGGGTTCAGAGCCTCTACTGGAAACCTCCTTTGGAATGCTTTCAATGGATTATTCGCAGGTCACCCTTATCGCTAACAGCATTGGGTGTTACTTCTCCATGCACGCATTGCAGGGTAAGACAATTGATAAAGCCCTATTCATCTCTCCCATTCTTTCCATGGAGCAGCTTATAACCGATATGATCACTTGGGCAGGTATTACTGAGGCAGAGTTGCAGAAGAAAAAGGAAATACACACGGAATTTGGAGAAATACTTTCGTGGGATTATCTTCAATTTGTTCGAAAAAACCCCATCAAATGGGAAATTCCGACCTCTGTACTCTATGCAGGACACGATACGTTGACCTCCAGGGATACCATCGATTCCTTCGTCAGTGCTCATGAAGCAGCACTCACCGTCTATGAAGATGGAGAGCATTGGTTCCATACTCCTGAACAATTGGAGTTCCTTGATCAGTGGCTCCTGAAGCAACTGTAAGGAATATATTGTGTTTCTCTATTCTACCTGGTGAAACAAATTGAATTGATTTCTGTTGTGTGAATTCGGTTACCGCAGACTGGCCCCTGGGTTGGTCTCGGGATACAAAAAAGGACGAACTGAGAAACTCAATTCGTCCTAAGTAGATCGGGGCGAAAGGACTCGAACCTTCGATATCCTGCTCCCAAAGCAGGTGCCCTAGCCACTGGGCTACGCCCCGAAACTTTTTGGAGTATACGCACTTGAGCTTGAAAGCGTCAAGGGGGTAGGATACAGAAATATGGATAAGAATACATACGCGAGTTTGATATATGAACGTTTGGACACGCTCCTTCCAGAAGATATTCAGTTTCTGGAGCAGCGTGACCCCTTCAGATTCCTGATCAGTGTCATCCTTTCGGCCCAGACAACTGATCGAACGGTCAACGCAGTGGTGCGAACCTTATTTGCTGAATATCCCGACGCTCCCTCCCTTGCCAAGGCAAAGAGGGAGGATGTGGAAGAGATTATCTTTCCTACCGGTTTCTATCGAAACAAGGCAAAGAACATCATTGCCTGCGCACAGGCTCTTGGTGATGGAGGGCTTCCTGAAACCATGGAAGAGTTGGTCAAGCTTCCTGGAGTGGGGAGAAAGACAGCCAGCTGCGTGCTGGGTGACATCTATGGTAAGCCAGCCATTATTGTCGACACACATTTTGGAAGAGTCGTGAACCGGCTTGGGTTGGTTTCAACCAAGGACCCGGAGAAAATTGAGAGGGAAGTGGCTTCACTCCTGGAGCCACGCTTTCATTATCGCTTTTCCATGACAGCCAACCTGTTTGGGAGAACCACCTGTCATGCAAAGAAACCAAGCTGTGAAGATTGTCCGTTCAGTGATGTCTGCCCGAGTCGAGATGTTTTTCTGAAAAAACATTCCAAGTGATAAGATCGCCTTCTCTCTGGATTGTGAGAATGGCTAGTGAAACATCCTTGATCATGATCGGGTCAACAGGAAATGTTGTCTCCATTTCACCAAGATAGATTCCATCATAGGGAAAATTTGTTCCCAGCTGTTCGCGAATCTTTGTAAACGGTGTGTCTGGAATGGGAAGATGCAGGTGTCCGTATTGGTAGGATGCTACGCTGTGTGTAGAGAGAGGAAGATGTGGACAATCGACAAAAGGCAGGGCCTCCTTCTTGTCAGCCGGGCCAAGGATGATGCATGCTTCCAGTGCAAGCAAACTGGGGTTTCCATGCTGTTTGTATAAACTGTCCCTGAATAGTTTCAGGTTTCTTCTCAGTTCCTTGCCCAATCGAAGGATGTAATAGTTCTCCATGGGTGTAGCATACTGAAGGAGATAGGCCTCAGCAAGGGAAAAAACAGAAAAGATGATGCCTTTGTCTTTACACAAAAGCTGTTATCTGGTAATTTGGCTAAGGTTGAAGTCTATTTGTACGACACCCTTGTACTACTGCTCACGGGCAAGGGCTTGCCTGGACAAGGTGATGCGTGATTTCGACAGGCCCTGGTTCGGCCAACGAATGAATTATTAAGGATAAGGTGGATATAGCTATGGCTCGTAGATGTGAGATTTGCGGAAAAGGAACGGTTGCAGGAAATAGTGTTCCGAGAAAAGGACAAGCCAAGAAGCATGGCGGTGTTGGTCAACACATTGGTGTTACCACAAAGCGCGTATTCCGCCCCAACATCGTGTCTGTGAAAACTTTGGTCAAGGGAACTCCCCGTACCATTAAGGTTTGCACACGTTGCTTGCGGAGCGGTAAGATCGAGAAGCTCGTATAATCATACGCACGTCATCTCGATTACCAGAAGAGCCCAACATTGGGCTCTTTTTGTATAATTTTGCAAGACATATTTTCAGTGTTTTGTTCACTATGTTGAATTTTTCTCGGAGGTGGTGGTAATGAATGACATACGGGTACACGCAGTAGAAAGCATCAATCTTGTCTCACAGGATGGTTTGGAAAAGCTCATCCGAATTCTTCACACCTCCGGGGAGACACACCAAGTAGTGGTGCTTGCCCCATTCACTGATGAAAACCTTGAACTCACCAACCTCTTGCACCTGGCAAAGCAACGTGATGAGAGGCTTTGGTCCATGCAGGAACAACGTTTCACCCGTTGGACAACCTTGGTGGAGGACCTGCTCACAGTGCCTGCTGGTAGCAAGGTTCTTGACAGGATCAAGCAAGGGTTTGCAAATCTGGAAGATATCCTTCGTTCAATCTGGTTGGTTCAGGAGATCAGTGAAGGGGTGGAGCGCTATACAAGCACACTCTGTGACAGTTGGGTTGCTGACCTTGCCTGCCATTGGGCCAATTTGCATAATCTTCCAGCCGACCTCCTCAGTTATGCCGATTCCCTGAAGAAACAGAGTGTTGAGGAATCGGCACTGTTTATCTATGGAGCGGTAAAGGATGGTCAAAGCGAATATGCTGCAGCGTCCCTTGCTGCACAGCTAGAGGCGGTCGGGGTAACGTTCTGGAATAATAGTTCCTTGCTCCACAATGCTGACCACAGGGAAGTCCCTTCTGCGCTGGTTATCCGCTCCCTCTCCTATGCAGAAGCAACTGAGCTTAGCTTCTTTGGTGCTCCCATTATTCACTCCCATGCACTTGTACCTGCCATTGCTGCCTCCCTGGATGTGCAACTTCGCTGTTGGGAAAACGAAGAAGACCCAGGGACCGTTATCAGCAAGCATGGAGACCAGAAGGAACCAAATAGGGTGAAGGGATTTTCCATTATCCATGACATTGCCCTTATAAATGTGGAAGGAGCTGGAATGAGTGGTGTCATTGGCATCGCAAGCCGGCTCTTTTCAGCCATGAGAAAGGCTTCCATATCAGTTGTCCTTATCAGTCAGGCTTCCAGTGAGTATTCCATCTGTTTTGCTGTTCCCGAGAGAGAGGCAGAACGTGCCTGCGCCACAGCAAGGAAGGAGTTCGCTCCTGAGCTTGAGGCTGCCTCCATTCAGAGTATTGAGGCTGAAACCGGGCTTGCAGTCCTTGCAGCTGTTGGTGAGCAGATGACAGGCCAGGCAGGGGTTGCTGGGAAGTTTTTCTCTTCCTTGGGCAAGGCAGGGGTAAATGTCATTGCCATCGCACAGGGCTCGAGCGAGACAAACATCAGCGCAGTTATCAAGGGAATTGACAGCAAGAAGGCCTTACGGGCACTGCATGCGCGGTTCTTCCTTTCCAAGCGAGCAATTTCTGTTGGGTTGCTTGGCCCCGGAAATATTGGGGGTACGTTGCTGCAGCAGATTGCAAAGGAAACCACCAGACTGAAAGAACAGTTTGGGCTCGATATTCATATCAGGGGTATTGCCAACTCAAGGAAAATGTTGCTTGACCAGGACGGTATCGATCCAGGAGACTGGAAGGAACGCTTTGACAAGGAAGCTGTTGAACTCGACCAGGATCTCTTTACCCGCCACATTGGCGCAACCTATTTCCCGCACTCCCTGATCATAGACTGTACGACCAGCAGTAAGCTTGCTGGACAGTATGTTTCATGGCTGGAGTCAGGGATCCATGTCATTACCCCGAACAAGAAGGCAGGAACTGCTCCCATGGAGTACTACCAGCGTTTGCTGGAGACTTCCATGCGTACAGGAAAGCGTTTCCTTTATGAGACCACTGTCGGTGCAGGGCTTCCCATTATCTGGACCTTGAAAGACCTGGTTCAGACAGGGGACACCGTACACCGCATTGAGGGGATAGTCAGCGGCACGCTTGCCTGGCTCTTCTCCAGCTATGATGGTAGTGTTCCCTTCAGTTCACTGGTGAGACAGGCAAAGGAGATGGGCTATACTGAGCCTGATCCAAGGGATGATCTCTCAGGCATGGACGTAGGCCGAAAGACGGTCATTCTTGCAAGGGAGCTGGGATACTCCCTGGAAGTGGAAGATATTCCCATCCAGAGTCTGGTTCCTGAGTCTCTCGATGGTTGCTCCCCAAGTGAGTTCATGGAAAAATTGGAAGCAATCGATCCAGTCATAGAAAAAGCATACAAAGATGCTGCAGCGAAGGGAGAGAAACTCCGCTATGTCGGGATTGTTGATGAAGAAGGTAATTGTAGTGCTTCCTTGAAGAGCTATGCGATTGACCATCCATTTGCCCAGGCAAGCGGTACCGATAATGTGATTTGTTTTACCACCGACCGGTACTTGAGCCAACCTCTGGTGATCAAGGGACCGGGAGCAGGAAGGGAAGTTACTGCCGGTGGTGTATTCTCTGATATTCTTCGATTGGCAGCCTATCTTGGGGCCAGAATCTAGGAGGACGTAACGATGAAGTTTGTATCAACAAGGAAGAAAGCTCCCAAGGTGAGTGCCAGTGAGGCAATTCTGCAAGGTCTTGCTCCTGATGGCGGCCTGTATGTGCCCGAGTCATTTCCCTCCCTTTCCCATTTGAATGTGCATGAGATCTCCTCATACCCGGAATTGGCATATGAAGTGCTTGCTCCCTTCTTTGAGGATGACCCTCTGAAAGATGACCTGGCTCAGATATGCATGGATGCCTTCAATTTTCCGGTTCCCTTGGTTCCCCTAAGGGGCGAAGAGATGGTCCTTGAGCTCTATCATGGACCTACGGCTGCCTTCAAGGACTTTGGTGCACGTTTCCTTGCTGCGAGTATGGAGAAGATCCTGGAGAAGCAACACAGGAAACTCACCATTCTGGTTGCAACCAGTGGCGATACCGGTGGGGCAGTGGCAGCCGCTTTCGCTGGGCGAAAGGGTATTGATGTAAAGGTACTCTTCCCCAAGGGAAGGGTGAGTAAGCGCCAGCAGACCCAGCTGACTTGCTGGGGTGGCAATATTGAGGCCTATGAGGTCGATGGCAATTTCGATGACTGTCAGAAGATGGTCAAGGATGCGTTCATGGACCAGGAGATTGCCACCAAGTGGGGACTGAGCAGTGCAAACAGTATTAACCTGGGAAGACTGCTTCCCCAGAGTGTGTACTACGTATATGCTTCCCATCTCTACTACCAGGCTACTGGAAAGAAACCTACCTTCATCATCCCAAGCGGAAATGTGGGCAATAGCTGTGGTGCCTACTGGGCTCTAAGTATGGGAGCTCCCATTGAAAGAATTGTACTTTCCGTGAATGAGAACAAGACAATTCCAGACTATCTGTTCTCCGGTAACTATGAGAAGCGTCCCTCTGTAGCTACCTTGGCCAATGCCATGGATGTTGGGGCTCCCAGCAACATGGAGCGTCTCTTCGATCTTTATCCAGATATCGATACCATGCGAAAGATGGTAAGCGCTTGGTCTGTGGATGACGAGACCATCAGGAAGACGATCAAGGAAGTGTATGATGAGTCAGGATATATCATGTGCCCCCATACAGCTACAGGAGAGCGAGTAAGAAGAGACCAATTCAGTGGCAAGCCCACCATTGTCATTTCTACTGCCCACCCTGCAAAGTTTGAGCAGGTGGTAGAACCCCTTCTAAATACTGAGGTACCTATTCCAGAGAACCTGAAGCAATTGCTCGATAAGAAGACTTCCTTCAAACAGGTAGGGAAGGAGTATCGGGAGTTGTTTGAGTAAAGTAATCACGGTTAGTATTTAGTGCTCGCTGAGTAATTTGGAAAAGGAATCCCACCAGTATTTGATGGGATTCCTTGATTGAAAATTCGTAATATTATTCTTCGTCAGGTGGTATTACATTGACAATGGCTGCCTTGAAAGTAAGATTCAAAGTATATTCTGTACCTGTTGAAATGGCATCTGTATCATCCAATCCAGTTACATCATACACCGTTCCTGATATGGTGCCTTCTAGGTAACCTGCTTCCGTATCAATAACAGAATATTCAACAGTATATTCCTCTGCATTAATTTCCATAAGAGGATCACCATTGGTATCGTTTTCTGTTAACTCAATCATATAATTATGTTCTGCGTCTGAAGTACTCACCTCTATTTCTGTATCGATTATAGCGCTCGTATGAAGAGGAAGTTCTACATAAGCATAAATAATATCAGATCCGTTATTTGCTTCGTTATATGCTGCAAATTGGCCATCATCCAATGGCATATCGAGAGGTTTCGTAGATCCAATAAGGCTCGTATTCCCCATTACCGCTACAAGCGGCACTTCTGACGTTTTAGAAAGATCAAGATATTTTGTTGCCAAAATACTGTTTGCATGCGCCCCTGAATATAGTTCAAAATGTAACGTATCCAATGTTGTATCAGTAGGAGTTAAAGTAAATATAATATGCTCATTTTTAACAGTCAGGGAAATTGTATCTGTCTTACTTCCATCATCAGTAGTTACCGTAATGGTTGCACTCCCTGCAGCTACTGCCGTGACCAGGCCAGAGGTACTGACTGTAGCCACATCTGTATCACTGGAAGACCATGCTACATTCTTGTTGGATGCATCGCTGGGAGCAACAGTTTCTGTTAATTGCAATGTATCTCCAACTAAGATTGTCTGATCTTCTTCAGCGATAGTTACACCAGTAACAGCAATAGGTGCAGGATTGACGGTGACTGTGATGCTGTCGGTCTTGCTGCCATCATCAGTGGTTACAGTTATTGTAGCAGTACCTACTGCAACAGCAGTAACCAACCCGGAACTACTTACTGTTGCTACACTGGTATTACTGGATTCCCATGCTACATTCTTATTGCTTGCATCACTTGGGGCAACAGTTGCAGCAAGTTGAACAGTGTTTCCTACTATAATTGTTTGATTGTCTTGCGTTATGGTGACACCAGTAACATCTACTGGCCTATTCAATAATTCATCGCATCCCATGGTGACCAAGAGGACACATACGATAAGTGCAAATGCAATCCATCGATTCATTTTATGTTTCATGCCGTACTCCAAAACTATTTGTGGTGTTTTATGAGAAGAGTAATTCTTGGAAAATTACTTTACTGTTTTCCATATAAGAGAAACGAAAGTGTTTCCATGGGTGGAGGAAGGTTGGAGTAGAGGGAACTATCCCATCCTGCTTTTCTAGAGCAGTTGGGAAAAATATTACATCGTAAACCTGAAAGACAAGCCCAATAGCCGCTTGGCAGTAAAATCATTCCTGATTTATCCCAAGTTTGCCGCATCATCCCTCCAAATACCTGCAATCCCTTGGAGCATATGCTACCTGGGGATTTGAGACACATACGATATTTGGAGCTACAGTATTCTAGTACTGCATGAGTCTCATTGAGTTTGTTCTTATTCGTAGAATACCAACAGTTTTGTGGAACTGTAAAGGAAAATATGACATAAGGTATGAATAAATTACGTTGAGACTCGCATATTATATGAAAATATAATTATATTATTGTTATAATATCACTAAAAGTATAACAAATGAGAAAAAACATATGACATAAAGAAGCACCCCAGCGAATGCTATTTGCAAGGGTGCTTCTCTTATCTATGCGATGTTACTTGGAAAATACTCCCTTTATTGTCAACCTGGAGGTGAGTGCATCATCACTATTGTCAACAATTGAATCATAATAACTTACTTCAAAGAGGGCAGACGTCGAGAGTGGACCAAACCGTTTGTCGATCCCCGCTGAGCCTGTTATCTTGAACGCCTCAAGGGAGCTCTTGAACGCCTGGTCAAGTGAAGCTGTGAAGGTAATCGTATCGAAGAACGCCTGCTTGATGGAGAACTTCGTATCATACCCAAATGTTGTCAGCCCTCCTGTCTCTGTACTCCAAGCATGGTCAAACCCAAGAGAGATGGCATATCGACTGAAACTTGTTGCAGCAGAGAGAGCGTAGGAGAACTCCCAGAACGTGGATCCGTCCTTGACCCCATCACTCTGGATGTTCGTGATATAGGAGTCTTTCGTCTTTGCCCCAAAGTTCGTGGACACATCACCAAACTTATACCGCGCACTCTTCCACCTCAATTCCCCGGTATGGGTACTGGTTATATCGTTGGTAGTAGCAGTAGTGATGGCTGTTGCTACACTTGCATCCGTTGCTTCTGCTGCCAACGCCTCTGCATTGGTGGTCTCATAAAGGAATGTATAATCCAGTGATATCGTTCCGAAGTGGGCTAGTTGTGGGAAATCAACACCTGCCTGTGCTTGATGAACAATATTGGAAATATCATTTGCAGAAGTTGGTGTGGAATCAGGGGCGAGATCAGGTTTTATCAAACCAATGATATCGTTGAACAGAATGTCAGCAATATTGTTCTTGTTCCTCTCATACCCTGCAGAGAACGTGAAGTCCTTGACCCCCTTCTCAAAGGCCAATCCATAGGAGAACTCATCGGTAGCGACTGAAGCTCCAAGGCTCTTGTAGGTGCTATCCGTTTTCCGTATCCACGTCTGGATACCAAGAGAGGGTACCTCTACCTCAGCTCCGTAGCTCACGCCCCAAAGTGTTCTGTTGATGACTCCACTGATCAAACCATTGGTTGGGAGGAAGTAGTCCAGAACCGGGAAGATTGATTGGACCTTGTCCAAGTACCCCAGATAGGAGCTTACATCGGGTCCTCCCTGATCCTCCAGGTCTGTCGCCAGCTGGTCAACATCAAGTACGTCACTTGCATCATCATTGTAGAGACTCAAGGAGAAGGATGCGTCAAGGTAGAACAGCTTGTTCTTTGAACCACTGCTCAAACCGATGACCATATTCTGTTCTGGCCTGATGTCATCAAGATCATACAAAACACCGATGGGGGAATCGGCACCACTCTTGAGATTCTCATACCTTCCCTGCAGGGAGCTGATGAAGGATATATTGGTCTGCAGATAGAAGGCCTCCCTGGCCTTACCAGCCATCTTGAAGCCGAAGAAATTTTGAGGCCATGCTGTTTCTGCCAAACCAAGATCACTCAAACCCTTTGCCACTTGCAGTTCAAAGAACGGGAGATCGATACCTACCGCTGTTCCTCTAAGTGAGAGATCGTTGATTGTCTCTTTCTGGAAATTCACCTTTTGATCACCAAACTGATAGGTAAGTGCAGGTCCAAAGAGAGATATCTTCAGGGTAAATTGGTTGTCATTCTCAAACTGTCTCGCTTCCTCTCCTGTCCAGTCAAACTCATTGGCAAAGTTGATCGGGTTGTACAAGTTCAGGAAGTTCTGTAGGTCTGCGATCAAGGTATTGGGATACGCCTCGGTAATCTCGGTGGCGGCAACAGTATCCTTGAAAACGGCTGTCCCCTCCATGACAAGGGGGCCGGCCTTCATATACCCATCACCCCCAAGTTCGTAGGAGATGTTCAGATTCTGGCTCACATCGCTGAATACCTCCTGCAAATCTGTCTGATTCTCACTCTCTCCAAAACCAAGGATGTACTCAACTTCAAGGTTTGCACGGTACGAACCATCAAAGGCAAAGGTTGGTGCTTTCTCTGCGGTAATCGTGAAGGTATACTCTTCTGTTGCAATATTACCGTAGCGGTCTTCCATCTCGATGGATATTATTGCATCATCCTTCTCTTCTGGAGTAATCAGGAAGGAGAGGTATCCACCAAAGACACCACTTCGTGTCAGTGTCTGTCCGTCCTTGGTGATGTTGAAACGGGTGAGTGCACTCTCATCAGCAACACCAAATACAACCAATTGTTCCTTTCCATCCACAAGTTCAAACGTGCCTGGACTGATAAGTTCCAGAGTAGGTGGTTCCTTGTCCTGCAGCAGCCTGGCCTTGTGTTCTCCAATTTTTGGGTCACGAATGAACCTACCATCACTATTCTGCATTATCGTGTAGTAGACCAGTTCATCCCCGGTAAGGTAGGTGTAGGGGACCGTAGTCCTCCACACCCCCTTGTCTTCGACAAACTCACTATAGCGGGGTTCCCTTTCCCCACTCTGGTAGAAGAAGAACCGTGCTTCCTGTACTGTCCCATCGGCCTCTGCACTGGAGAGCGTTACCTCAAGATTCTCATAGGCTTTCACTTCTCCAGGAACGTCCACCTGCAAGGCAAAAAGGGAAGCACTCAACAGACTGATTACAACAATCAAGAATAACGTATGTGTATTTTTCATGGTGCTCCTCCTTCCTACCAACCAAATCCGGGTGCGCCGCCATACCCGCCACCCATAAATCCACCGGGAGCGCCACCATAGCCGCCGCCGAATCCAGGATCACTGAAGAAAGAATCCATATACCCTCCTAGTCCTGGGTCAGGAGGTGCTCCTCCCATACCCGGTCCAAATGGATCGGGGAAGTAAGGTGGCATGTACGGATCAACCGGTACTCCCATGTTGAACGATTCTGGAGGTGGCTCCATGCCAGCTCCCATAGGATCGTAATCGGTCTCATATCCTGTACCTCCGGATGTATCGGATGATGCAGGAGTATCCTGTGCCTCTGGCTCCTTAGGCTTCTCAGTACTGTTAATCTGTACTACCTGGTGTGCAGCTGCCATCGTGCCGTCACTGCCGTAGGCACTGGCTGTGATGATATGCTCTGCGGCTGTAAGATCAAGCGAAGCGAAGGAGAGTGTTGAACCTTCAGCGAGCACTCCATCGAGGTGTGAGCTCCAGGTAAAGGCATCTTCATCCAACGATGAACCATCCTTATCCTTGCCTACTGCCTTGAGCTCGGTACTCGCGCCCTTTATCAGGATGATCAAGGGTTGCGGATCGACAATCTGTACTTCCACAGTTCCTATCACATCCAAGAGGATGGTAGCGGAACCTACCATGTTCCCTCCTGCATATGCCTCAGTGGTTATCGACCTCTTTCCTGCAACCAGTCCAGCTTCGCTGAGATCCAAGGAGTATCCACTGGAAATAGCCTCTTCGCTAAGGTCGCTCTTCCAATCGATACGATCCACTCCCGCCACTCCTGTAACGGTTGCTGTGAGAAGCGAGCTTCCACTAGCAAGTTCGTAGGAAGACGGAGCATTGTCGATGAAAACGCCCTGCCTCTCTGCGTAGAGATTGAGACTGAATTGCTGCCTCCGGACAAGTGAACCCTCACTTGCCTGCACGGTCAGGTCATATACACCTTCAGTGGTAAAGACATCCGGCTGTATGACCGCGCTTGCAGTCCTTGTTCCTTCTCCGATCATCCACAAAGTCGGCAGTGGAGTTTCCCCGAGCAATAGCTGCATTGCGGGTTCCTTGAATCCAGTAAGTGCAACCTGCATGGAAATCTCTTCGCCAAGGCGGGTGATGCTATCAGCCGAAGGGCTAAGGATCTCCAAGGTTGCAGAGGAGGTGAGGTTCAGTGGAACTTCACGCTTTATTGTCTCCTGTGCACCCAGTGGGTCGGAGATGAGCATGCTTACCACAACCGGTCCAGCCTGTAGGTTGCTTATCTCTCCATAGCCCAGGTAGATCTCTCTTCCTTCCTTCTCAAGTACCTTGTTTCCTTGCTTGACTTGCCAGGTTACCTCAGGATTAACCCCTCCCTGGAAAACTGCAAAGAGAGGGAGCGGAGGCGAACTCTCAGCTATCAGATAGTTTGGCAGGTTGTTGTTCACCACTGCCTGCACATTGTTGATCGTCTCGAAGCTGTAAAGGGTAGTGGCGATACTGCCAACCAGTCCCATGGAGTCAGTTGCCTCCGCTCTGATCTGTTGTTCTCCAATTGTAGAAGGATTGAATGCAAAGGCCTTTCCTTCCCCTAGCACTGTTCCTTCGGCATCCTTCCAGCGTATGGTTCCTGTGAAGGCTTGGTCATCCTTTACCTCGACAGCAAGTACAATGGGTCTGCCAAGCGGAGCACTGGTTCCTTCAGCAAGGTTAATGAAGGAGAGCTGTGGCCTGATGTTCACCGTGAAGGAAATGCTTGCCTGTTCGCTGGCATCCTCTTCACTGTATACCGCTACCAATGTACAGGAACCGGCTATCTCTGGTGCCGTAAGATTGTCAATATCATCAACCTCCAGCCCATTGAGATACCATCTGACACTACCTCCATTTTGGTTGCCAGAAAGTCCAAGCAGTGTTGGCTTAAGTTTGGTACCTGCATTCACGACGCTGCCGTGGGGCCAGTTTATCGAGAGCTTGAGTGGCTCCTTCTGGATGGTTATCGTGGTCCGCTCCCTGGCCCTCTCACGATTGTTCCCATCTACGAAGACCGTGGTGATCTCAACCAGTCCAGTGCCCTTTGCAGTGAACTGTGCATTGCTTCCTGTAAGGGAATCATTGCTTGCTGCCGGGTCATCAAGATACGTGATGGTCCACTGGTATGTTCCTTCCACTGCTTCATTGAGTGTAGCGATCAATGGTACATCATAGCCCAGGAAGAAGGTCTGTTCTTTCTTGGGAGAGAGTATTTCCATGGGAAGCTGAGCCCTGGAAACCTGGAGGGCTGCTCTTACTATCGTTTCTGCTCCCATACTGTCCTCTGTACGGGCTTCCAGAATATGATTGCCGACATCTGCCTCAGTCAGGATTCGTTGATTTGCTCCTTCTATAGGTACCCCATCCAAGCGATAGGTGACAATCTGGTTGGCTTTCTTGTCCTCTGCGTCAAATGCAGTGGCAGCCCAGGTGAGAGCCTCTCCTGTGTACTGAAGTGGAGGCACCGAGAGGGTAAGAGTCGGGCTCTGGTTTGGAGTCAAGGTGAAGCTTACTATTCTCTGGCTGCTCCTGCCAAAGGCAGTAGTTACGAGGGTAAGTTGGACGTTTCCCGAAACTCCTTTTGGATCAAAACTGGTCTCCTTTCCTACAGCAACCACTTGGTCAGAGAGCTTCCACTGATAGGTTGCACCTTCCTCTCCGGTAGCAGAGAGCGCAATCTTCTCTCCTGTCTTGTAGGTAATGGTTTGTGCTTGCAGGGGAGCGAGAATAGTTGGCTCAGCGATATCACGGACAGTGATGGTCCGCTCTGCTGTGGTGCGAACCATAGCCCCATTTGCATAGCGTGCCTGAATGGTGAAATTCCCGCTTTTCTCAGCCTTGAATTGGTAACTTAGGCCTACTTCGCCAGTGCTGCTACCATTGACATACCATGTAATGCGTGAAGCCGCATCCGAAAGGTCGAAGGACGAACCCACTACCTTATCAACTCCTACCATGCAAGGAACCTGTGTACCAATCATGGTAGTGGTGGAGTCAGAAGGAGTGAGCAAGTTGAGCTGGAAGTCGTTCTGGACTTCAATCCGTACTTGTTTGGTAGTTACATTTCCCAGAGGATCCCTTGCACTGGCGCTGATGGTATGTTTACCCGGTTTCAGCGTGCCAAGCGTCCCGCTTAGGAAGTTCGAATTGGGAACGACAGTTGTATCCAGTCTCCAGGTAACCAAGTCGATTGCACCTGCGATCAACTCCAGATTACCCTTGATCACTGTCTCTGGTGAGAGATGTTGTCCCTCTACCGGCTTGGTGATCTTGAAGTCCAAAGGTTTGAGTACTTCAATCTGCTTTTCAGCAGTTTTGCTGTTCCCAAATACATCAGTGGAGGTGATCGAGAGAGTATGCACTCCTGTTTTCAAGGTGGGAATGGTAAACTCCCTACCTGCAGGCCTTTGGTGTTGTGTATACTTCACCCCGTCAACCGAGAGGGCAAGGGTAGCGATCAAATCGGTAAGCCCTTGCTCCACCAAGAGAGCTTTTACGGTAATTGCACTTCCTTCCAGCACTCGCTCAGGAGCCTCTATGCTCACCACTCCCTGCTTGTCAGCAACCTGGATATCCCTCCCGGTAATACCGTCGGTATTGGTGGGGAGGTAATCACCCAAAGTTCCATCAGTAAGCCGTACTGAGGTTGCATAGCCATCGATATCGATGCTGTGCATACCCTGTGCGAAGGTAACGGTAGGATTCTTGTATTCCTTTAGGTTTACCTTCCAAACCACCTTGTCGATATCCCTGCTCTCATAGAGCAGAGGGATCGGAATGCTCGGTGGATAGAGATTCTCAAAGGCCAGTTCTTTAGGAAGAATGATGCTGATATAGGGGTCGATGATCCGGACATTGAAGTGCTTGTCGACGGTTATGGAGTTCCGCTCGCCCCTTACCATGATGGTTATGTCCTTTTGGGATGCACTTGGAGTAAAGGAATAGGCTCCTCCTTGTGCGGTAAGCTGGTTGTTCACATACCACTGGAAGGTTTCGTTTGCTTCCCCACTTGCAACCAGGTTGTAGCGCTCTCCTGCAATGAGGCGATCATTGTTGCTGATACCGCTCACCTCAAATTTGGGAGGTGTGCTCTGGGCAACGCTGAAGGTAATCTTCTGCTCACTCGTCTTCTCTGGAGTTGTTTTTCCTGTGGTCAGGTAGCTACCTACCACGCTCAGGGTGTAACTCCCAGCACCGAGCGAGTTCCAGTCAAAGGTGTCACTGATCAAGGTTCCATTAAGAGCCATGGTATAAGAGCTGATATCCTTGGTTACAATAACTGGCTTTGGTACCTGTTTGGCTGGGAATTTTGCTCCATTCTGTGGATAGGTGATGGAGATGCTTGGGTCAATGATCTTGACCGTCCACTCCTGCTTCGTACTCTGATTATAGGTATCTTTCACTTCTGCCTGGACAGTGTACAATCCTGGAGGCCAGCTTTGATGGCTGATGCTTGCAGCTAGGGTCTCCCGGATAGAAGAGCCTTCACTGAAAATATTCCATTTGGTTGTCTCCAGCGTATTCTGGCTGGAAGCCTGCACAGAGAATATGACCGGTACCCCGGTACGTTGCAGTATTACTGCAGTGGCAGGTGAGAAAGAGGTAATGACCGGCCTCTGATTACTATACACCGATACTGTTGCCTTGGTGGAAGACAATCCACTGAAGGAACGTATGCTTCCATTAGCTCCCATTGCCTGTAATCTCCATCCTGCCTGGATGGTGTGCTGTCCAGTGGTGGTAAGCATCTTATCCCAAGACGGTATTTCATTGCCATCAACAAGCCAGTACAGCTCTCCGTCGACGACAGTCGCACTGACAGGGATTACCTCCCCACTTAGGAACTGCATTTTAGAGGGGGGAGTAAGGTAGACTGATGGGTTTGCAAGCTGTACTTGGACGCTATTGCTTCCCCTCACGCCGTCCTGGTTTTCGGCATAATGGGTGATGGTAAGTGCTTTGCTCTTCTCAGAGGTCGATGGAGTATAACTGTTTCCGGTTATACTTTTTCCATTTATACCCCACCAGCTGCTGGTGACTGTGGAACTACTGCTGGTCTCAGCAACAAACTGGTAGGTGGTACCTGTCTTGAGCACCATGTCGTCTTCTGGAAAGGTGATGGAAACCGTTGGAGGCATAAGATCCTTCACACTGAAAGTAATGATGCTTGAATCCTCTGTATATACGCTTGGATTCCCTGTTCTGTCGACCACCTCCCATGAGGCTTTTGCATATGCACTGTAGGTACCGGTCCCAAGGGTTGCTAGATCAACAGTTGGGGAGGCTAGCTCTTGGTTGCCAATATAATAACGTATGAGTTGTGCATTGGGCGCCGATACCTCAAGACTTAGGCTGCTTGCTAGAGAGAAGGTGGAACCCGTCTGTGGACTGGTCAGCGCCACCTGCGGGTCAATGACCACCACTCTTGTCGTTGCAGTACTTGTCTTCTGATGAATGTCCGTTACTGAGAGGGTAATGGTATAGGCCCCGGTAGTGGTGGGGGTGAATGATACGCTGTCACTCCCACTTCCCAGTGTACCTGATGCGACTCCACTGTACGTCCAAACCCTACTTTGGATTTGGTTGTCAGCCTGGGAGGAAGCAAGTAGATCGAGAGTGGTTCCCCTGACCATCGCAACCTCTGCCTGTGGTTGTATGATTGCAACTGAAGGGGCATCTCCTATGACGGTGATTTTCTGGCTATTGGAAGTAACTTCCTTGGTAGTTCCATTGATATCGGGGGTACTCTCACCTTTTGCAGACAAATAGTAGGTACCGCTCTCATCAAACGTATAGGAGAGTGAATTACCAGAGCCTACAAGGGAACTGTCGAGGTACCACTCTATAGTGGAAAGGTCCCTAGTATTCTTGCTGTCCAAGGTAAAGGTTGTGCTGCTTCCCTTGCTGATTGTTTGTTCTGTGCCTCCTTGAATAGCGATAGCAGGGTCAAGGACGGTGAGATACAGCGAGGCTGAGTTCTTTGCAAGGTTGAAGCTATCGACTACTCTGAGATAGGCCAGCAAGCTATTTGCAGCATAGCGTTTGCTTGGAGTGTAGGTGATTGAGGCGCCTGTCTTTGTCTCGGTGCCAATTTGCCATACGGCACTCTTGATAGTGGCATTGTCAGAGAGTGTCGCATCCCCACTGAAGGTATACGATTCGCCTAGCAATAATGTTGCTTGGTTTTCTGGTTCATTGACTGCAACATCGAGCTCGGTATGGGCTTTTGTCGTGAAGGTTTTGCTGATAGCTGATGTGTTGCTGAAGAACGCCGTACCGTCCCTGTTGAAAGGCATGACGTACCACGAGTAGGTGGTATTTGGTGAGAGGGGAGAAGAAAGTGTATAGTTGTTCGAAGTGGTGTAGCCATAATACTGCCCGTTGAGGTAGATCCTGTACTCCGTTGTCCAATCGTCGTAATCATCGTTGAACCCCCAGCTGAATTCCGGGGTGTAGGCATTGCTTGTATCTATGGAGGTGAAGAATTTGGGAGAGGGGAAGGAGATGCTCTTCACGCTGTTGGCTATAAGATATCCTGCTGCATCAAAATACTCGATGGTAAAGGTATACGTTTCTCCTGCCCTGAACTTGATGGAAGAAAGGTCATAGGTAACCTCTCCCCCAGTAGTATCCCCAGGATACCCTTTGATCGAGGAACCAAGCGAGGCTACAACCCTGCTGTGGGATTTACTTACGCTCTGCTTTATTCCAGGTCCGTTGATCGTAACCTTGGTTGTTGAGTTCGTAGGAATGTTTGATTCACTATAATAGGGAGTCTCTGGAAGCTGTATACGCAGTGTAGTATCCCCAACCGTTGGGTTCTGTACTACTGAGAGGGACCCAATGGAGAGTACCTTGAAGGTAACTGATTGGGCTTCCTTGAGCTCTCTGCCTTCTGAAAAATTTTCATCCTCATTATCAATTTCATATGCCTTGAGAGTTAGGGTATACTCGCCTTCAGGAATGGTCGTATTGGAATTCTCAAAGAAATCAGAAGTAATTGAACTCATTGAAGACACGCCAAATGCATCCCTGATGGCGGTGGGGGCAGAGCCGCCACGGACATTGCCAACATAGTTCATGAGGTCAGTATTGGAGAATGTCAGTGTTTCGCTTCCAGCAAAATACCTGACGATTTCCGCCGTTGCCATATTCTCGGAGGCAGGAATTTCTGTGCTGTCGATCTCCAGTTCCAGTACGAGCAAGAGATAGGCAGGGGTAGGGTCATTCACGATAGTAAGAGAGACCATCGGTACCGTTAAGATGTCTCCAATATTGAAATTCACCTTTCGTGTTGCAACGATATCCTTAGGTATGCTCAATTTTCTTGAGCTGGTCCTGATGACCTTTGCAGTCATTGGTTGTAAACAGAAAAGTACTAAAAGAATTAGAAAGATAGCCTTCAACAGTCGTTTCATAATAGCCTCCCACCCCTACCAGATGTTCCTGGTCTGTAGCACAATACAAGATGATGTTTCCGTGGTGATTTGTCTTGGCTAACCAGAGTAGAATCCTCTGATGAGTGAGACAGCAATATATGCAAAGGAAAAAGACATGATGAGACAACTGAAGGAGAGAAGGTTGTAAGTGGTGCAAGTAGCCTTCCTTGTTTCTTCTATTCCATGCCTCATAACTCATAGTCAAATGCTTACAGTGATTTGTCAATATTGAGAGTCTGTATAAATTGTAGAAGAAAAAATGCATTGAAACTTAGGCAAAAGTAAAAATATGACAAGAAATGTAAGAAAATTTGAAAAAAATTTGGGAAGTGCAAAAATGAGAAAACTTAGTCTACGGGAAAAGTAATTTTCTCAGTAATTATCCCTGGAGGTAAAGACACACTTTCTTGCAGTCCTTATGGAGGTAGGGAGTTCCCCGACCATTACGAATTGACTTGATGACACCATCCCGGTTGGATACGGTGGAACCTGCTAGTAGATCTATAGGCAGGTCCCTGTAGAGTTCCTTGGCCATGATGGTGGAGGGTCCCATAAGTACGGTGGGTATTCTGTTCCCATTGAAATGGCTGAGTACTTCTTCAAGGGATGAGTTGATCAGGCTGGTGGCGGTCAGTATCAAGGCATCGCTCTCGGTCTCTGCCCATTGGTAGAACTCCTCTTCTGATCCAACTTCCTTTCCAATATCATAAACACGAACAGTAATACCATGTGTATTCAAGTACGAGACGATGGGAGCAAAGTAGCCGATCATGGCAACATTGTCTCCTGTGTTCAACTTAAGGTCGCGTATCAGATTGCCGTCATCCTCATCCTGGAGAAGGGAGTGGTCCTGGTTCAAGGCATTGCAGAGTGCAATTGCCATGGCTCTGCCAAGTGGGTCTTCTTTCTTGATGTTCTTAAGTAGTTTAATTGCAGGATACCTTTCATATTCATCCTTGTTCTTGTTAACTGAACAACTATTTCCACTCCCTTTTGGAGTGTAACAGAGTCCACAACGTCCATCCTGCAAGACAACTGCAGAGTAGCCAAGCCCAAGATAGATGCTCTCTACTTGCAAGCTTTCAGCCTCAGCTTGGAAGTAGGTGTGAATACGATTATCAATGTCCATGAGTTTCTCCCTAATTGGCTATTGTACAACGGAGAAGCCAATATGCAAAGGGAAAGATAATGGAATTTGTTTTATAACTTACAAGTAGTCTTCATTTTTTGCCTATGGGGTTGCTTCAATACCAAGATCATCAAACACAAGCTGTTTGAAGTCTGCAAATGCTTCCTCTCTGGATTTTTCCCCTGCTGTATATGCTCTAGTCACATCCCTCCAATGCATATTGATAACTTCATCATATGGGGTCTTGTTGGTTCCAGTGGCGTACTCGCCAGCAGGAACAAAGATTTCAAACATGTTTTGTCCTCCAAGGAAGTCCAGAGTTCCGTTACTCTTGTTCATGACAGCACCGGAAGCAACAGTATCTTTGATACCTCCAGAACCATCGAGTGTACCGTTTGCCCAGTAGTACTGCAAACCGGTGTTTGAGCTGTCGAGGGTGATCCATTCAATAATAGGTTTCAGTGCTTCTTTATGTACAGAATGTTTATTGGCAAGTATCCACGTACCACCCCAGAAGAAACCAACAGGAGGTTCACAAACCGCCCAGTCCCCATAGGTTCCTTCACCAGGTGCTGAACCGCCGCTATTATCAGCCATGGTGTAGTTGATCAACCAAGCTGGTCCGAAGAAACCGAAGATCTGCTTTTCACCGGCGTCTTTCATGTCATCATACCATGCATCGGTCCAGTCCATGGTATTGTTTGAGTACTCGTTGTCCTTGAGACGTTTTGCCATATCAAGGAAGGCTTCTCTATCTGGGTCTATATAAAGCTTTTCGTCAACTATCCATCCATGTTCAGAGCTTCCCTCGATTACATGCCAAAGGTCTCCATCACCACTGATTATCCCATAGCCTTCTGCTTCTAGGTCTTCGGCAGCTTCCCAAAAGTACTCCCAGGTAGGACCAATTTTATTTTTAATAGCTGCAGGATCGTCAGTTCCCCAGACGTCCTTGGCTATTGATCTGCGGTAGATGAATGCACCACCGGTAGCCTGATAACCAAGGCCTACCAAATCACCGTCAGTATTGGTCCCGATATCAATGGTGTACTGAGCAATGTCAGCTTCCTCGAGCTTATCTTCGACGTTAATTCCAAGTTCTTCATAGGGAGTAGCGAAGTGGTGATAGTCGCCTTGCGTATATTTTAGGGCAAATGCGGATTCCACGCAGTAAATATCAGGGATATTTGATCCACCGGCATTCAAGGCAGAGTCAAGAGCCGTCTGGTACGATGCGTCGGTTGTAGGAATAATAATCTTATTAAATGTGTACTCAAAATCAGGGTTGTGTTCTTTATATGCATCCAATATGTCCGGCACTTCATCAGTAAAGCCATAGATATTAATTATTCCATCATCTGGAGTGGGATCAGGAGGTGGAACAGGAGTAGGCGGAAGAATTAGTTCTGGAATAGGTTCTGGAGCACCAGAATCTTCCGGTACATCTGGGCTTTGGTTTTCACAACCAATAAAACCTCCGATAAGGATTACAGAAAAAATGAGAATAAAAATGGATTTATAGAACATACGCATAGAAACCCCCTGTTACATGGTAAAAATATGACACATGTGTAAATTATTGATTACACAGTAATAAAATAAAACTACGTATGACTTACGTTAATTGTATGTCTCTTATTTTTATCTGGCAAGAAGAAAAATAGCCAAAAGTGATAAGAAATAGTATTTTTAGCAAATAATTTGAGCCTCCGGTATTAAAAAACAGGCCCTCTACGGACCTGCTGCAAAAGTAATATGCTCTAAAAGATTATGAAAGTTTTATTGAAATGAAAGAAACGAAAAACAATTATGAGAGCATTTGGCTTAGATGCCTAAATGCATACTCATCTACCAACTGTCCCAAGTTTTGAACTACTCCATCTTTGTCTTTGAAGGTAGCTTTGAATACCAAACATCGTTCATCAGTATTGCCCCAAAGCGAAGTCTTGATAGCATTCCACATATCTTCTTCAGATGAGTTCTCATCAAGTGCTGCTAGAGCAGAATTCAACGTTGCTAAGCTCGCATTGGAGATATCTTTCATTGTTATGGTGAATAAGATTGGTACGTCTCGATATGTTGTATTCGAATTCGTGGTAGAACTAAAATAATTCATTGCTGCGCTATAGCTAAGCTTAGCATTTAGGGTTCCTGATATGTTTCCTTGCGTATCTGAACCTAGGTTTGTCAAAGCTGCACTGAGATATCCACTTTGGGAATTCTTTAAAGTTATATCACCATCTCCGTCGTCATCATCATCAATTCGACCGACTATGTCAGCGTTAAAACTTAATCCAATTTGACCATTTGCCGGGAACATAGCAGCTGTATCTTCAGGGTCATTCACCAAACTGTCAATGAGCGCAGTTAGAGAGTGAATTCCTCCCGATAGAACTAAATCAAGATGTTTAATGTTTAGGTCAAGCCACGTTTCTGTAGTGGTACCAAGATCTTCTTCAATTGAAAAATGCTCATCTTCAACTGAGAATGCTACGGTGCCCGTTATTGACTTAGGTACGAACGTTGCGTCATGTGTTTCATCTTCAAGCAGATCTAATCCTTCAAATACCATTGACAATCCATCTAGTGCAGATGCCATTGTCTCTTGAATTTGACCATCAATAGCTTCAGCAGTTTCATCACTTGGTAAGGTAACATTACCCAGATCAGAGAAATCTACTGCTGAATAAGGAGTTAGATTAGTTGTTGTTCCTCCTCCGTCAGAACCTGTATCCTCAGTTGTACCACCAAGCATATCACAACCCACCAATCCTCCAATGAGTAAAGAGACGAGTACCAAAATAGAAATTGATTTTAAAAACATACGCATAGAAAACCCCCCTATCATATGACATAAATATGAACACATGTATAATAAAAACTGGATAACCAGTAACAAATAAGGTTTACGTATGACTTAGGTAGATTGTAGAACTCGTTTTAATATTTGACAAGAAAAAAATAGCCAATAGTGATAAAAAGTTGATATATTTCACTGACTAGAAGTTTTCAAAAAAATTGACAGGCCCTCTCAAGACCTGCCTTGTTATTGCTTTTTTGTCTGTCTATTCCGCAATACAGCAGCTTTCTCTTTGCCGAACCGTGATAGGGGTGACACTTCCCTCTGAGAATACAGCTTCCATTGCTTGTTTATAGAACTCATACTTGTCCAGGGGTATGTAGGCTTGGATGGTACCAGCAAAACCTCCTCCATGGACACGTACAGTTGTATCACTTCCCAGCAAGCTCTTGGTCATGGCAATAGCCAGACTCAGGCCCTGTTCCTGTGGGAAGAAAGTGGGGTAGAGGTTCTGCAGGAAGCAGAAGGAGCTCTCCCCGCTTGCTCTGACTTCCTTCAGGTATGCCTCAATGTTTTGGTTCTCCAGGGCTATGAGCATATTGGCAACTCGCTTGTTCTCTTCAAAGAAGTGAATGGAGCGTAGCAGTGCCCTGTCATTCTGGAGTGTTTTTCTGAGATGGGGAAGCTGAGAGACGAAGCTTGTCTCATCGATCTCCCTGAGGTGCTTTGCCCCAAAGTGAGCAGCAACTTCCTTCATCTCCTTGGGAACTGCGGCATACTCGGGGGTAAGGTCTGCATGATTTCCCCCCGTGTCCACGATGACCAGCTGGTAGCCATGATCACTGAAGGAGTAATGCACTGGCTCAATCTTCGGGCTTCCCTCATCAGCAAAGTCGATCCCTATGATACCACCATAGGCACATGCCATCTGGTCCATCAAGCCAGAGGGTTTACCGAAGTAGTTGTTTTCGCTGAACTTCCCGATGATCGCAAGATCAACAGGGGAGAGAGCATCTTCATTGTAGAGGTGGTTGAAAATGGTTCCACAGAGAACCTCAACTGCGGCAGAAGAGGAGAGCCCCGACCCCTTGAGTACCCGGCTTGTGGTATTGGCCTGCCAACCACCAATATTGAGGCCACGCTGCTTGAATGCAAAGGCAATACCGCGTACCAGTGCTTCGGTGGTGTTCTTCTCTGTTTCAACAATTTCAAGCTCATCAAGATGTACCACAACCTCAGGGTAGCCTTCACTCGTCAAGACAACGGTGTTGTCATCTCGCTTGCTTACTGCGGCAATGGTATCCAGGTTAATGGTAGCAGCAATGACTTTTCCCAGGTTGTGGTCTGTATGGTTTCCACCGAGCTCACTTCTTCCAGCAGTGGAGAACAGACTGACATCCTGTTCCTTGAACAAGTTGGTGTGCTCTTCAACCAAACTGATGAACCGTTTATCCATGTCTTCAGCTTGGAACGAATTCCCATAGAGGGATGGATACACTGTATGCAATAAGCCTTTCTGTATTGCTTCCTTTCTGGCCATCATATGCTCCTTTAGTGCAAATGTACTTGCGTTCTTGAATGTACACGTGTACACTAACCCTGTATCAAGCATTTGTCAATAAAAAAAGAGGATGATCGATGGGAGCAACCAGAAACAGTGTAGCAAATAAGGCAGGGGTAAGCAGTGCAACCGTCTCCCGTGTGTACAACAATCCTGGTAAGGTCTCCCCATCACTTGCCAAGCGAGTATTGGAAGCAGCAAAAGAGTTGGGGTATGAACCCAACAGTGCAGCAGCTACCTTGCGAAGGAGTGGAACCGGCACCATCGCCTTTGTCCAATTCAGGAAGGAGGAGAGGCCCTACTACTGGGGTAATCTGGATAGCTTTGACTGGTTTTTCGGTAGGGCGATCAAGGGAGTGCAGGAAGTGTTGGCGAAAAGTTCCTGGCAGATGCGATTCTATACTGTGGAAACACAGCGTGAGCTGGAAGCAATTGCAATGCGCTGTGATGGTATCCTTGCCTATGATGTTGACACGCAGGAGGAGGAAGCGCTCTTTTCTTCCATCTCCATCCCCTACGTGCTTGCCCATCACTTGGCTGGAAACACAGAAACAGAGAGCTGTGTGAGAACAGACAATAGATATGGTGGAACCCTGCAAGCCCAGTATCTTAGAGGCTGTGGTGTGTTAAGGCCACTCTACATCACCGGCTACCTCGAGAGTGTGGTCCCCCATGCTGATCGTCTTGCAGGTTTTAAAGAGTATTATCCCGATGCATTGGTGTTATCTACAGAGATCGGGGAAACCTGTGCAATGGAGAGTCTTGCACAGAGAGTACAAGAACTTGTTGATACCAAGACCATAGATGGTATCGCTGCTGTAAATGATATTGCCTTGTTTTCTCTCTTGCTCCGCATCAAAACAGACCTACCGAAGGTAGGGTACGATGCATCCCCTCTCTTCGGCGTATACCCCGCTCCTATAGCAAGTATTGATATTCAGAGTGGTGAGCTCTATAGAAGGGCGGCAGAGAAGTTGCTAGGTCTCCTGGCAGGGAATCGACCCGATTGTACCACCGTGTTGCCGAAACTTATACGTTCCCTTTTACAGTAGGAGAAAGAGCTTCTTCCATGAGAGGGTGTCTTCTCCTTGTTGCTTTTTATCCTGCACTGTCTTGGAGGTTTGGATCTCCTTGATTGGGAGAAATGGACGAGGCATGGTAGGGTAGCTGGGGCCGGTTCTTTTCAGCCTTTTCTTTTGCACTCTCATACTTAAGCCTCAGCCATGAATGCAGAGTTGTCAAGAGTGCGAGTACTGCTTTGTAATCTATGTATAGGAGACGTTTGGGTCCTTTGTGCATATGCATTTTCCCCTCAGTGATCAGGTGCATGATTGCCTCTCGTACTTCCTGCATTCCCCATATTGCAAGTGTACCCCCATAGGAATACCACCCTTTGCTATCCTGAAGCATGGAGGCAAGGGATGAAGGGGAAAAGTGAAAAGGGTGTGATAATACACTCATTAGGATTGCCCTCTCTCCCTGTCTTTTCAGTGAGATGCTGCCGTTACAAACATCACACCCACTGCAATACTCAAATGGCTCATTCATTGCCTCCAAGAGGCCTTTTCGGAAACAGTGCTCTGTGCTCTGCAGGATGGAGGCGAGGGGAGAAGGTTTTTCTCTTCCATCAAGCAAGCTTATCGAGAGTGCAGGTTTTCCGTCTCTTCCTGCTCTTCCACTCTCCTGCAGGAAGGAGAGAACATCCTCACTCAGGTCATGGTGGATGACGCATCGGATTCCTTTAACGTCAATTCCCATTCCAAAGGCTTTTGTTGCAAACAGTACACCGTTTTCGGTGTCATTGAACCACTTTTCCAGATATCTTCTTTCATCCTTGGTAAGCCCAGCGTGGTAATAACGTACTTGTAACTCTGGTAGTGCATAGAGAAGACGTTTTGCTGATATCTCGGTCTGTTTCCGGGTACTGCAGAAGACAAGAGCTGGCAGGATATTTTCTTGACGGAGTAGTCCAGCTATGCTTTGGTTCTTGCTTAGGGTTCTGGTGACATGGTAGGTGATGTTTGTCCTATTGCTGCTTGCATGGATGAGATGAGGTCTTGTGATGGGAAATATAAGGCGGTTCAAGCCCTGGAGCACCCGCTCATCAGCTGTAGCAGTAAAGCAAAGAACCTGTCTTACCGGAAGATGCTGGATAAAGGGGCCGACAGAAGCGAGGGCTGGGCGGAATCCTTCCCCCCAGCTTATGATGGTATGGGCTTCATCCAAGACCAAGAGGCTGATGGTCATCTGGGCAAGGGTATTGATGAGTGCGGGCAGGGAAAGACACTCAGCATTGGTTACCAGGATTCTAGCTTCCCTGTTTTTTAATTTCTCGAGTAGAAGATTCCTCTCTTGGAGGCTCTGGCCACCTTGTATACAGATATAGGGGATGGAAACTTCCTCGAGGCGCCTGATCTGGTCATGCATAAGTGAGAGCAAAGGATAGACCAAGACGGTAATCCCTTCCACGAGGAGGGAGGGGAGCATGAAGCAAAGACTTTTTCCTCCACCGGTGGGAAGTATCACTACTGATCCCTCATGATTGCTCTCTTCACTGTCCTCTTCCACGATACGTTGGATTACCAGCTGTTGAAATGGGTAGAGGGAAGGGATGTTGAAGCGTTCCTGGAGGAGGAGATTGATTTGGTCCTCCAGGAGATGTGTTGCAGTCTCATCTTTCATACCTTGGAAAGATGAGACTATTCAACCTTGCTTCAGACAAGTCCTATTGCTCCTCACTCCTGTCAGTTGCCGGAGGTGGTGGGGGACTGATCATATCAATCGCCTTCAAGAGCTCTGGGTCAAGGGTGAGGGATACAGCCTGTAGGGACTGCTTCAAGTGCTCGGTATGAGCCGCTCCGATGATCGGGGCGGTAACCTGCTTATGTGCCATTACCCAAGCCACGGCAAGAGTTGCTTCACTGATACCCCACTTGCTGCAAAGCTCTGAGTATTCACGGGCAACTTGCTCGTAGAACTGACCGCCATAGCGTTTGTTGTAGTTCTGGTTTTCGACCAATCTTCCTGAAGCATTGGAATAGCCATCCTTGTATCGGCCGGTAAGCAGTCCACCTCCAAGTGGACTGTAGGTGATGACCCCAAGCCCTTCATATGCTGCCATAGGGAGCAATTCAACCTCTGCCATACGTTTAGCAATGTTGAACATGGGTTGGATGACCGAGATTGGGGCAAACTGGTTAATCGCTGAGACGTGAAGCATTCTTTCCACCTGGTAGGCAGCAAAGTTGCTGACTCCCAATGAGAGCACCTTACCTTCACTGACAAGTCGGTCAACAGCCCGGAGTGTTTCCTCTTCCCTCACAGTCGGATCAAAATGATGGAGAAACAAGACATCTACATAGTCTGTATTTAGACGTTTCAGACTTGCTTCCACTCCCAGCCGGATATGTTTTGCGTTCAAACCCTTCTCGTTGACATCGTCTCCCATAGCACCATACGTCTTGGTGGTGATAACAACCTTATCACGCTCTTGGGAAATAAATTCTCCGAGATAGCTCTCTGCAACTCCCTTCTGATAGACATCGGCACAGTCAAAGAAGTTGATCCCTGCCTCTCTACAGGTCTTGTACATCTTCTCTGATTCGCTCTTGTCTGCTCTTCCGCCGAAGGACATGGTCCCAAAGCAGAGCTCAGAAACCTTGATACCGGTTTTTCCTAGTGATTTGTACTCCATCGTTACCTCCCAAATACTGAAGCGTTCATCAGTCTTTCACTCATGGTCAAGGCAAGCCTTTCCATCTTTATCGTCTCTCGTTTGAACAGGGTCTGTTTCTTGATCGCCTGCTCAAGGGCAGAGGAGGAGACAAGTTCATCAATCCAACTATCAGGAAAGAGTTCCGGTCCCTGAAGGGCACCCTGCAACGCTCCATACAGGCCACAAGATAGGCGAGCATCTCCTCCCATCCTTGCAATGTCACTCATACCTTCCTCAAAGGAGGGAGCGTGCAGCAGTGTGTGGAACACTAAAAGCAGCGTCTCCTTCAATGTATGGTTTCCAGCAACAACAAGACTGGGCTTTCTTGCTCTGGAGAGCAGTGCAGTTAGTTGTTCATCCAGATTCTTGCCACCGCGTTGTGTAAAGAGGTCGTGTACAAGTTTTTCTCCATCAAAGACTTCTTCATTGATCAGAAGATGAAAACAGTGGGCAAGCAGTGCTACTGCCTCTTTTTCAAGAGTATCTTCACTGAAAAGTGAAGCTGTTGTAAGAGCTATTTCCCTGATCTGTTTTTGTTTCAACTCGACACCTGCTATCGCTACAATGAGAGAAAGAGGAAGCGCTGCTCGATACTCCTGAAGTGGGAACCCTTCTTCACTCTCCTCACGGTAACGATTGACCAGTGCATGGAAATGATCGGCATCCAGACCCTGGTTGGATAACAGGCTCATGGAAAGCAGAAGCGGCAAGTCGCTCACTTCCCCTGAGATGCCACAGTCACTGCGTAGGTGTTCGAGGGAGAACACCTCTTGTATTGTCTCTTGTATTTCTTCTTGGAGTGTTTCCCTGGAGAGCCCGTCACACTGACTGCCAAACCCATCGCCTACAAACAAACCAAGCAGAGCGCCGTTAGCGCGTTCTTGTATATTCATGGTTCTAACAATAGCGTAAGTGACCACAAAAGACGAGTCTCTTTGTGCTTCATATCCCTGTTTTAATCCAGGACAGATAACCAGAGTTTTTCAGATTCCAGAAGTGCAGTTGCTACCAATTCCAGGAATGGCCCATACTGCATGGTTGTATGAGCTGTATCGAGTGCAGCATAGTAGGTAGCACGTTGTTCCTTTCTGATGATTACGGGAGGATATCCCCAGCGGATGAGTTCAAAATTAAGCAAGAGTCTCGCAGTTCTTCCATTCCCATCTATAAAAGGATGAATTTTTACAAATTCGCCATGTAACAACATTGCTCTCACAACAGGATGGAATGATTCCCAGCGTGTTCGATACTCTGTTATCAGATGCTCCATCAGCGTTGCTACCTCATAGTGCTTTGGAGGAATATGACTTGCTCCACTGATCAGTACATTTTCTTGTCTATATGCTCCAGCATTATGCTTGTCGATTCCTTGCAATATCAGTGAGTGTATATTCCTGATGGTATATTCAGTGAGTATCTTTTTGCTGGAAATGATTTGTTCAATAAATAGAATTGCTTCTCGATGGTTTATTGCCTCCAGATGCTCTACCATGGTCTTTCCGCCAATGGTAAGCCCTTCCAGCACAACTTTTGTTTCAGAGAGGGTAAGTGTGTTTCCTTCTATTGCATTTGAATGATAGGTCCACTCAACAAGCAGTTTTTCATGAAGTGAACGAACAAGCGTAGCAGAGAAGGGTCTATGGTTGTCGATGGCTCGTTTTAATGCATCAATTCTCTGGAAATCATAGACAATACCTTGGTAATGCTTTTCTAGATGTTTGCGTGCATCGATGGGTTTGTTTGCATGATCAGGAATAATCCAGTTTCTCCCCATCTTGGCAGCCCCCTCGATTCTCCCTTCGTTGCAAAGACGGCGAACTCTTCTTTCGCTGATTCCCCATCTCTTACTTGCTGTATTTGTACTGATATACTGCATGATTTGCCTCATGCTTAGTATATACCGCTATCGGAACAAAGTACAGATAATCATGGTTATGCCTATTGCAAAGAAAAGCCACGCTGTTTTTCAGCGTGGCTTCTTAGAGGGTAAGATATTACTACTTTTGGTAATACGCTATTCGAGCAGCTTCCATCTCCTCCTGGACCCGTTTCAGATCGGTAGGGATATCGATATGTTGTGGGCAGAGTGGAATACACTGACCACACTCCGTGCAGGCAGGAGGACGCTTGTCAGCACTGCTCTCGCTCTCCCACTGGTCCTTGACCACCTCATAGTTGTTGAACATCCTGTACTTGTTCCAGATTGCAAAGTTCCCAGGAATATCAACACCGAAGGGGCAGGGCATACAGTACTTGCAGCCGGTGCAGTCATTGCCTATGCGGCTTCTCATGCTGCTTCCGATCTCTTCCAGTACCGCTCTCTCCTTTTCACTCAATGGCTTATAGGGGGAAAAGGTCTGGAGGTTCTCCCTGACCTGTTCCTCGGTGGACATGCCACTAAGGATGACCTTCACATTCTGGTGGTCTGCTACCCAGCGAAGGGCAAAGGAAGCTGGTGATGCATCAGGGTCCAGTGCCTTCAGTTTTGCTTCCAGATCTGGGGACAGACCAGCAAGTGAGCCTCCCTTGATCGGTTCCATCACGATTACAGGAATACCGAGCTCTGTACACAGTTCATAGCCCTTGTCTCCAGCCTGCTCTTCAGTGTCCAGGTAGTTGTATTGGATCTGGATGAAATCCCAGTGGCGAAAGCGGGTGATATACTCAAAATCCTCATAGATGGAGTGGAACGAGAATCCCAGATGCTTGATACGGCCCTTTTTCTGCTCCTCTTCCAGGTAGTCAACCACACCAAGGTCGACCATCCGGTCAAATGCTTTTTTGTCGATTGCGTGGATAAGATAGAAGTCGATATAGCTCTGTTGGAGTCTTATAAGCTGTTCATTGAATATACGCTTTGCATCATCTATAGAATTAACAGACCATTGGGGAAGCTTGGTGGCAACGTAGAAGTTGCTTCGATCCAAGGTGGAGAGAAATTCTCCTACCAATGGCTCACTCTCCCCACCGTGATATGGGTACGCCGTATCAAAATAATTCACCCCGGCTTCATAAGCTTCCTTCATCATTGCCAGTGAACGCTTCCGGTCAATCTTTCCCTCTGGGGTTGTGGGGAAGCGCATGGCGCCAAATCCAAGAAGGGATGCGTGAATGTCCAATGTTTCAAAATACCGTGTTTCCATGTCCAAACTCCTCTTTTCTTAATGGTACCATAAAAATATTTCTCTGTGTTGCATCTCAAACCAATTTTGTTTGTCTTGCCTTGCACTTGTGCTTAAGCAAGTCTATGATAGACAAGGTTTGGGGAGAGCTATAATGATACAGAGAAGATACACAAGGAATATTCCACTTTCCTACGGGTTCACTGCGTTGATGAACCTCTCCTTTACGCACGGGCTTTGGATGATGTATCTTGCGTCAAAAGGCTTCTCCTTGGTGCAGCTTGGCCTCTTGGAGGCAATCTTCCATGTTACCAGTTTCCTGATGGAAGTCCCTACAGGCTCGGTAGCCGACATCTGGGGGAGAAAAGTAAGCCGCCTCTCGGGTAGGTTGTTCGGTGCCCTTAGCCTTGCAATCATGTTTCTTGCCCCTACCTTCCCTCTACAGGTACTGGGGTTCATCTGCAGCGCACTGGGATATAATCTCGAATCCGGGGCAGGGGATGCCCTGCTCTATGACTCACTGCTGCTCGATGGACAGGAGTCTTCCTATCTAAAAGTCAAGGGATTGGATGAACTGCTCTATCAATCATGCTCGGTGGTTGCGTTCCTGGTAGGTGGATTGCTTGCCACCCTCGACTACAGCTATGCATTCTCGCTTACCATCCTGACCAATCTTCTTGCCTTCCTGCTGGCACTGTTCTTCAAGGAACCCGAGATAGAGAAGGAACCAAGAAGCGGACTATTCTCTGGAATCCTGAACTCCCTGAAGTCCCAGATTTTCTCAAGTGTGAAAGTATTTCGGGAAACACCCCGTATTGCCTTCCTTATTGTCTTCAGTGAGTCCTTGTTCGCTTTCATGATCAGTCTCTTCTTCTACTTGCAGAACTTCTGGACTGACCAAGGGTATCTGCCTGATGCCATAGGGTATGCCTATGCAGCACACGCAATGTTGGCCGCATTTTTCTCTCTTAATGCCCATCGAATCGAGAGAAAGATCAATGAGAAAGGAATCCTTGTTGCCTGTCCCATCTTTCTTGCACTCTGCCTTTGGGGGATTGCCCTCACCCCCTATACCATGGCTTTCTATGTCATTCTTGGTTGTATGGAAGGATTGTTGGCTCCTACGATCAGCAGCTATTTGAACAAGCTCATACCCTCCAGGTTTCGGGCTACCATTCTCAGCTTCCAGAGCATGGCATACAGCCTGTTCATGATCATGATCTTCCCCTTGGTCGGCCTGATTGGAAGCACTCATTCCCTCTTGCTCTCATTCACCTTGATGGCAATAGCGGCAACACTCTTGGTTTTTGCCTATATCTGGGTCCTGATACGCAAGCGTTAAGCTTGGCAGTGGGCCCTCTCTCTGCTACTATGGACCAATGAAAATGAGTGAGCGAATGATCAATGCCTTGCTGCGTGCCTTTTTTCGTGTTTGCTTCAAGATTGACCGCAGTGAGCTGAATAAGGTCCCCATGGAGGGACCACTTCTGATGATGGTGAACCACACCTCAAACCTTGAGGGCCCCATGCTCTATGGGTACTTACAGCCAAGGAAGCTCCACGCCATAGCTAAGCAAGAGCTTTGGGAGAGTAAGTTCATGGCATATCTGATGGAAACTTGGGGAAGTATCCCGGTGGACCGGGAGAACATGGGACGTGCTACCATGGATGCCTGTTTCAAGATTCTTGACCAGAACCACATTCTGGCCATAGCTCCTGAGGGCACCCGAAGCAAGGATGGGACACTACAGAGAGGAAAGGGTGGTGTTGCATTCATCGCTCACAAGAAGAATGCTCCCATGATCCCTGTAGCAGTAATGGGCTTCGAGAAGACTAAAGCCAACATGAAGCGCCTAAAAAGAACAGTCATTACAGTAAAAGTTGGTAAGCCCTTTGAGATTATCCAGAAGGGTGGTCGATTGGACGCAGAAACAAGGGATAAGCTTGGTGATGAGATTATGCTTCACCTTGCTGCCCTGATGCCTGAGGAGAGACGTGGCTACTATCAGGGCAAACCGATTGAATTTTCCCTTACCCAGACCATCAACTAAGCAGATGTTCCAGCTCCTCACTGCATGCCTGTAGTGCATCACAGACGGTGAGGAGTATTTGTTTCTGTTGTGACTTTCTCCCAAGTGTGGAGAGTGACTCAGTTTTGTAGTGCAGAGGCTTCCCCATTTGTAGGTATGCTTGCTTCCCACTCGGTGAGTACCGCGTATCGATCGTGCCTCCCTGCATCCTGTTCACCAAGTCAAGGAGGTTCAAGGCACTCTCTGCTGCTCTCCCTGTTCGGTACGTACCTTCTAGATATGCTGGATCGAGATACTCAAGGAGATCAACTATCTGGTTCTTTACGAGGTACCGTTTTGCATTCTCCTTCTCCTCGAATGAACTATCCCTGGTAAATAGCGTATCAGTGCCAGTGAAGCGAACCCGATAGAGCCTGTCAATGATGGAGCCTTGCGCTTCTAGCAGACCAGCTTCTGCTTCGGCAAGAGAGAGCAATCCTTCACAGATCATATCCCTGCGTTGCATGAAGGAGTGATGGGGATTGTCTTTCAATGAATAGGTCCTTGCTATCTCGCTGAGCATACTCTCCATGGCATTGGTGATTTGCTCTGTAAGTGTATCTCCCTTAACGGTCAGTCCGCTTAGATGTTCCCACCTTTTCAGCAATGATGATACCCAATCTTCACTGGCGTTTGCATATCGATATCCGATCGAAAGGGGGAGGATGGTAACCCCTCCTGCACTCTCCATCGCCCACAGCGCCATGCTCGCAATCCCTGTCTGTAATTTCGATACCTGATGCATGTGGTAGGTCACCTGGCCCTCTGGTGCCAAGGCAAGAGGATACCTGGGTCTGGCCAATTCCTTTCTCAGGTACTGCATTCCCTCCTTGTTTGCACTCCGGTTCTGCACAGCGATGAAACCAAGACGGGGAAAAAGAAACTGTGTCGCCTTACCAGCCCAATAGAGGACATCACGCCCATAGAGAAACCGCACATGGCTCTCCTTGACGGCTGCAAGCAGGACAGGAGCATCCTCTTTTGCTGTATGACGGAATGCGAGGATTACAGGGTAGGGGGATGAGAGGGCTTCCTTCAAGTATTCCCTGCGTATGGTGGTTATCCCCTTCACCCCCATTGCGAAATGGAGATATGGACGTATGATCATCCTGCTGAGATGGAATACCGGCTTACTGAATTGGGGTTCTGGGAAAGGAGGGACTTTCAGTGCTTTCACCGTACCTCCTTCTTCTCCAGCATTTTCTCATAGTATGCTTGGTCGATAGGGTATTTCCTGAGAATAAACAAGCCAAGAAGATACCAAAGCAGAGGAAGTGGGCCGGAGACAAGGATGATTCCTTTCATTGCCAGATCTGAGACCTGGCCGCTCTGATACCCGAAAAGTGCCAGTACCCAACCATTGAGTGCCAAGGCAAACGCTTGTCCTATCTTGCTGGAGAAAGTCCAAAGACTGGAGAACACCCCCTCCCTTCTTCCGCTGTGGTGCTTGATCGAATCGTACTCAACCACGTCAGGAAGAATTGCATGGGGCATCACATAATGTGTAGAGAGTCCGACCCCGGCTGCTCCCATGATAATCACACCATAGATGGGTCCCAGGTACTGTCCAAGCAAGCTGAAGGCCAATACACAAGCACTCATGATTCCCATACCGATCATATAGCACTGCTTCTTGCCAATTTTATGGGCTATCCGTACCCAGAGGGGAATACAGAGCAAGCTGAAGGAGAGCAGTGCGATCAAGGCAAGCTGGAATAGTCCCTCGTTGCCGAAGATGTAGGTGAAGTAGTAGACAAGAGCTCCCTGGATCATGCTGGTACCGGTGATGAAAAAGGTCCACGGCAGTAGGGCCGAGAGAAATACACGGTCTTTCAGAACACTGGTGAAGGTGGAGATAAAGCCTGTCTGTACTTGACCCTTGATGGCTTCCGGTTCGTGGATTGCGAAGACTGTTGCCATCGTGGAGATGAGCATAACAGCGCCCATGAAGGTTCCCATCATGGACCAGCCAAGGGGAACCTCTGGAAACAGGTTGACGATTGGCATTACCAGCGCAGCACCCACAAAGGTCCCCATTACGGCGAAGCTCATCCTGTACCCGGTCAATATGGTGCGCTCATGGTAGTCATCGGTGAGCTCGGGAAGCAGGGCTGCATAGGGGATGTTTACCAGGGTGTATGCTGTATTGAGCAGGCAGTAGAGAAACGTGACATAGATGAAAAGCTTCATCTGGCTGGAGAGTTCCACCGGTGTGAAAATCAGGCCCATGCAGAAGAATGAGATGATCGCCCCGACCACCATGTAGGGGCGTCTTCTCCCATACCTTGTACGGGTTCTATCAGAGAGGTATCCAGTGATGGGGTCTGTGATGGCATCCCATATTTTGCCGATCATCAAGGCTGTTCCTGCAAGGGCAGGAGCGAGGGAGAGGATATCGGTAAAATAGTAGAGTAGATAGAAACCGATAATGGTAAAAAATAGGTTTCCCCCAAGGTCACCTACACCGAACCCAAATTTTGTGCGTCTATTCAGCATGGGAATGGTATCCTCCCTCTTTGCAATGAGTGTACTGTGCCTCTTAAGGATGCACAACAAAAATCATGGGGTGTCCAGGATTCCCATGAACAGAGGGATTTCTTCCTGCATATCCAATATGGCATAGAAGAATGGCCGGTTGAGACGCATCTCGACTGATTCTCTGGGCATGAAGCTTGTTAGTCTAATCATGACAGCGGTAACCGCTGCAGCCTCGGTTCCTTCTTCATCCACTCGGATGAAGCTCTTATGCAGTACCTCATCAATATGGAGAGGAGCCTGAGCTGTGCCGAGCATGGCAGAGAAATTGGCAACACCTGGGGTGAAGGCTTTTTTCATACCCATGGTATTCAGCGAGGAGACAAGACTTTCCTGGTATCGGCTCTCAAATTTGGGTAGGCTCAACTTCACCAATGTTTTTTCACTCTTCTCTGCCCAGTCAAAAAGCATCCGGCTGAATGGCCTATCCTCGTACCTAGCAAGAAAGGACCTGATGGAACTCGACTTATCTGGCAAGAGTGCCACAAAGGAGTACCGCTCATTGGCATAGGGGAGGACGATGAACTGATAGTCATTCCCGGCAAGGTACGGGAACTGTTTTTCCTGGTTCATGAAAGGGACCGTTTTCTTTTCGTGTTCACCGAAGAATGTGCCATTCCTGGTATCACTGCCAGAAAACTGTTCTTTCCAGTCATCCTTGAATGCAATGGTATTGATAAGATACATAAGCATATCAGGCGAGGTGCGGTCTATTATGTCCGCAATTGCCCCCCGGGTGGCTTTCTTTACATATGCATTGATAATTCCTGCACTGGAGGGGTCCTGGAAGTCAAGGGACTGAGCAACTCCTTGGTAGTTTGTCCTGATCGAATCGAGGAACACCGGTGAGATCTGGAACGCTTCATTCATCCAGATGCTGTTGGAAATATCCAATACACTTTCTTGCTTGATGGAACGCAGGTACGTTTCACTCTCCTGGTTCAGTGCCTCGGGAGTATAGTTTGAATCGGTGAGGACGTTAAGCATTTCGCTTTTTGTTTCCCCAGTAGCACCATTCATGGTCATGGAGAGGGCAAGCAGGGCTGAAAGCGGACTGATCATGCGGTTGCCTCCCTGCTCGTAGCCGGCAAAGAAGAGTCCATCTGAGAAGGTACTCGCTACTTCATTGAATGACTTTGTAGGGGGCGTTTCTTGCAATGGTTGGGCAACGAGGCACCCAGTTGCCAAGAGGACCAAAAACAGTAAAACGATTTTACGCATGCATAGACTCCTTATCCAGAGTGTACCATGGTTTTACCCAATGTGAAGCAAGAGCACACACAAAGCACACAGATAGAGGGAACACTACTCCTGTGTGAATGGAGGTGTATATGAGACAGTCACGGGGAAAAGTGCAACGAATACGGAAAATTGTGCAACTGGTGTTCTTTCTTTGGGTGGTTACGGTAATTGCCTTGAGTGAAGCGGTAGCAAATGGGTTTACACTTCCATTCTCCATGGAAACAGTTTCCCTGCATGCCATATGCCCCTTTGGCGGGGTGGTAACACTGTGGAACCTTATAAAAGATGGAATTCTCATTAGAAAGATTCATGAGTCAGCGGTAGTATTGGCATCACTCTCGGTGCTCTTGGCAGTTCTTTTTGGACCGGTTATCTGTTCGTGGGTATGTCCATTTGGGACATTTCAGGAGTGGATCGGAAAGCTCGGAAGGAGGTTGTTTGGAAAACGGTACAACACCTTCGTCCCTAAACATATTGATCGTGTTCTTCGCTATCTCCGGTATGGCGTATTGCTCTGGGTTCTGGTAATGACAGCACTTTCAGCAACCTTGATCTTCCAACCCTATGACCCCTACTTTGCGCTCTTCTCTCTCATTCATCGCGAGTTTATGGTTGCTGGAATAATTATTTTGTTCATCATCATAATGCTTTCACTCTTCGTGGAGCGTCCTTTCTGCAAGTATGCCTGTCCCTATGGTGCCTTCCTTGGGCTCTTCAACAAGATCAGGATATTCAAGATAAGAAGAAATAATGAGCTTTGTATCAATTGCTCTGCTTGCAATAGAGCTTGCCCCATGAATATCGATGTAGCCGGGAGCGAAGTGGTTTCCTCAGGTCAGTGTATCTCCTGCATGGCCTGTACCAGTGAAGACGCATGTCCTGTCTCTGATACTGTGCTCACTTCCATCAACAAGAAACACAAAGGAATTTCCATTCGGCGTATCGGCTTCCTGACGGTTCTGGTAATCGTTGGTGGCATCATGCTCTCCATGGTGCTTGGACTCTGGAGAACTTCCAGCAGCAAGCAACCGGCACTGTTGAAGGAAGGGGAGTATGCAGGAGCTCCAAATCCAGGAGATATCCGAGGAAGCTATACCTTCGAAGATGTGGCAAAGGCGTTCCCTGTTCCTCTTTCCATACTCCTGGATGCATTTGGTGTAGAAGAGGGAACGATGCGTCTTGGCTCCCTTGAGGAGATCTGGGCAGGTGCCATCCCTGAGGGAGCAGAGGTTGGAACTGACTCCATCAGGCTCTTTGTATCGGTATATACCGGATTCCCGTTTACCGCGGAAGAGGGAACCTTGTTGCCCACCAGTGCAGTGCGTGTGCTGGAGCGTGAAGGAAAAGCAGCTGACCCACGTTTCTCACTGATCAAGGAAGACGCGATTGAACTTACGGTCGACCTGGGTGTGGAAATTTCGGCTCCTGCCCTCGAGATTACCGGTAAGACCACGGTACAGGAAGTCCTGGATAAAGGCATCAGTCTTTCCCTGATTGAGTCAATCCTTGGTACAGTGGAGAACAAGCGTGAGAGTATCAAGGTGATTGCTGAGTCACAGGGATTGAGTTTTAGTGAGGTGAAGCTAAGGATCCTTGAGTAACTCAGGAAGCAAGGGCCAAGGTGATGGGGATGGTAAAGATCCCCATCAGTGAGCTGAGCAAAACCATGGTGCTGGAGAACTCATTCTTCAACCCGTAGCGTAGTGGCAATACACTTGTGAAAACTGCTGAAGGGAGTGCCGTTGCTACAATCACTACCGTCTTTGATAGTCCGCTAAGGCCAACAAGGGATGCTGCAAGGTACCCAACGGCATACCCTCCGATAAATCGGATGGCCAAGCCACCAATGATATGACGATCGAAAGTGAAGCGGATTCTCTTCAGAGAGACCCCGAGCGTAAAGGCTGCCAGAGGGCTGGCGGCACTTCCCGCAAAGGTGAAGGTTGAGACAATCGCCTTCGGCATGGTGATGGGAAGTATTCTTACGAGGAATCCAAGCAATACCGCCCAGAGAATCGGTGAGTGGAGCATGTTCAGCAGACCTTTCTTGCTGAACCCTCCGGTGATGATCAACAGTCCCAACGTGAAGAGAAAAATGCCCTGGATCTGGTCGTAGATAAGGATCAGGTTCATTGCCTCGCTTCCTCCCCATAGTTCCATCAGAGGGATACCAAGGAACCCGGAGTTCATGAATACCAGTGGGGGGATTGTGCTTCTTATATCCTGTTTTGCAAGCTTTGCCCATCCAAGTGCAAGGGGGAAGAGTAAAAGCGAGACCAATGCAGAAGCTTTTGCAATATCTCCAATAACCGCTCCGCTGAGGGTGCTTTCAGTCAGCGAGATGAATACCAAGGCAGGCATGAAGAAGTCAGAGACAATACGGACAAGGTCTTCCACCTTGATCGACTCAATGCTGCTCAGCAAAAACCCTCCCAAGACAACAAGGATAATGGGAAGCATTTGGAATAGTGAGGAAATAATCATGAGCTGAACTATACGTTAAAGCGTAGAGGGAAGCAACCAAGCAGAGGGGAAAAAAGCGCGCCCAGAGACCATTGAGTTCTTGATTCCTTCCCTTATTCCGCTATACTGAAAACCAGAATACAGGAGTATCATGGAAAAAAGTGATTGGTCAGCAGAGGGAAGAAAAGAATCACGTCGAACAGGGCAACTGACCATTCGCGTCCTTCTGCTCAGCCTCTTCCTGGTATTCATCCTTTCGCTGTTTTTCCACCAATTCAATCGTAAACTTGAACAGTCACTCTGGGAGGAGAAGCAGGCTCAGTACCAATATCTTGCGGACCAAAGTGCTCAGCTGGTAAGTCAGCAGATCAATGAAGACCAGAGAGTGCTGCAATCGATGGTTGAACAAATTGCCTCCCTCAATCTGGATAATGCAATGGTTGTGCTTGATGAATCGAATATCCAGTGGGGAAAAGCAGGGGACTATCCTTCCATTGCCCGTTCAGGTGATCATCTGCAGTATGCTGCAAAGGCTGATCTGGATGACGGTTCATGCCTAACCTTGATTCATTCCGTATCCACCAGAACCTACGATGCATTGCTTGGTACGTTGTTCACGGGCAAGCCATTCACTGGATACTGGATCAAACCGGAGGGAACCCTGCTCTGGCAGACAGATGGAAGTCTCGATGGGCTTGATACACTTTCGCTTGCTTCTGATAAAACGATGCAGTTATTCACCAGTAAGCTGGATGGTGGATGGGGACAGTTTGTCTTGGTTGCCAACCGGGGTCTCTCCGAATCTGTCTCCCTGGCAATACTTCGCTCCTCTCTCTCGATGGCAGCGATGGTTATCGTCATCTTCTTTCTTTTTCTTGTGTATTTGCTCTCCATGGATCATCGATATGCCAGGACCTTATGGCATCTAGCGTATATGGATGAGCTTACCAAACTGCCGAACAAGAATCTTTTTGAAAAGGAAGCAAAGATACGCTTGCAGCACCCGAGGGACTCCTATGCACTTATGATCCTGGATATCGGCAAGTTCAAGTTGATCAATGACCATTTTGGCTATGGCTTCGGCGATTCCTTGCTTCTTCACTGTGCAAAGGTGCTTCCCCGGTATGTTACTCGCGATGGACTGTGTGCCCGATTAAGCGGTGATAAGTTCATCATGCTTGTAAGCTACCGTGAACGGGCAGCCTTGCAGCGGAGAATTACCATCATCGAGGAAGAGTTGCGCCATTTCTCTTTTCCCAAAGCTTCCCTTTTCCAGTTGGAAATTCTCATTGGTATCTCACTGGTTGAGGAGCCGAATCAGGAGATCAGTTCATACATCAACCGAGCGCTGTTTGCTCTCTCAGCATTGAAGGAAGCGAAACAAGGTTGGTATCTCTTCTATGAGGAAGCGCTCAAAGACCAGCTTCTTGAAGAGAGTGAGTTGGAGCATGTTTTCAACAAGGCTCTTTCAGCTGGGGAATTTTTCATCCAGATACAACCGAAATACTCCTTTTCTACTGGATCTCTTATTGGTGGGGAAGCCCTGGTCAGATGGAAGCATCCAACCAGAGGATTGTTGATGCCCTCACAATTCATTCCACTTCTTGAGAAACATAATCTCCTTATCGCATTGGACATGTATGTCCTGAAGCTTGTGTGTAAGCTGTTTGTCCAATGGAAGGGTGAGGGCAAACCCCTTCTGCCTATCTCGGTCAACCAGTCAAGGGCACATCTCTTTGTCACGAACTACGAGGAGAGCCTGGTAGCATTGGTTGACCACTATGGCATCGACCACAAACTCATGGAGTTCGAGTTGACGGAGACCTTGTTCCTTCATGACCTTACCCATCTATCATCTGTTCTGAAATCGCTGAGAAGCCAAGGGTTCTTGGTCTCCCTTGATGATTTCGGTTCAGGGTACTCTTCCCTTACCATGCTCAAGGATGTACAGATTGATGTAATCAAGATGGACCAAGGCTTTTTCACCGACCTTACAACCAATGAACAGGGAAGGGTTGTTATCCAGCATGTCATTGCCATGGCGAAAGATCTTGGGATTACCTCTATTGCTGAAGGTGTGGAGAGTGAAGAACAAGCAAGGATGCTGGCTTCCATGGGCTGCGACGCTGTACAGGGCTACTTCTACAGCCAACCGCTGGAGACCAGTGAGTATGGGCAGTTGCTGAGCGACGACACTCCTCGCTGTTTTCTCTAGAAGATGAAGATAAAGAGAATACCTTGGAAGAAAAGATGCGTCAGGGCATGTGTGGTCATGGCATATTGGATTCCCATTTTTAGATAGACCCACCCAAAGAGGTATCCCAATACTCCGTTGAGTACGAGGCTTCTGAGTACCAACATACCACTCAAGGCTCCGAAGGCCGCTTGTGTTGCCGGTAGATGACCAAGCGCAAACAGTATTGCAGCAACCAGATTCGCAATATGATAGTAGGCTTTTGGGATTTCCAGTCCTTGCCTCGTCCTTCCAAACAACAGGTCGAGTATGAAGACCAGGAGTGAGAGGAAGAACAATCGAAGCATGATCTCTTCCAGGATACCTCCATAAAGCATGGAAAAGAGGAGCGCAACAAAGCTGAAGGATTCAGGGGAGTATGAGGCCTGGACCTGGGGAATGTGTGGAGCAAACACAAAGTAATCACTGAGCATGACCAGTGCAGAGAGGAGTCCGAGGAGGATCGCCTTTCCTGCAAGTGTTTTCTCGAAGGTGAGGGGGCGAAGCAGTCCAACCTTCCGGGCAAGTTGGTGTCCAAGGTAGGCTAGCAGAAGCGTATATACCAAGGCAACTTGGATAAAGGTGGCCAGTAGAAGCAGAGGGAGTGAGACTTCCACACCAAGGTTTGCAGCTACAGTACTGTTCGTATATGCCAGATACCAGGCACAGAGAAGCCCTATAGGGAAAAAAAGCAGGGCAAAATGTAAGGCTTTCTTGTCAATTTTCATGCTGAACTCCTGCACGTACTGTACCCCAGTGTGCAGGAGTTGACAAGAAGTGAATGGTGAATCCCTTTACCTTAGAGGAATATATAAGCCTCCATTTGATCGTTAAAGGACTCTGAAGTAACGCCATGTTTGGTGGACCCATTGAATCGAGGAGCTTCCCCTATGAATTGGATGGTCACCTCTCCTCCATCTTCAAAAGTGATTTTTCCTGCATGGACAGCTGCTGTTCCAATCGGGCTGTCACTACTGTAAGGCCCCGATCCCCAGATGGTCTCCTCCGTTCCTCCTGGGGGGAGAGAGACAGTCACTTCTTCCCCTACAAACAGATTGAGGAAATCAGCATTTGTCTGCCAGTCTATGACATACTCTTCCAGTATGTCTTTTTCAAGAAGATTACCTTTCTTGTCGGTAAAGACAAAGCTGAGTGGCCAGGAACCATAGGTGATTGATGTAACTCCCTTTTGTGTACTTCCTCTGTAGTACGAGCGGCCTTCAAGTATCTTGAAGTATACCCTGCCGCCTTCCTCGAACGTTATCAGTCCACTGTGTACAGCAGCCGTTCCTACATTGCTATCACCGGTATACACCCCGGTTCCCCAGATTGCAAGATCGGACCCTCCCGGTGGCAAGTCGAGTGTAAAGATATCACCGACCCGTTCGCTGAACATGTCCCCACTCATCAGCCATGGCTCTACATTGGGTACGAAGGTAAGTGCTTCAATGAATGCACCATGGTCATACCCTAATTGGATCTCTGGAATACCGCTTGAGAAAGAAAGAGAGGCAGAGGTACAGCCAAGAAACAACAGGGAAAGCACAATAACTCCAATACCGATTCTTAGTACCTTGTTCATTGATAACCCCCATGTTTGGTGGGTGTTGGTACAGATTGCAGGACAGGGAAGTACAAGTACCAAGCCCCCGAGATTTCTGTGATTCCAATCTGAGCATAATCCCGAATCTGTCTACTTAGAAGAGGCTCACCCCATGAAAGTTGCACAAATCCTGCTTGCCATACAGCAGAGTTTGTTCCAAACTGCTGGAGAGGAGTCAGCACATGGAACTAATGCATAATCATGACAAGCGTACTTCACGTCTTATTGAGTACTTCCAGATTCTCAGTGAGGGAACTACAGACAAGGAAACCTATGAATCCTATCGTGATGTATTGGAAACAGCCACCGCATATGAGACGAATGCGGCATTGGATGAACTCCTCAGCAAGGCAGAGGATATTGAGTCCTATACCATTCCAGTGGCAAGGTTCATCCGTTCAGTGGGTAAGGGCTTGGAGAGTGCTACGCTTCCAGATTACCAGGACAATGTACTGCTTACATCCTTGGTTGAGGAGAATGTTGAAATCGCGAAGGTGTCCTCTTCCTTGCAGCAACTCAGCATTCAGCTGAAGAAGGAAGGATGTAGTGATGTTTCAGGCATACAGGAAGTTCTTTCCGCGTTTGACCTGCTACAAAAGCACTATGAGCGGTTGCAGAATGAGCTATTTCCCCTTTTTGAGCAAACCAGCAATGACCATAGCTGCGTGAAGCTTATCTGGGCTATCCAGAATACAGCCCTTGAACTGAAGAAGCAGACTCAAGCCTATGAAGGTAATGATATGGCATCCTTCTGGAAATTGTTCAGCAACTTCTATTTCAACATGGAAATATTGCGGTATAGGGAGACATATATACTCTATCCGGTTGCATATCGTGCTCTAGGCGAGCATAGCGAAAAGCGTATGGATAGTGCCCTTGCTGATGCACTCTTTTCTTGTAGGACGGGGGCCCTCACATTCGAACAGTTGGAGTTGATCTTCCGCCTCCTTCCACTCGATGTTGCTTTCATAGGGGCCGATGACAGGGTCAAGTTCTACTCTGATCCACCACATCGAATCTTTCCCCGTAGTCCACAGGTAATTGGAAGGTTGGTGCAGAACTGCCATCCTCCAAAGAGCGTGTCCACGGTCGAGGAAATCCTCAGTTCCTTCAAAGAAGGAAGGGAGGATTCTGCGGAGTTCTATCTGGTTGTAAGGGGAGCATTTGTCCACATCCAGTACTACGCAGTGCGTAGCATGGATGGCAAGTATCTTGGGACCTTGGAAGTGACCCAAGACGCAACACACCTCAGGTCCCTTAGCGGGGAGAAGCGGTTGCTCTAGATTCGAGATATCCCTTGATAAGGGTGGCGTTGAAGTTCTCTTCAGCTTCCAATACACCCATCTCTCGTTGGGCATTCTCCGGTGAGTCAGAAGCGTGTGCAGCATTGACGCGGATATTGGAGCCGAATTCTCTTCGGATGGTTCCAGCAAGGGCCTTGTTCGGGTCTGTGGCACCGAGGATTGTTCTGATCTTACTCACGGCATCAACGCCTTCATAGATCAGGACCATGCATTTTACCAGTCCTGGCTTGTCTAGATCCTCAGCCTTGCATTCACTCGGCTTTATACCGGCCATGAACTCTACAATACGTTCGAACTGTTCTTCACTGTACATATCGCCGAAGCTGTTGGTCAGGATATTCTGGAGCTGATCTCCCAGCAGTACATTGAATTCACCTTCCAGGAGTTCCCTCGCTTGCATACCATAGATGGGAGCAAGTTTGGCTTTCAAGCCTTCCTTGGTCGGGCCGTAGAACTGCAGAGCCTGGGCAACGGACATCTTCAGTACCTTGATGCCCACGATGCGAAGTCCACTGCGACTGAACATGTCTATGATCATGCCGGGGCGGCTGGAAGCATACTTCCAGTTATCTGGCTTGATGATGACCAGTGTTCGCTGGGCCTTCTCATAATATTCATCAGGTCTGTTCTTGACGATGTTGTTTTTTCCTGGCAACCAGGCACCAAATAGGGCGAGCGTTTGGTCAGCTTCATTCTGGCTTTGAGCAGTGATGACTGCAGGTTCAAAATAAAGAACATCGCTCTCTTTCTCATCAGTATAGATAAGATCAGCATAGGTGTCACGGATTGACATCCCAGTAACATTTTCCACCAAGCGGGCTTCCTTCTGGAAGGATCCCACCACTTTGGTAAGTTCCTCACAGGGATGTTCCCCTTTGAATAGAAGCAACAAGGATCGGTGTTTGACTCCACCGGTGGGTCCTAGGTTCTGTTCTATGTAGGAGGAAAGAAGGTTTGAGATGTTTGCTCCCTCATCCTTTTCCCTAGTCTTGATAATCGATGCATATTCCTCGGTAATGGTCTGATCCATTGCAATCATCTGAGCTCCTACAAGCTCAAGGGATATGCGGGAGAGAAGTCTGGAAAGCACCCCGCCGGTGCGACTTTTTGCTACGGTATATGGGGTAACCAGAACATACGATAAGGACTGTTCCATGAGCAGCCTCCTTAGTAAAGTGTCTGTACACCGTATCCTACAAGTCCAGATGCTCTTTGTCTATGACCTACTCAAGAAAAAACCTCGATTTGGCACGAATGCATCGTCTCCAGTGCTGCCTGATGGTTGCCGGGGGTTGTTCCAGCGCAACAACTTGCATCAACGAGGACTGGTATCTCCGGTCTCATTGCCTTGATCAAGAGGGCATTGGAGACCACACAGATGTCAGTGCATACGCCCACCAACTCCACTTCCGTGATTGTCTCGTCTCCTGCGATGTATGTTGCAAGCTCAACTGACCCGAAGGTGGGTTTTTCAAAGACCATTGCATCTTTCAGAGGCTCTTTGAGCTGGTCTACCAATTGATGCCCTTCTTCCCCCTTGATGCAGTGAGGGACAGGAAGGTGTTTCCCTTCACTGGTTTCCAAATAGTCTGCCTCATGGGTGTCCAAGGTATAGGCAAGAGATCCCTGGTGACCAATCACTTTTGCGACCACCTTATCAACCACCGCTTGTGCCTCAACAGTGCCGAGGCTCCCCGAGACGAAATCCTTTTGCATGTCGATCACGACAAGCAACTTCCTAGAATGAGACTTTGAATAATCCTTCTTTGTTGCAGTAGGCATATACATCTCCATGGTCAGTATCGGTGAATACCGCAGAGGCAGGAGTCCCCTTGCGTATGTCATGGCGCCGGGTATGGTGTTTGGTCACCAAGAATATGGTGGTAACCTGATGATCATCACTCTGGGGATGCGGTTTACTGCCCACTTTTACGTAGAGCAGGTCCCCTCGGTGCGTAAGTACTATTTCATGGTTTGCGTCTCTCTCGTCTGCGGTCCTGGGTTTCAGGAGTTGCATCTCTGTTTCACAACAATGCAAGGAGTGCCCCTCGTCATATACCAAATCAACCATTGAATGGCAGATGGGGCAACGATAGAAGTGAAGCTTCTTTGCCATAGACCCTCCTTTCTTCTAAAGGTACCAAGGTTCGGAGAAAGAGGAAAGGGGAGGAGAGAAAAACATAACAGACTATTCATGGTCTCTAAACACTTTTCTCACATATTAGCTGTAGGGTGTGCCCAACAATGTTTCTAAATATGGAGGAAACAATGAAAAGATTGAGTATTATCGTCCTGATGGTTATCACCCTGGCTTCACTCGGTGCAGCGGGGAAGAGTGAATCAGAGAATGTTGCAACAAGCTCCTTCAGTTGGATTGAAGGGCCTGAAGTTGAAGGTCTTCCTGGGGTAAACCCCCTGAAGGTCAGCGGGAATATCATCACCGCTGGAAGTTCCACCGTTTATCCCCTTTCTGAGCGTATGGCCGAAAGGTTCAAGGAAGAAGGGTACAGCGGTGTTATCACCATTGACTCAATCGGAAGTGGTGCAGGATTTGAGCGCTTCACCGTATCCGGTGAGACCGACATCTCAAATGCAAGCCGTGGTATCAAGGCAAGCGAGATTGAGGATGCAAAGAAGATTGGCAGAAACCCCATTGAGTTCAGGGTTGGTACCGATGCACTTGCAGTGGTTGTAAGCAAGGAAAACACCTTCCTGAAGGATGCAACCATGGAAGAGCTTGGTAAGATTTTTAGTACCGCCAAGTTATGGTCTGACATCAATCCTGCCTATCCTGCCGAGCCGATCCAGCGCTTTATCCCTGGAACCGACAGTGGTACCTTCGACTACTTCTCTGAGGAAGTGTTTGACAAGAATCCTGAACCAATGCTCTCTGCTGGTCACCTGCAGCTCAGTGAGGATGACAACATCCTGGTACAGGGTATCAAGGGCAGTCCCTATGCAATCGGGTTCTTCGGCTATGCATACTACAGTGAGAATGAAGACTCTCTCAATATTCTCAGCATCAACGGAATTGAAGCAAGCAAGGCGAATGTGGACAACAACTCCTATCCCTTGGCCAGACCTCTCTTCCTGTACAGTGATGCCGAGATCATGAAGAGCAAACCACAGGTTGCAGCTTTCCTGGACTTCTACCTCAGTTATGTCAATGAAGAGGTTGTAGGCGTAGGTTACTTCCCTGCCAATGAGGATGAGCTGAATAAGGCTCGCCAGGCTTGGTTGGACGCTACCCAGGGTGCCTATTAACACACCACGGATCAAGGTTGGCCGCATCTGTTTGGTGCGGCCAATTCCCATCAAAAACTAGGATATACAAGTATGACACAAAGGCATATCACCCATCCTTTTGGAAAGAAACATAGGCTGCATGAGCGGATTATTGAAACCATCCTGTTCCTGTTTGCACTGTTCTCCATCATGATCACGGTTGGGATTGCGGTGATCCTCATTCGCGAGTCCTTTCTCTTTTTCTCTGACCCTGAGGTCACCTTGGTCGAATTTTTTACCGGGAAGACCTGGCAACCCATGATCGGGTTGTTTGGTTTTCTCCCCTTGCTGAATGCAACCATCATGACGAGTGTTATCGCCATGTTGTTCGCCATACCCCTTGGGCTGTTTGTGGCAATCTATCTGGCGGAGTATGCATCTGACAAGGTCAGGGGTAGACTCAAGCCGATTCTTGAGGTGTTGGCAGGAATCCCAACCATAGTATATGGCTATTTTGCCCTTACCTTCATGACCCCGCTGCTTCGCTCCATGTTTGGTCAGGAGACAGTGGAGATTTACAATACGGCAAGTGCAGGTTTGGTTATTGGGATTCTTGTACTTCCCATGATCGCCACCATGGCCGAGGATGCCATCTCGGCAGTCCCCCAGGAGTTACGCCTTGCAGGTCTTGCTCTTGGCGGGACCCCGATAGAGACCACGTTCCGTGTTGTGCTTCCTGCGGCCTTGAGCGGGCTTAGTGCAACATTCCTCCTTGCTCTCTCCAGAGCTATCGGAGAGACCATGATTGTTGCCTTGGCAGCTGGGGCTGGGCCGAATATGACGTTCAATCCCTTTGAGGCTGCTGAAACCATTACGGGATACATCGTAAGGATCAGTGGTGGGGATGTCAGCTACAACTCGGTTGATTACAACAGTATTTTTGCACTTGGGTTGGTGTTGTTCGTCATCACCTTCACGCTGAATCTTATCTCTAGAAAAGTTTCAGACCTTTTCTATCAGGAGTATGAATAATATGCAGACAGAATCGATGTTTGGCACCAAGGCAGAGAGCCTGCTCTTGATGCAGAAACGTGCTCGCTTATCGATGTTCTGGAAAGTGATATTTATCTTTGCTACAGCAGTAGCAGTCTTGTTTCTGCTGTTGTTGCTCGTATCGGTGATTGATTCCATTTTTGGGTATGCAGTCATCAGAAACGAGGTGAATATTTCAGAGTTGATCAGTGGGGCCTCGTCTTTGAAGGAGTTCTCTCGGTCTCAATTGGAGGAGACAGCAAGGAACAATCTCTCCAGCGGCATACTGAGAAGGGTGGAGTATGAGAAGCCGATAACCGAACGTTCCGATCGCGAGCTACGTGCTTTGATAGAGCAATATATCATCAAGCCGATCGTTCTCAGGAGCTGGGGTCTTTGGGGCTCGATCACCAAACAGGATGAGATTGGTGCCTTCCTAGCAGGTCAGGAAGATTCGTACCTGATCTTCAAGAGCTGGATAACCCCTGATTTTCTTACCAACGACCAAAGTGCCAATCCCCTCAATGCTGGTATTCGCACTGCGCTTCTTGGTTCTCTCTGGATTATCGCCATTACCTTCTTGCTGGCTTTCCCCATCGGGGTTGGGTCAGCCATCTATCTGGAAGAGTATGCAGAGGATACAAAACTGAATCGTATGTTGCAGCTCAACATCTTCAACCTCAGTGCAGTACCTTCCATTATTTATGGGCTCCTGGGATTGGCCGTATTTGTAAGGGCGATGGAAGGGGTGACCAGTGGAGCATTCCTCAGTGCGGTTGCCGACACCACTGCCAATGGCAGGACTATTCTCAGTGGAGGACTTACCTTGGGGCTGTTGGTGCTCCCTATCATTATCATCAACACCCAGGAAGCCCTCAAGGGCGTTCCCGATTCATTGAGGATGAGCAGCTACGGGGTGGGAGCAACAAAGTGGCAGACCATCTGGAGCCAGGTGCTTCCCGTCAGTTTTGACAGGATCTTGACGGGAACGATTCTTGCTCTCTCCAGGGCTTTGGGAGAGACTGCACCTCTGGTGGTCATTGGTGCATCAACGTTTATCAGCGTTGACCCTTCAAGCATCTTCTCGAAATTCACGACCTTGCCGATTCAGATCTACCAGTGGTCGGCTCGTCCCCAAGGTTCATACCGCAATATTGCAGCAGCAGCCATCATTGTCTTGTTGGTACTTCTGCTTGTGTTGAACAGCGGGGCAATCTATCTCAGAGACAAACTCGCCAAGAAAAAGAGGATGGCAGCATGAAAGTAATGCAAGCAACAGAAGCAGAAAGTTTTGAGTTCCTAGGGAATTCAGAACCAGATACGAAACAGGAAATCATAACCCTGGAGAATGTGAATATCCGTTACGGCAATTTCCATGCAGTAAAGGATGCTTCCCTTCCCATTTATGAGAAACAGGTTACTGCATTCATTGGACCTTCAGGATGTGGGAAGAGTACCGTACTGAGAAGCATCAACCGAATGAATGATATGATCAGGGGGGCAACGATTGATGGTAATGTACTGTTCCATGGCCATGATCTCTATGCGAAGGATGTTGACCCGGTTCTGATCAGAAGAAGCATCGGCATGGTGTTCCAGAAACCCAATCCATTTCCCAAATCAATTTATGAGAATATTACCTGGGGTGCAAAAATCAATGGGTTCAAAGGGGATTATGACGAACTGGTGGAGACCAGCCTGCAGAAGGCGGCTCTCTGGGATGAGGTCAAGGATAAGCTCAAGCAAAATGCCCTTCGACTCAGTGGAGGACAGCAACAGCGTCTTTGTATTGCAAGGACCCTGGCTGTACAGCCTGAGGTGATCCTGATGGATGAACCGGCCTCAGCACTCGATCCTATCGCAACAGGTCGTATTGAGGAGCTGATCCTCGAGCTGAAGAAATATTACACAATTGTTATTGTCACCCATAATATGGGTCAGGCATCACGTGTTTCAGACCATACCGCATTCTTCATGGTTGATGAGAAGCGGACGGGCTATCTGGAAGAGTATGCTCCCACTGAGCAGCTGTTCCTCAACCCGGCACATAAAAAGACGGAAGAGTACATCTCCGGTAAGTTCGGTTGATCCAAAGAGGAGGAAATCATGGACCAAACAATCAGTAAGCTTGATGAGAAGATGCAATTCTTCCAAGAAATGCTCATTCAAATGGTAAATAGGGTGGAGGAAGCAATCTACCAGGCACAATATGCGTTTCGAAACCACGATGTGGAACTCGCAAGGAAAGTCATAGCCAACGACTGGTTCATCGACCAGCTGCAGGAGATGGTGGAAAACGATGCGGTGCGACTTCTGGTAAGTGAGACTCCTTATGGACATTATATGCGTCATATCATTGCAGGGATCAAGATTGTATCCAGCTTGGAGAGAATGGGTGACCATGCTGCGCATATGGCAAAGATGGCAAGTAGTGAAGAGGAAGCAATGTTCATCCCGTTCGTAGAGCGTATCAGCGAAATGGCACTGCTCGGTGCTGCCATGACCCGCAAGGTTGTTGAAGCCTTCATTGATGTGAAGGCAGAGAAGGCAATCGAGGTTGCATCCCTTGACGACAAGATGGATGCAGAGCGGGATGCCTTGAATGCTGATCTGTTTGCTCTCAGACCAGAGACAGAGGCTGAGATGGAACGTATACTCAATCTCTTTTACCTGACGAAGGAGATGGAGCGATATGGGGACCATGTGACTACCATATGCCGATGGATTGTCTACATGGACAAGGGGCAACGACCAAAGCTGAACGGACCTAAAAAGACAGAATAGAAAACTCCAAGAGAAATCACTCTTCAACATCCTTCCCGTAAAGGGGGGGAATGTTTTTTAGCGTCTTTGGTAGAGTTCTTCGCTTCGTTTTTGCAGGTCTTTCAGGTTTCCACCCATCCTCGGGAGTGTGATGATAAAGGTGCTTCCCTTTCTCAGCTCACTCTCAAGTGAGAGTTTTCCCCCGTGTACATTGACGATATGTTTCACGATGGAAAGACCCAGACCGGTTCCTCCCTGGCTCCTGCTTCTTGCTGCATCAACTCGGTAGAACCGCTCAAAAATCCTGTCCTGGACATCTTTTGGGATACCAATACCATGATCCTTGACGCTGAAGACAATCTGGTCTTCACGTACGGTTGCCGAGAGATGGACCTTGGACCCTGCTTCAGAGTAGTTCAATGCATTGATCACCAAGTTTGTCAAAGCCTGGGCGATCAGATTTTCATTGACATAGAGCAGGAGATTATCTGGATTGTCCGAGGCGATGTGCAGGCTACTGCCACGTTCCTCATAGCGATAGGAACAAGCTTCTTCTGTTTCCCCTATGATTTGCTCCAGGGTAGTCCAGCTCATGGAAGCTTTGTGCTGTTCTTGCTCAAGGCTACTGAGCAATAACAAATCCTCAACAAGTTGTCTCATTCTGTTTGCTTGTCTGCTGATGATCTTTGAGAAGTGGGTAATCTCCTCTGGATTCTGCGTCTCTGTCAGTGCTTCGGCAAATCCAGCGATTGAGGTAATGGGGGTTTTGAGTTCATGGCTTACATTGGCCACAAAATCCTTACGGATTTGCTCAAGGCGTTTTAACTCTGTCATGTCATTTATGGAGAGTACCACTGAGTTGATGAATCCCTCAGATGATCGGACAGCACAGGTGAGCATCCTCAGCTCCCGCACCTGTTGTTTTCCTGCAATTCGTGCAGTATGCCCAAAAAGATGTCCATACTGTTCGATGGTGAGTTCCCTCTCTTCTCCATCCCTCAATGTTGCATTGCAGAGAGTACGCACTTCGTTGGAACTGATAAGCTGGGAAAGATTCTTGTCGAGGACCGAGTCCCTCTGGTCAGTGAAGAGCAAGTGGGCCTCCCTGTTTGCTACTTTGATGTTCAGGTTCCGGTCGAGGAGAAGGATTCCTTCACTGAGGCTGTTGAGAATGGCTTCTACTTGGTTCTTGCCGAACTCAACCTGAGAAATTTTTTCCTGGATCTCTTGGGCCATCTCTTCCATGGTATGAGCGAGTTCAGCGAGTTCCTGGGGGGAGGAGAGATGGATTCTTGCTTGGAGGTCTCCTGTTGCATATTTGCGTGCCAAGCCCTTCAATCGGTCGAGTGGGCGCGTGATCATGGTAATGACGAAGAAGGTAAGAAGCAGGAAAAAGAGCACCAGCACACCAAGTCCTCTGAAGAAGAGACTTTGGTAGGTTCTCTGGTATCCAGAGAGTTGGTTTAGTGTCTTGGAGACTCTCAGTATGGCAATGGTGGGATGGTCTTCCAATGCTACTGCCCAATAGAGGACGGGAAGATTCTGGGTGCTGCTCCTCCGTTCACTGGAAGCACTTCCATTTTTTAAAGCTGCTTGTACTTCCTCTCTATAGAGGTGGTTGTTCAACGTCTCCGCGGCATAGTCAGAGTCAAAGAGAACAGCGCCTTCTCTGTTGATGATGGTAATCCTGGTTGCAGTGGAAGCCGCATACGAGTCAAAATGTTCTGTCATCCATGGTTCTGATGAGTTCTTGGAGAGGGTTGCCAGATATTCTGCCTTGGCAGAGAGCTCTGCGTAGGTTGTTTCCCTGATGGTAGTGGCGAATGAGCGGTTTGCAATCCACATACTGCCAAAGAGGGAACACACCAGAACAAGAAAGGTAGTCAACGCCAAACGCGCACGAATGCTTTTGTATTGCATAATTTTCCTCACTTGATTCTACCAACGTTGGTTCAAGCAAGACAAGAGAAGTGTACGGTATTCATACTTTCTTCACATTTTATCTCCCTTCCCCCTTTTTTCTTTCTGTGGTATGGTTTTCTTTGACTATTTAAGAATGGAGTTTGAAATGAATCTCACGGTGCAGGAAAAAGATCCTGCTGGTCTCTATGATACACCTCTGTTACATCAATCGTATTTCTGGTCTCAAGTAAAGGAGAGCCAAGGATACCACACCAAAGCATTTGACATAAAAACACCGCTTTCTGAACTCTATGGGAAACCAGGCTCATCGTATGTCCTGGATGACATCCTTGTACAGTTGATCCCGGTAAATCGGCACCAAAGTATCGGATATGTCCCCTATGGGCCAGTGCTGAATCCTGATGAGGAGAAGATGGGACCCTTTTTGGAAGAGCTTTCCATGAATCTTCGTGAAAAACTGCCTTCCCATTGTCTCCTGCTTCGCTACGACCTCCCTTGGCAATCGATCTGGGAAGAGGATGATGATATTTCCCTCTCCCTGCAGAATCTTCGGCTCAATTGGGGTACAAACAACAAGAAGCTAAGAAAAGCAGTCTCGAACCAGCTTCCCAGTGATACCATGTTCGTGAATCTGCTGGGGAGTGAAGAGCAGATACTTGCCCGAATGCACCATAAAACCCGTTACAATATCCGTCTTGCACAACGAAAAGGAGTAGAGGTCCGCCTGGTCGGGAGAGACCACCTGGATACCTTCTACTCTCTGTATGAGGAGACCTGTGAGAGAAACCGGATAACGTTGCACGACCGCTCGTATTTTGATGCATTGTACAACGCTGAAGATGAAGGAGCTGAGATTGTACTCCTGATGGCTTTCTTTGATGGTCAGCCATTGAGTGCAATGTTCCTCAGCCGTTCAGCGCGCCGTGCAACCTATCTCTATGGTGCCTCTTCCTCCAAGATGAGGAACTCCATGAGTACCTATGCCTTGCAGTGGCATGCGATTCAGTTGGCGAAGAGATGGGGATGCACAGAGTACGACCTCTTCGGTGTATCCCCAACGGGAGGAATGGACCACCCGATGAGTGGCCTCTATACCTTCAAGAAAGGGTTTGGTGGCACCACTTTCCATAGGATGGGGTGCTGGGACTTTGCATATGATGAGGAACAAGCCTCGCAGTTATTTGCCTATGAGATGGTAGGGGAAGGGTATCATCTGCGCTGAAACAGCAGTGTTGCCATGCCTCCGCAGATCATCCCGATACTGCCGGCACGCTCATTGCTCAAATCGTAGCCTACCGTATGGTCTTGCATCTGGGCATCCATGAGCATTTGTTGTGCCTCTTTGATTGCCCTTGCCTCAATCTCCCCACCACCTACTGTTCCCATCAAGGTCCTGTCAGCAAACAGGGCTAGCTGGAAACCGACTTCACATGGGGTTGAACCATGTTTTTCCACTACACGGACGAGAATGTGGCGCTCGCCGGTTGCCTGGCGGGCAAGCAGCTGTTCATCAATCCTGACCGCTTGTTCCTTCTTGCGGTATTCGCTGATAACCTGCGCAAGAATGGAGAGAGCAATCTCCGAGGAAGTAACTGCCCCGATATCAAGCCCGATGGGAGCTTTCACAGAAGCAAGTTCTGCTTCACTGTAGTTTGCATTGCGTAAAGCATCAAAGGTGTTTGCAACCTTCTTCTTGCTACCGATCATACCGATGTAGGAGTGGGGTAGGCGCAGTGTTTTTTCCAGGCAGAGCCTATCAAATGCATGCCCTCTTGTGGTGATGATGAAGTACGGCCTGATCCAGGATTGAGGCCTTTCGAGAACCTCTTCAAACGGGGCACAGTGACAGGTAGCCAGAGGAAATCGTTCCTGATTGCAGAATTCTGGGCGGTCGTCGACGATCGTGACCCGTAAGGCAAGATCTATTGCAAGATGGTAGAGATCGAGGGCAATATGACCACCGCCAAAGATGACCAGATGCACATCGCTGGAAAGACGTTCCCTGAGAAGACTGGGATCATCCCAGTTATGCTCGCCTCTCCCAAGGCTGGCGATGACCTGATTGTTCTGTAGAATCGCCTCATCCCCTGTATAGGGACCCTGTACTATAGTCCTGCGCTCGACGATATCATGTTTCAATGCGCTGAGTAGTTGTGTGTAGTAGTGTTGCCTATCCATGGTTCCTCCTGGCAAGGACGGTGTGTTTACTTCATACTAACGGATTGAAGACAAAATATCCATTGCAGATAGTAATGAATAATGGAAAGAATGCCACACCTGACTCTATCCAGAGCCGGGTGTGGTCCCTCTTGTATCGTCTTAGGCTCTGCTGAGGAATCCATCTACGGCTTCCAAAACAGCACCTCCGATTGCCATGGCTTTCTCACTTACCGTGGTATGGTCAGCATGCTCACCACGGGGGTCGATATCAGCAATCTTGAAGTGCTCGGGAACTTCCAGTCCATTGTTCAGCAATCCTCTGAGTTTTCCGTCGATGGTTGCAATGACATCGACCTCACCAACCTTGGCAATCACCTCACCTTGCTTGACCAAATCACCGATCTGGTGGTCACTGTAGAAGACTCCCTCTGCAGGGCTGTGGAGCACTCGCTCTTTGCCATACCCTCCGATGATCCCTGGGGTTCCGGTATTGGGCATTGCTGATCCTTCATTCAGGATTCTGGCTAGGCTATGTCCTCTCATGGTCTCAATGACCAGGTCACAATCCTGTTTTGCCACAAACCCAGGACCAAGGGCGATTAGCAGCGGAGCGTCGGTGATTGTGGTGCCGATATTCTTCTTGGCCATAATGGCATCCACAACACAGACCGGTTTTACTCTCTTTATCTGTTCTCCCTCCGGGTCTGCCAGGACAGGTATGATGCCTGCATCCATCTTTGCATAGGCATCCTTCAGGTCATTGCAACGGGATGCTTTCACTCCCTCTATGGTTATCGTATTGCTGTACATTGCCTGTGCGATACTGACAGTTCTCCTGATAACCGTTGGCTGTTCAGTTTCCAGTACCAGAACATAATACCCGGCTCTGAAGAGACGGAGAATGACCCCTGTAGCAAGGTCGCCTCCTCCTCTGACCACGATCATCTTGTTTGCCTTGTGCTTGAGACTCTGCCCACTGCGGTTGTTGAAAACCTTCATCACCTCACTCAGTACGGAGAGCGCAATCTCCTGAGGGGTTTCTGTGCCGATATCCAGTCCAATTGGACAGTGCAATCGCTTCAGATCATTTTGGTCAAGGGTGAGGGAAGCAAGCAACTTCTTTGCCTTGTGCCTGGAACCCAGCACCCCAAGATAGGCAATATTCCTTTCAAGGAGCAATTTGGTGGTTTCAGGGCCAAAGGCATGGCTCGCGATAATACAAGCTGTATACTCATTGGTTTCAATATTGTTCAGTGCTTCAGCAAGGGTTGGGGCAACCTCACGTTTCTTTGAGAAGGTAAAGAGATCTTCCGTGGCAAAGTCTTCACGTGTCTCAACCACCTGGGTGGGAATTCCCACAAAGTGGGCGAGTTCAGCGATTGCCTGGTTTACATGCCCTCCACCGATCAAGAGGAGGTTATGGTAGTTCACCGGGAGACTGAGATGACAGGTCCATGAGCCTGTTTCCACCAGGGTGGTACTTTTCTTGTTGAGTGCCTCCTGGGCGTGGCTGAGGAATGTGGGATGCACATCCCCAATGGTTGCTCCTCCCTCACAGAGTCCGAGCAAAGCCACCGATGGCTGCAACTGGAGACCAAAGACATGGTCAAGCTCATACGACTCCCAGCGCCTGAAATCGATGAAGGCTTTCCGCTCAACATCAGTGGTACAGCGGAGGAGGAAAAGATAGACAACACCTACACTTACCTCGTCATCCATCTGGACTGTGAAGTGTATATGGCGGTGTGACTCATCATTGCTGATCAGATTGAGGGACTGGCTGAGTACGTACGCCTCGAGTTCTCCTCCCCCGACAGTCCCGGTAATCCTTCCTTTTGTATCAATGACCATGGACCCTTGGTTTCTGCTGGTGGATCCTTCAGTCCTGATGATGGTTGCATACACAAAGTCCTCTTTGTGTTCACTCAAGTATGCTGCTGCTTCGAATACGGTATGCTTCATGGTATTTTCCTTTCTATAAGAATGTTTTCTTCGAGTGAACCGAAAAACAAAGGCAGATCTGGGAATAATCTTTGTATGCTCTCAATCTTGCTCCAGTCGGCTCTCTCTGCCTGGTTGAAAAGTATAGCACGTGTGCCCTTCATTCGTTTCTGGATGCCTTCGGGATGAGTTAGCAACATGGCATAGGTCTCTTCATCAATGATTCGGTCAGGCAACGATTCACATCCGAAGCAGCGTTCGCTGAGCTTCTTGCCGAAGACGGAAAAAGAAGCAATTGCCAAGGTAGCGGTAGTGAATTCCGGTACCACTGGATCCCGCTCACTATGTAGTTTAAGATCCATCCCGCGAGCTCCATCTGCTTCCAGCAAGAGCACATCATAGTGTTCTTTCAAACGTTCGAGGTCTTTGAGAGGAGGCGCTTCTGCCTTGATGGGACCTCGTCTTGCGTAGAAAACCCGCTCACCTTTCTTGCATGAGTACGAGAATACATCCTCATCCCAGAAGTAGCGGTCACAGTGATAGTCCCTGTCTTCAGGGTAAAGTACTTTCGTAGTGGTGGAGACAAGGACCCGCTTCATATCAGCTGCGTACGCATTGGCGAGCTGTATCAAAGCAGTGGTTTTCCCCCCGCTTCCCGTAATACAGATACAGCTCTCACTACCATGGAAGTGCTTCTGCAGGGATGTAATCAATGTCGCCATACTGCACTGTAGCACCACAGGTGGCTATCTTGCAACTATTGCCGTGATTTCTTTCTGCACTGGTATCGGCATTGTTCTCTGCTAGACTGGAGAAATGAGTGGAAGTGAAACAGGATTTGCTGGAGCTGATATCATCGGGAATCGTTATGTGCTTTGTGTTATCGACCAGGAGGGGAAAAGCCCCCACTATGCAAGAGGGCGATCTGACACATTGAAAGGTAGGGAGAAGTTCTTTGCCTCCATACCCCCAGGCGCGCCACTTATGATTGTGGAATCGGAGCTTGCGGTACTTTCACTGCATCTCCTTGGTGAATCATTCGTGTTTATCCAGAAAGAGAAGGAAACCTATGCAGTTTGGGAGAAGGCTGGGATCAGGAGAGGAGAGCGTATGGCAAACTTTGCGGCAAAGCTTCTCCAATCGACTTCACAGCAGGTTCCCCTCTCAGAGAGGGAGCAACTGAAACTGCTGGAGATACAAGGAAGGGAGTTGGAAAGGATTCAGCGGATAACTGACGATAGCCTTTCCATCATCGGTAAGATCCAAGACGGGAGTGCAACCGATGCTGATATCTCCCAGGCCTTCGAGAACGAGTATGAGAGTAGGGTTGGACACTTTATGGTGGAAGATGAGACGAGTGAAGAGCCCTCACCATTTGCAGAAGATGACGAAAGCTTTCTCGC